>JBAZUN010000001.1:0-31336 GCA_041661365.1 Candidatus Latescibacterota bacterium
ACCAGCGCGGTCCAGGCGGTCGGCCTGCCTGTCGACCGAGCCGCGCTGCTGGCCGATCTGCTCACGACCAACGATCTGCGGGGCGTCTTCAGCCACGGCACCCGCCAGGTGGCCACCTACGCGCGGCTGATGCGCGACGGCCGGCTCAACCCGGCGCCGCGCGTGACCACGGTGACCGAGACGCCGGTGAGCCTGCTGGTCGACGGCGACGGCGGCCTGGGGTACTTCCCCACCCACGACGGGACCCGCCTGCTGGTCGACAAGGCCAAGGCCAGCGGCCTGGCCGTGCTGCTGACGCGGAACCACGGCCACTTCGGGGCCGCGGGGATCTACGCCCGCATGACCCTGGACCACGACCTGCTGTGCTTCGTGACCTCGGGCCACCAGTTGCACCTCGACCCCGGCGAGCCGCTCTACGACGCGGCCGGCGGCTCGCCCATGGCCTTCAGCGCCCCGGCCGGGGAGGAGGACCCGCTGGTCCTCGACTTCGGCACCATGCACGACCTGTACGGCGGCCGCCGCGACGAGCTGGCCAAGCTGGCACCGGGGATCGTGCTCCGCTCGATCGGCATGGGCGAGGTCTGCCAGGCCTGGGGCGGACTCCTCGCGGGCCTGCGGCTCAACCCGGAGCCACCGCGCTGGACCTGGCCGGGCGCCAATCAGGGGGCCATGGTCGTGGCCATGCGGATCGACCTGTTCCTCGACCCGGCCGAATTCCGGCAACAGATGGACGAATACGCGCGGCAGGTGCGCCGGCTGCAGCCACTTCCGGGGCTGAGCGAGTGCTACCTGGCCGGAGGGGTGGAGGCGGCACGCGAGCGGGAGTTCGCGGCCCAGGGGGTGCCGGTCAGCGAGGAGCACCAGGCCCTGCTGGAGAAGCTGGCCGGGGAGCTGGGGATAGCGGTGCCCTGGCGATAGGAGACCGGGACCGATGTTGAGGATCACGTGCATCGGCTATCGTTACCCCTTGATGCCGGTCAGGGTGACGCCCTGGATGAAGTACCGCTGAGCCGCGAAGAACAGGGCGATGACCGGCGCGGTCATCAGGGTGGAGGCGGCCATCAGCAGGCCGAACTCGCTGCCGTGCTGGGTGCGGAAGTCGAACAGTCCCAGGGCCAGGGGGTAGAGCCGCTGGTCGTTGACGTAGATCAGCGGTCCCATGAAGTCGTTCCAGGTGCCCATGAAGGTGAAGATCCCGACTGCGGCCAGGGCCGGCTTGACCAAGGGCAGGATGATCCGCCAGTAGATCCCGAAGCGGCTGCACCCGTCGATGCGGGCCGCCTCCTCCAGGTCGACCGGGATCGAGCGCATGAACTGCCGCAGCATGAAGATGAAGAAGGCCGAGCCGAGGAACGAGGGGACCCAGAGCGGCCGCAGGGTGTTGTACCAGCCCAGCTCGCGGAAGACCATGAAGACCGGGATCATGGTCACCTGGCCGGGGAGCATCATGGTGGCCAGCAGCAGGCCGAAGAGCAGGTCGCGGCCCGGCCAGCGCAGCCGGGCAAAGGCATAGGCCACCAGCGAGCAGCTCAGGATCTGGCCGAGGATGGTCAGGGTCGCCAGGTAGAGGCTGTTCCCCACGTACCGCCAGCGGTGCTGGGTGGCGATCCAGGCGCCGCGGAAGTTGGCCGTGTACTTGCGCCAGAGCGCGATCGCGCGCGAGGCCCGCTCCACGGTCAGCACCAGTCGGAAGCGATCGGGGCGGTCGAGGACGCTGCTCTGATCCGCGGCCGGCACCAGGGGCCAGATCCCCAGGTCCCGCTCGTCGCGGGGATCGCGCTCGGCCAGCTTGAAGGTCAGCTCCTGCCAGCGGTACTGCCCCAGGTAGAGCGGATCAGCGGCTTCGTACCGGCGGCCGGCCAGCTCCAGGGTCACGTGCAGGCGATGCCAGGTCCGGTCCTGCCGGATCGGCAGGATGACCCCGAGGAAACGCTCGGCCGACACCGGAAGCGGCAGCTCGACGGCCAGACCGGCCCGCGCCGACTGCCGCAGGTCATAGGCCACGGTGACCACCCCGTCCGCGCCCTTGCCCGGGTCGGCCTGAACCTGCACCGACCCCTCACAAGGCGCCCAGGGGTCAGGCCGGTCCGTGGCACTGGGAGGATGCAGGTCGCGGGCCTCGTTCACCACGGTGAGCCGGCGCAGGGCCAGGGACCGGTGAACCGTCTCCCAGGCCACGGCGACCGAAGGCCGGTCCAGGCGATCGACCACGGCCGCGGCGATCGCGCTGTCGTTCGCGGCCCAGCCGGAGCGCGGCAGACCGGCCGAGGCCGTCTGGTACAGGGCTCGGGCAAAGGCCGGCGCGGCAGGGCTCGCCCCGGCGACCTCCGCGGTCCGCGCCTCCAGGAGGGCCTGGCCCCGGGCCAGCAGCAGCGGCTGCAGCACCGACCACAAGCCGGGCCAGCGATCGGCGGCCAGCCCTTCGGGCGGTTGCAGCGGCGGCAGGGATTCGGCGGTCAGATAGGGCGAAATCTCCACCTTCCGCGGCACGGCCGGCACCCAGCGCGGCGGGTACACGAAGATCTCCTCGTCGTACTTCAGGCTGGTGCCGACCAGCCAGACAAAGGGGAAGGCAAAGACCACGCACCCGGTGAGCAGGGCGCCGTGGGTCACGGCCTGTCCGGCCAGGCGACCCGGCAGTACCCACGTCGCCACCGTGGACCCGGCCAGCAATCCGCCGAGCAGAACGCCGAAGAACCCCGGTCCCTGGTCGAAGCGGCCGTGCACCACGGCCACGGCCAGCAGGGCCAGGACCGCGGCCTCGAGGAACAGCCCGAGGGCGAGCCAGCAGCGAGACACCGGACTCACTCGGCCTCGTAGTGGACCCACCGCGGGGCCAGCTTGAGCTGCACCAGGGTGAGGAGCAGGATGACGACGAAGAGGATCCACGCCAGGGCCGAGGCGTACCCCATCTGGAAGTAGCGGAAGGCGCTGTTGAACAGGTAGTAGGCGTAGAACAGGGTGGAGTCGTCCGGCCCTCCCTGGGTCATGATGTAGGCCTGGGTGAAGACCTGCATGGTGCCGATGATCCCCATGATCAGGTTGAAGAAGATGTACGGGGAGAGCATCGGCAGGGTCACGTGCAGGAAGCGGCCCCAGGGGCCGGCGCCGTCGATCTCGGCGGCTTCATACAGGTGTCGCGGGATCCCCTTCAGCCCGGCCAGCCAGACGATCATGCTCGAGCCGGCGCTCCACAGCCCCATGAGGATGATGGCGCTCTTCGAGCCCAGCAGCCACGAGGCGCTCTGCAGCCAGTTGGGCGGGTCGGCGATCCCGAGGGTCCGGAGCAAGGCGTTGACCAGACCGACCTCGGGATTGAGCACCCAGATCCACAGGATCGAGCTGGCCACCATCGGCACGATCGCCGGCAGGTAGTACACCGTGCGATAGACCCGCATCCCGCGGATCTCGCGGGCCAGCAGCAGGGCGATCCCCAGCCCCGCGGCCATCCCCAGCGGCACCCCGAGCATCATGTACGCGGTGTTGGCCAGGGACCGCCAGAAGAGCGGGTCGTCGGTCAGCAGCCGGCGATAGTTCTCCAACCCGACGAAGCGGGCCGGGTGGAGCACGTCGTAGCGGCAGAAGGAGTAGACCGCCGAGACCGCCACCGGACCGGCGGTCAGCAGGGCAAAGCCGGCGATCCAGGGCGCGGCAAAGAGGTACCCGGCCAGCGACTCCGACCGCCACAGACGGCGCCGTAGCCGGGCACCGCCGCGCCAAAGGACCACGCCGAGGCCACCGGTCAGCATGGCAGCCACGGCCACTCCGGGCAGACGCCAGTCCACCGGCACGCCGGTCTGACCGCCGTGGATCAGGTCCAGGGCCGACTGCACCCGGCGCTGGCCGCGCTCAAGCGCCTCGCGCGGGGAGTAGGTGTGCCGCACCGCCTTCTCAAAGGCGCGGACGTGCTCGTCCCAGAGGAGCTGGCCCACTGCGGTGACCGGCCGGAACCGCGAGCGCTCCATCAGGCCGGCAAAGAGCAGGAACCCTTCCTTGACGCGGGGGGCCAGATCGGGATTGTCCCGCACGAACAGGTCGTAGGTCAGCGCGTTGACGTGGGGCAGAGGCGCCATCTGCGGCACGTAGCTCCGGCCGCGGCTGGCCGCGTACCGACCGGCCACCTGGTGGCGGAGCCGCCAGATCCGGTCGGTGTTGAGGAAGCGGATCAGCTCGAAGGCGGTCTCCGGGTGGGGCGAGCCGGCCGGGATGGCCCAGGAGAAGCCGCCCGACCAGGTGATCGGCGACCGTCCGGCCGGGGCCGGGGCTGGAGCCGCGCCGAAGCGCAGGCCGGGGGCGTAGTCGGCAATGGTGTTGAGCACCCAGTTGCCGTCGATCTTCATCGCCACCTTGCCGGTCAGGAACGGATCGAACTCCCCGGCCTGGAAGGCGCTCTGAAAGGCGTCGACCTGCTCTGCCCCGCCCAGGGCGTCGTAGATCCCCACCATGTACTCGAGAGCCTCGACGACCCGGTCGTCGGCCAGGGTGCAGGTGCGGCCGTCGGCGCTGATGAACTCGCCGCCGTTGAGCCAGGCGTAGATGTAGAGATAGCTGTTGCCGTAGTTGGGGGCGAAGCCGAGCCGGACCAGGTTGCCGTCCGCGTCCCGCTCGGTCAGCCGCACGGCGTAGTCGCGCAGCTCGTCCCAGTCCCGCGGCGGCCGAGCCCGGCCGTCGACGTCGACCAGGCCGGCGCGCTCCAGCAGGTCGGCGTGGTAGTACAGGCCGCGGTCGTCGGTGCTATTGGGGATGGCATAGATCCGGCGGCCGCCCGGTGGACCGTACCTGGCTTCCTCCCAGCAGGCGGTGAAGAACCGCTCCGGGTGGACCCCCTGGCAGAGCCGCGCCAGCTCGGCAGCCTGGGACTGTAGGGTCGCGGTCAGGGCGCCGGTCTCGATCCCGGCCACCAGCGCCCGAGTCAGCTCGAGCTGCCGTGACGGTCCCCGAACGGCCAGCCGGTCAGCCAGGTCGAGGAGCGCGGTCCGGACTGCATCGGCCAGACCGAGGGCCAGCAGCGAGTCGGCCCTGCCGGCGAGCGCTTCCTCCTCCAGGGAAGCGGCCACCTGCAGGTCGAGGGGGAGGAAGGCCTCGCGCACGGCCCACTCGCCGACCGAGAAGCGGTCCTGCTGCAGCATGTCGGGCGGGTGCTGGCCGGCGATCCCGCACATCAGCTTCTGCGGGTCCATGCCGCCGCTGGAGCCGACCGAGGTGACCACGGTCCAGCCCGGGTGCTCGCGCTTGAACAGCCGCAGGGCCGCGTCCAGGCCGCGGTCCTTGCCGACACCCCAGACGATCAGCTCTTCGGCGGGTGCGGCGCTGCCGCAGATCAGGGTCAGCAGCAGGGCCGCGGCAGTGCGAGGCATGGGCGCTTGTCCGGGGTGATGGAGTGCCAGAGGGGGCAAATCTACGGGCCGCGCGAACCGGGCCGCAATCCAGCGCGATGGCCGGCCTGGCTGGTCCCGAACCGGCGGTACCCCTATCTTGCTGCCGCACCGCGCCTCATTTTGGGGAACCGGCGAGAAGCCGGTTTCGCCCGGGGCGCCGCCAAGGGGAGGGGAGCATGAGCGTGCAGACGGCGCTGGACAACATCCTGCTGCGGCCCGGTCCGCGGTGGGCGCACACCGAGTACAGCATGGGGTACCACCACGCCTACATGGAGAAGGTCGCGGGGGTGCAGGCCGACCATCCGGAGTTCGCCGTGCGGGCCCACCGGGCCCTGCAGTTCGACTTCAACTGGAGTACCAACGACGGCCTGGTCGACTGGGGGAAGACCGGCCGGATCACCGACATGGGCCACGCGGTCTACGCCGCCGACGGGAGCGACCAGCGGCAGCCGCAGGAGTCCCCGTTCCGCACGGTTGAGGAGGTCTGGGCCTTTGACGCGGTGGCGGAGTACGGGCTGCCCGACCGGGTGGCGCAGATCGCCGAGTACGAGCAGGCAATCCAGAGCGCCCGGCGGCAGTACCCCGAGCAGCTCACCACCGGAGGGTACTACCGCACCATCGTCTCCGGGGCGATCCAGTCCTTCGGCTGGGATATGCTCCTTTTGGCCGCGGCCGACGAGGACCGGATGGAGAAGGTCCTCGACGGCTTCTTCCGCCGGACCCTCTACCACATGGAGTGCTGGGCCCGGACCAGCGTCGAGGTGGTCATCCAGCACGATGATTTCGTCTGGTCGGCCGGACCGTTCATGCGGCCGGAGATCTATCGCCGGGTCATCCTGCCCCGTTTCGCCGAGTTGTGGAAGCCGATCCACGCCGCCGGCAAGAAGGTGCTGTTCTGCTCGGACGGCGACTACACGGTCTTCGTCGACGACCTGGCCCAGGCCGGGGCCGACGGCTTCATCTTCGAGCCGTTCGTCGACTTCGGGATGATGGCCGAACGGTTCGGGCAGAGCCACTGCCTGGTCGGCTCCTTCGTCGACTGCCGGGACCTGACCTTCCGCCACTGGGACCGGGTCAAGGCCGACCTCGACCGGACCTTCACCGCCCTGGCCAAGTGCAGAGGCGCCATCCTGGCCGTGGGGAACCACCTGCCGCCGAACATCCCGGCCGAGATGCTCGACCGGTACTACGCCGCGCTGCTGCCGCGGCTGGAGAAGGCCCGCGGGTGAGCGGTTCGATGCTCGACCACACCGGGTTCGTCCACTGCCCTCGGTGCGGCAGCCGCGATCTGGTGGCCCACGGCGACAAGGCCTGTCGCTGCGAGGCCTGCGGCTTCCGCTATTATCAGAACTCGGCGGCGGCCGTGGTGGCGGTGGTCGAGCACCAGGGCCGTTTGATCCTTGGGCGCCGGGCGCGCGAGCCGCAACGCGGACTTTGGGGGATGCCCGGCGGCTTCGTCGACGACCGCGAGACCCTGGAGCAGGCGGTCCGGCGCGAGACCCGCGAGGAGACCGGGCTGGAGATCGAGGTCGTCGGGTACCTGGGGTCGATGTGGAACGAGTACCCCTACGCCGGCGTTACCTACCTGTCGACCGATGCCCTCTTCCACTGCCGGGCCGTGGACCTGGCCCGTCTGTCCCCGGGGGACGAAGTGACCGAGATCGCCGTGGTCGAGCCGGGCGAGATCGACCGCGAAACCCTGGCCTTCGAGTCCTACCGGCGGGCGTTGAGTGCGTACCTTGCCGTTGCGACCCCATCACCGTGAAGGAGATCACCATGGCCACCAACCTCTCTGTCCGTGACCGGTCCGGGGGGATCGACCGCCGCCGCTTCCTCGCCGGGGCGACCGCCGCGGCCGTGGGCCTGTCCCTCGTCGGGCCGGGGGCTGCCCTCGCCGAGGAGGCCGCTCCCGTCGCTGCCCGGCCAGTGCCGCGTCGCCGGATCCTCGGCCGCACCGGGCTCAAGGTCAGCGAGATCTCCTTCGGGGGGATCCAGATCCAGAACGATCGCCTCCTCAACCTGGCCATCGACCGGGGGATCAACCTGGTCCACACGGCCCCGGGGTACGGCAACGGCCGCAGCATCGCCCTGTTCGGCAAGGTCATGGCCACGCGGCGCAAGGAGGTGGTGCTCGCCCTCAAGCAGAGCCCGATCGGCGGGATCGACGAGCAGCTCCGCATCCTGAACACCGACCACGTCGATATTCTGGTGCCGCCGCTGCAAAGCCTGGACGAGATGAACAACCCCGAGCTGCCCGAGGCCTACGAGAAGCTGAAGGAGGCGGGGAAGATCCGGTTCAGCGGGTACGCCTGTCACAGCAACGTCGCCGAGGTGATGAACCGGTCGATCGAGCTGGGGTTCTTCGACGTGCTGCTGGTCGCCTACAACCTGGCGAACCGCGAGGAGCTGAACCCGATCCTGGCCCGGGCCAAGAAGGAGGGGAATCCGGGGTTCATGGCGATGAAGGCGGCCAAGGACCTGGAGGGCGGGGAGGCCCACTCCGCGGCCTTTACCACGCTCCTGGAGAACCCCCAGGTCGACACCCTGCTGGTAGGCATGGCGACCTTTGCCGAGGTCGAACGCAATGCCGCCACCGCGGGGAAGCGGATGGGGTGGCTCGACCGGATGCGGCTGCATCCGTACTCCGAGCTGGGGCTGACGGCCTGCTCCCTGTGCGGCGCCTGCGACCGGTGCCCCCAGGGCGTGGCCGTGGCCGACCTGCTGCGGTGCGGCCTGTACCACCGACGCGGCGAGTCCGAGCTGGCCGCTTCGACCTTCGCGGCCCTGGGGTCGGCCCACACCCTGACCGCCTGCGACGGGTGCGGCGCCTGCGAGCGGGCTTGCCCCCGGAACCGGCCGGTGCTGTCCGAGCTGCGCCAGGTCCACGCGGCCCTGGTCTGATCGGGTCCCGGCATGCGGAGCTATCTCGAGGCCTGTACCATCCCCACGGCGATCGTCGGCGAGGTGCCCCTGCCGCGCCTGATCATGGGGATCCACCCGTTCGACGGGTACGGGTACATCAGCGCGGCGCGCGATGCCGAGATGCTGGCCCACTTCGCCGCCTTCGACCGCATCGTCGAGGTGCTCCGGTACGGCGTGGACCAGGGACTGACCGTGGTGCAGGCCGACCACATGGCGGTTCACCTCAACCGACAGCACCTGGCGGCGTTGTGGCGCGTGCAGCAGCTCACGGACGTTCAGGCCGCCACCGTCCCGTTCCTGGTGGTGCCGCTGCGGCTGGACGGCCACCCGCTCGAGCCGCGGCGGGTGCACGCCACGCTCGACTTCAACGACTACCAGGCCCACGGCGACGAATACCGCCGGTACCTGGCCGGCGACCCTATCGTCGCGTACCTGGCCGGCGGTCACGGCTCGGGCGAGGAGGCCCTGGTCCGCTTCGAGGAAGTGCCGCCGTACTCGCCGGCGGAGCTGGAGCGGCTGGAGGTCGACTACGGCGCGCTGGAGCGCGAGGTCGGGTTCTTCGACGGCTTCGAGGGGCTGGTAGCCGACCCCGGGGCCGAGGTGGACCTGCTGGCGCCCGCCGGCCGCTTCGACCTGATCGAGGGGTACATCGCCTTCCTCCGGGGTCACTTCCGCGCCGTGGTCGCCAGCGTCCACCACCCCGGTCTGACGCTACCCCTGCTCGAGCGGGAGGGGGTCTCGTTCGACGGGTACATCACGCCGCTGAACAAGCTGGGGGTGTTCATGCTCCCCACGCCGGCATCGGCCCTGGCGGCGATCCGGGCCAGCAGCCGGCCGGTGATCGCCATCAAGCCCATGGGCGGCGGCCGGCTCCTCGGCCGCGAGGCGTTCGACTACGTGCTCAACGAGGTCGGCGCGGCGGCGTGCATGTTCGGCATGGGCCGGCTCGACGAGGTGCGCTTCACCGTCGCCGAGGCCAAGCGGACCTTGGGCTGCTGAGCCCGCCCGGCCGGCGCCGCCTTTCCGCGGTGGTCGGGCTCCCGGCTCAGCGCACCGAGAACCGGTGCACGGTGAGCTGGCGATAGGTCTCGCCGGGTCGCAGGATCACCGAGGGGAACTCGGGCCGGTTCACCGAATCCGGGTAGTGCTGCGTCTCGAGACAGAGGGCCGCGTGCTTGGCATACACGGCCCTGCCCTTCCCCTTGAGCCCGTTGAGGAAGTTCCCGCTGTAGAACTGTACCCCCGGCTCGGTGGTGAACACCTCCATGGCCCGGCCGCTGGCCGGGTCGTAGAGATCGGCCGCCAAGGCCAGTCCTGAGCCCGCGGCCCGGTCGATGACGAGGTTGTGGTCGTACCCGCCGATCGCCACCTTGCCGATCCGTCCGCCGACCAGGGCCGGGCGGGTGAAGTCCAGCGGCGTGCCGGCCACCGGCAGCAGGCGGCCGGTGGGGATCAAGGTGGCGTCCGGCTCGGTGTACCGGCTGGCGTTCAGGGTGAGGACGTGGCCAAGGACGTCGCCGCTGCCGGCCAGGTTGAAGTAGGAGTGGTTGGTCAGGTTGACCGGGGTGGCCTTGTCCGTGGTGGCCTCGTATTCCAGGCGCAGCTCGCCGGATCGGGTCAGCAGGTAGGTGACGGCCAGGCTCAGGTTCCCGGGGTACCCCTCGTCGTTGTCCGGGCTGACCAAGCGGAAGCGGACTGCCGGCCCCTCGGCCCGAGCCACCGGCTCGCCGTGCCACACGTATTTATCGAGGCCGCGCTTGCCGCCGTGCAGATGGTTGGGGCCGTCGTTGGTGGCCAGGCGGTACTTGACCCCGTCCAGGGTGAACCGCCCCCCGGCGATCCGGTTCGCCACGCGACCGGTGGTGCACCCGAAGTACGGGCTCTCCTGCTCGTACTGGGCCAGGGTGTCGAACCCGAGGACCACGTCGGCCAGGATGCCGTCGCGGTCGGGGAGGAGCAGCTCGGTGAGGGTGGCGCCGTAGGTGATGAGACGGGCCGTGATCCCCCCTGGTCCGGTCAGGGTGAAGCGCTCGACGGTCTGGCCGTTGCGGGTGGTGCCGAAGGTATCGATGGCTACGCCGTCCACGGTCATGGCTCCCGGGTCAGAGGTGAGCAGGGCGCACAGCAGCGGAAGGGAACGGCAGAACACTCGGCGCATGGTGCCAGCTCCTTCCTATAATGCGATGGGCGTTTCCCGCGGGGCGTTCCTTGCG
Source organism: Candidatus Latescibacterota bacterium (assembly GCA_041661365.1). Taxonomy (GTDB): domain Bacteria; phylum Latescibacterota; class UBA2968; order UBA8231; family UBA8231; genus CAITNQ01. The sequence goes on from JBAZUN010000001.1 coordinate 10,514, forward strand.
CCCCGGGTGAGACGGACCGTAAAATAGGCATCCCCAAGGGAGGAACGCCATGCGGATTATCCTCTGCTTTGCCGTTGCCGCGGCCCTGACCCTGGTCACCGGAGGATGCGGCGGCCAAGGAGCATCGGCCAAGCCCCAGGTCGCCTACGTCACCAACGGGATCGCCTCCTTCTGGGTGATCGCCGCCAAGGGGGCCCGGGCCGCGGCCCGGGACTTCGACGCCGAGGTCGACGTGCAGATGCCGGCCGAGGGGGTCGGCGACCAGAAGCGGATCGTCCAGAGCCTGCTCGCCCGCGGGATCGACGGGATCGCCATCAGCCCGATCGACCCGGACAACCAGACCGACCTGCTCGACGAGGCCGCGGCGCGGGTGCCGCTGATCACCCACGACTCCGACGCCCCGAACAGCCGCCGGCTCTGCTTCGTCGGCATCGACAACTACGCGGCCGGTCGGGCCTGCGGCCAACTGGTGAAACAGGCCCTGCCCCAGGGTGGCCGGGTGATGCTCTTCGTCGGTCGGCTGGAGCAGCTCAACGCCCGCCTGCGGCGCCAGGGACTGATCGACGAATTGCTGGATCGTGCACCCAACCCGACTCGACAGGACCCCAACGCCGGCCCGATCCAGGGCGAGCGGTACACCGTCCTCGACACCCGCACCGACCAGTTCGACTTTGCCAAGGCCAAGGCCCAGGTGGAGGACGCCATCGCCAAGTACCCGGACCTCGACTGCGTGGTCGGCCTGTTCGCCTATAACCCGCCCAAGTGCCTCGAGGCGGTGAAGGAGGCCGGCAAGACCGGGCGGATCCGCATCGTCGGCTTTGACGAGGACGACGACACCCTGCAGGGGATCAAGAGCGGCGAGGTCTACGGCACCGTGGTCCAGGACCCGTACCGCTACGGGTACGAGTCGGTCCGCATCCTGGCCGCGCTGGCCCGCAACGACCGCACCGTGCTGCCGGCCGGCGGCTTCCTCCACATCCCGGCCCGGCAGATCACGGCGGCCAACCTCGACTCCTTCTGGACCGAGCTGCGTCGCCTGACTCAGTAAGCGGATGTCCATCCTCCGAGTCCGCGGGATCTGTCGGGCCTTCCCCGGGGTGCTGGCCCTGCAGGGGGTCAACCTCGACCTGGCGCCGGGCGAGGTGCTGGCGGTCATCGGCGAGAACGGCGCCGGCAAGTCCACCCTGATGAAGATCCTCGCCGGGGTGCTCCGCCCCGACGCCGGCCGGATCGAGCTGGACGGCCGGACGGTCTCGATCGACTCCCCCCGCGCCGCCTCCCGTCTGGGGATCTCCCTGATCCACCAGGAACTCACCCTGTGCACCAACCTCAGCATCGCGGCCAACCTCTTCCTCGGCCGCGAGCCCGGGTGCTGGGGGCTCATCGATCGGGCCGCGCTGCGGCGCGACGCGCTCCGGGCCCTGGCCCGGGTCGGCCTCGACCTGGTACCCGAGGTTCTAGTCGGCGAGCTGTCCCTGGGCCGACGCCAACTCGTGGAGATCGCCCGGGCCCTGTCTGCCCAAGCCCGGATCCTGATCATGGACGAGCCGACCTCCAGCCTGACCGCCGAGGAGGCCGGGGTCCTCTTCGCGGTGATCCGCGAGCTGCGCGGGCAGAGGATGAGCGTCATCTACATCTCGCACCGCCTGGGCGAGGTTCGCCAAGTGGCGGACCGGGTGACGGTGCTGCGCGATGGCCGGAACGCCGGCGAGCTGGGCCCTGACCGGATCACCCACGAGGCCATGGTTAACCTGATGGTCGGCCGCGACCTGGCCGACCTGCAAGGACGCCGCCGCCCTCCTCCGGGTGAGCCGGCCCTGCAGGTGGAGGACCTGGTACTGCCGGCCTGGCCCGGCACCGGCCTCCGCTTCACCCTGGGCCGCGGGGAGATCCTCGGCCTGGCCGGGCTGGTGGGCGCTGGCCGGACCGAGCTGCTGCGCGCCTTGTTCGGCGTGGCCCCGGCCCTGTCCGGCCGGGTGCTGGTGGAAGGCCGCGAGGCCAGCCTGCGCACCCCGGCCGAGGCGATCCGCGCTGGCCTGGCCCTGGTCCCCGAGGACCGCCAGGCGCAGGGGGTGATCCTCGCGCTGTCGGTGCGGCACAACATCGGCCTGCCCGGCCTGGGGCAGCATGCCCGGCTGGCGGGACTGATCGATCACGGTCAGGAGCAAGCGGACGCCGCGGCCATGGTCGCCCGGCTGGAGATCCACACCCCGGGCCTGGACCAGCCGGTCCAGCTCCTCTCGGGCGGGAACCAGCAGAAGGTGGTCCTGGGAAAGTGGCTGGCGCTGCGGCCGCGGGTGCTGCTCCTCGACGAGCCGACCCGCGGCGTGGACGTCGGTGCCAAGCAGGAGCTCTACCGGCTCATCGAGGAGCTGGCCGACCAGGGGGTGGCGATCCTCTTCGCCAGCTCTGACCTGGAGGAGATCCTGCGGCTGTCGGACCGGGTGCTGGTGATGCACCAGGGCCGGCTGGCCGGGGAGCTGTCGCGGGAGGCGGCCAGCGAGGAGGCGGTCATGCGCCTGGCCACCGGTTAGGAGCCTGTCGGAGAACCCCATTCGGGCTGCGGCCGCCCCTGGTGTCCGCCAGCGTCGTTCCGCTCGCTTGTCGCATCTCCCCTCGATGCGACGTCGCTCGCGCGCCTTGCTGACGGCCACCAGGATGCAGCCTCGCTCTCCAAAGCCGGTTCTCCGACAGGCTCCTGGGCGGCCTGAGCGCTCGTATCCCGTGGAACAACTCGCCCCGGAGTTCGAAGTCTCCCCGTGCCGCTCCGGTTTGGGGTTCACTCACGCCGGATGGTCGTCCTGTCCCCGGGTCTTGGCCTCGGTGTCCCTCAACCGTTCCTCGACCACGCGCCGCACCTGGGCGTCGAACTCCGGGTACTTGGTGCGCAGCGCGTCGAAATCCTGTTTGGCCAGGCGGTAGGCGTCGCAGTAGGTCAGGGCCTTGATGCTGGCCGTGCGCCTCTCCCCCTGTATGAGCGCGGTCTCGCCGAACGGCGACCCCTGGCCCAGGACGGCCACGCGCTGCTCGTTGACCAGCACCTCCACGTCCCCCTCGCAGAGGAAGTACATGCAGTCCCCGTACTCCCCCTGGCGGATGACGAAGTCTCCGGGCAGGAAGACCACGGGATGCAGCAGGTGGACGATCTCGCGGACGAAGATCTCGTCGGCGTCGCGGAAGAGGGCCACCTTCTCCAGGATGCCGCGGTTCAGGTAGAGCTGGATCTCCATCGCCAGGCTGTGGGGCAGCTCCCCGGTCAGGGAGAGCGACGACACGCTCTTGCGGGTCTCCCAGAGGTAGGCGTAGTAATCCCGCACCCGCCCCTGCAGCTCGACCGGCAGCCGGCGCGCCCGCATGTAGTCGCCGATCTCCTCCATCTTCTTGGCGTAGTTCGCCCGGGCCACGTCCAGGTGGGCGATCAGGCTCGAGACGTTGCCGATGATGTACCCGTACATCCCCACCCCGAAGACCTGCACGATCATCGTATAAATGATCTGCAGGTTGCTGTCGTGGTTGGGGTAATAATCGCCGTAGCCGATGGTGGCGATGGTGGTGAGACACCAGTACAGGGCGCGAAGATACTGGTCAGAAGCGGGGCGATGCGCCTCGGTGGCCCCGATCAGGCACCACCCCGAGGACATCAGGTTGAGGGCGACGAAGAACCAGCAGGCGAAGGAGAGTAGCCGCATGAGGCCGGGGCTGACGCTCAGGGTCTCGCGGATGTCGGCGAGGAAGTGGCTGAGCTTGAGCACCTTGAGCATGCGCGAGACGCTCAAGCTGGCCGCCGCCGCGGCGGCCAGGCCGACCGGGGCCGGGCCGACGAACAGGTGGAAGAGCCAGGAGAGAGGGAGGGCAGCCAACAGGTCCAGCGCGAACCAGCCCCGCCGGTAGTGCCGGGCGATCTCGGACCGGGTAGAGTAGATGAGCAGCCCGCGCTTCACCGACTGGTTGAAGGCCCAGCCGATGTCGAGGAGGTACACGGCGGTGAAGAGCCAGTACCAGCCGTCGAACTCGAAGGTACCGAAGGTCAGGCGATACGAGGTGTGGAGGGTGCCGGCCAGTACCGCCGCCACCAGCACGGCGTCACCGACCACCTTGGCCTTGCGGTCGTGGGGAATGACCGGGATCGACTTGAGCATCAGCAGCACCGGGAAGGTGCGAAAGCCGCCAGGCGCGCGGCCCGGGTTCATTGCCATCGACGCGGGAATGTCTCCGGGTACCCGAGACACCCGGTGATCCGCGCCACGCCGGAGGCCCTTGTAGCCCGGTGAAAAAGTCCATTCGGGCTACGGCCGGTGCTAACGGGCCCTGGCGTCGTGTGCCGGATCGTTCTCGATCCGGCCACGTCCCTGTGCTCGCTCACTCTGCGCATCTTCCCTCGATGCGCTGTCGCTCCCGCGCCTAGCCAGGCCCCACCATCCCTCGGCCTCGCCAGACAAAGCGACTTTTTCAACGGGCTGCTTGCTGTCTGGCACCGGCCCGACCAATCTACAGCGTCGGCCCTCCCAGGCCAAGGCGGGACCTTCCAGAACGCCGGGCCTGACCTATAACCTGCTTCTTGTTGACGGCCGGTCCTCGCTCGGCCGTTCTTTGGATACGCGACCGGCGGGTCATGACCGCATCTTCTGCCGGGCGACCGCCGTCACCGCGCGAGAGGATGCCCCGAGCCCCGATGAACACCCCTCGGCACACCCCGTACCGGCACAGGGCCATGACCCTGTGCCTGGCCATCCTCTCCCCCTCTCGACGCCTCGGGCCGCGCCGCTCGTGAAGAAGATCCTCGGCATCGCCGGTCTCCTGCTGGCGGTCTTCCTCGTCACCTGGGTTGCCGAGCCCAGGTTCGCCAGCGCCTACAACCTGCAGAACATCCTCCGCTGGTCCTCCCTCTTCGGGATCATCAGCGTCGGCGTGGTCTTCGTCATCGTCACCGGCGGGATCGACCTGTCGATCGGCTCGGTGGTCGGCCTGGTCGGGTGCCTGCTGCCGCTCCTGCTGGGGCGCGGCTGGTCGACGGGCCCAGCGATCCTCGCGGTCCTGATCGTTTCCCTGACCATCGGCCTGCTCCACGGCCTGCTCATCACCCGGCTGCACCTGCAGCCGTTCGTCGTCACCCTGTGCGGGCTGCTGTTCTACCGGGGGCTGGCGCGCTGGCTGACCGCGGACCAGGTGCAGGGGTTCGGCATGGCGCACGAGGGACTGCGCCTGCTGGCCACGGGGCGGATCCCGCTGGTCGCGGGGTTCGCCCTGCCCGTACCGTTCCTCATCGTCGCGGCGGTCGGGGCAGTGGCCGCCATCTTCCTCAACCGCACCATCTGGGGCCGGTACCTGCTGGCCCTGGGGAACAACGAGGAGGCGGCGCGGTACAGCGGGGTGCCGATCGCGCCGATGGTGATCCTGGCCTACGTCATCTGCGCCTTCACGGCCGGCATCGGCGGGATCCTCTTTGCCCTGGACGTCAACTCGGTGCAGCCGGCCAGCCAGGGAAACTTCTACGAGCTCTATGCCATCGCCGCCGCCGTTCTAGGGGGGTGCAGCCTGCGGGGGGGCGAGGGCTCGATCCTCGGTGTGCTCATCGGCGCCGCGGTGATGCGGGTACTCTACAACGCCATCAACGTACTGGGCATCCCGACGCAGCTCGAGTTCGCCATCATCGGTACGGTGATCCTGGCCGGGGTGGTGGCCGACGAGGTAATCCGGCGCCTGGCGGCCCGGCGCCGCGCCTCGCGCCAGACCGCGGTGGCCCCGGACTCGCGGCCCGCCGATCCGACCTGAGCGCGGTCCTCGCGCCGCCTCGTTCCAGGAGCGCCCATGCTGCTGAACTTCGACTACGACGGCGTGCTGGTCGATTCCCGCGACCAGCTCCTCGCCGCGCTGGCCGCGGCCCAGGCTCGACTGAGATGCGGCCGGGCCCCGACCCGCGCCGATCTCGAGACCATCCCGAGCTTCACCTTCGCCGAGGTGGGCCGGTTGTGCGGCGTACCCGAGCCCCGGCTGACCGCGTACAGCGACGCCGTGCTGGAAAGACTGCGCCGCGACCGCGAGCAACCGCCGCTCTTCCCCGGAATCGCCCGGACGATCGCGGTCCTGGCAGCCCATCACACCCTGGTCATCGTTACCGCCAACCTCCGCCAGACCGTGGAGAGCGTGCTGCGGCGGGAGCGGCTGCTGCCGTGGATCACCTGTATCCTCGACCTGCGGGACCCGGGGACCAAGGGCGAGAAGATCACGCTCCTGCGGCGGTCCTTTGGCTGGGGCGAGGGAGAGACCTACATGATCGGCGACGCGATGAGCGACGTCCGCCAGGGGAAACTGGCCGGCGTGCGTACCGTGGCCGCGGCCTGGGGCATGCAGCGGCGGGAGCTTCTCCTCGCCGAGGACCCGGACTTCGTGGCCGACCGGCCCGAGGAGCTGCTGCCGATCCTCGGCATCGCGGAGGAACCTTGATCGCGATCTACCACGAACGGAGACGGCACCCGGCCACGACACTAGTAGAGCGTCCGAGAAATAGGTTGTGTCACCGAGCGGGGCGAGTCGCCCGGCCAGCTAGGCGCGCGAACGCCCTGTATCGACAGACAGATACAGGAAGCGAGCGGAACGACGCTGGCCGGGATGAATCGGCCCGCGAATGCCAAGGTATTTCTCGGACGCTCTACTTAGAGAACGCGGAGTGATCCAACGACGGACCGCCGTCCTGATGGTCGCGGTCGCGGCCCTGACCGCCAGCACCAGCGGGGCCCTGGTGCGCCTGATCGACTGGAACCCGGTGGCCGTCGCCGGGGTGCGCAGCGCCATCGGGGTGCTGGTCTTCCTCGCCGTGCTGCGCCGGCCCCGGTTCACCCTGTCCCGGGTCCAGGTCACCGGCGCCCTGGTCTTCGCCTTCCACACCTTCTGCTTCTTCGCGGCCCTGCGCCTGACCACGGTGGCCAACGCCGTCTTCCTCTCGTACACGGCGCCGGTCTTCGTCCCGTTCTTCAGCGCCGCCCTGCTCGGCGAGCGCGCCGGCCGCCGCGACTGGCTGGCCACGGCCGCGGTGCTGGCCGGGATCTCCCTGTTCTTCCTCGACCGGGTCTCGCTGGCGGGCTGGTGGGGGAACCTGTTGGGCGTGGTCAGCGGGGTGACCTTCGCCTGGTACACGGTCATCCTGCGGCACCGCGACGAGGAGCCGCTGGCCACCCTCATCCTGGGGAACCTGCTCACCGCGCTCGGGGGGGTGCCGTTCGCCTTCTGGGGGCCGCTGCCAGAGCTGTCGAGGTGGGGGCTGCTGCTGGTGCTGGGGGTCTTCCAGTTCGGGCTGACCTACGTGCTCATCAGCCTGGCCCTGCGCCGACTCACGGCCATCGAGACCATGCTCATCCTGACCCTGGAGCCGATCTTCAACGCCCTGTGGGCCTTCGCGGTGATCGGAGAGCGGCCCGGGCCGTGGGCCCTGGTCGGTGCGATCGTGGTGGTGGTCGCGGTCATGGTCCGGGGGATGGCCGGGGCTAGTGCTCCGGTAAGGAAATCAGCGTGAGTATCGAGGCCCCCGAGGCGCCCGTCCGGCAAGGCGCCCGAGCGGAGGCGCATCCGAAGGCAGATGCGCTGAGCGAGGGCAACGACGCAGGACGGGATGGATCGGGGGCCGAATACCAGATCATTTCCTTAACGGAGCACTAACGCCGCCCGGGATCCCTGAGAACGGCCACGGGGCGACGCGGCATCCCGCATCGCCCCGCGCGTCGCTCGACGCGATCGAGCGACGGTCTCAGACGGCGACGACCGCCTCGGCAGCCGGACCCTTGCGGCCCTGCACCACCTCGAACTCCACGCGCTGTCCCTCGCGCAGGGAGCGGAAGCCCTCGCCCTGGATGGCGCTGTGATGGACAAAGACGTCATCCCCGCTGTCCCGCTGGATGAAGCCGTAGCCCTTGGAGTCGTTGAACCACTTCACGGTTCCGGTTTCCCGCTTGCCCATGTCAGGATCCTCTCCTGTTGGTCTTGTTGGGTCAGCTCGGTGCAACGTCTCTTGGGAGGAGGATCTCTCAGAACGACGAGCACGACTGCCAACGGTGATAGGCCGGCCCCGCCGGAATGCGGAACCTGGTACGGCCCGTAATCTAATAAAACCGCCCTCCTAAAAAAAGAACCCCCTGCAAAAATCACCGCGCCACGGGGTTGGCTCGCCCGGTGCCCTTTTGGGCATTATATTAGCGCACCCCCGCGGGCACAGAGAGGGATGCACCGGTGATCGACCCCACCGACCGAGGCGACGAGAAGACCGGCCGGCAGACGGCCTCGCGGTCGCTGCGCTCGCGCCTCGACGCGCTGCTCAAGGAAGCACCGCCGGCCAAGACCGCGATCCCGGCGGAGCCGAAGGCCGGCCTACGGCCGGTGGTTTACCAGCGCGAGCTGCCGCGCCGACCACCGAGAGGCCGGCCGATGGATCGCGCTGTCACCGGGCAGGTCCTGCGGCTCGAGGAGGTCGTGACCGGCGCCGCGGCATCCCCGCCGCGGGGCGGCTCGGCCTACCTGGTGCAGACCTCGGTGGCGCAACTGGCCGGAACCGAACGGTTCGACCAGGTCTTTGCCGAAACCCTGCGCCGGCCGGAATGGCCCCTGCGGTCCAGGCTGACCGATCAGGGGTTTCCCGTTGACGCCGGCCCTGAAGAGGTGGTGTTCCTCGACCTGGAGACCGCGGGGCTGGGGAGCGCTCCCCTCTTCCTCATCGGCGTGCTGGTCTGGGCCGGCGAGGGCCTGCAGGCCCTGCAGTACTTCGCCCGCGACTACGCCGAGGAGGGTGCGGTCATCGACCTGTTCCTGACCGCCCACCAGGACCGCCGCCTGCTGGTGACCTTCAACGGCAAGAGCTTCGACCTTCCCTTTCTCCGGGCACGCGCCGCGGCCACCGGCATCCCGTTCGGCTGGGCCCCCTGGCACCTCGACCTGCTTCATGCCAGCCGCCGGGCCTGGGGCGGGGTCCTCCCCGACTGCCGCCTGCAGACCCTGGAGCGACAGATCTGCCGCCGGACCCGGTCCGGAGACATCGGCGGCGAGCAGATCCCCGAGGCGTACCATGCCTTTGTCCGCACCGGCGACGCCACCGAGATGGTCGAGGTGATCCGTCACAACCTCCTCGACCTGGTGACCCTGGCAGAGCTGATGACGCGCTTCCCGGCAGCCTGACCAGGGGGAGCCCAGGCCGTGGACGTCGACGCCTTCCTGGCCCGGCTCGAGCAGGATCCGACCTATGCCGGACAGCTCGTCCACGTGCGGCACCTGCCGGCCCGACCGGCCTGCTGGGCGCAGCCCGAGCAGCTCGATCCCCCCGCGGTGGCCGCGCTCCTGCCCCGCCTCGGCCTGGATCAGCTCTACTCCCACCAGGCCCAGGCCGTGCGCCTGGCCCTGGCCGGTGACGACCTGCTGGTGGCCACCGGCACGGCCTCGGGCAAGACCCTGTGCTACGTCCTTCCCATCCTGACCGCGCTCCAGACCGACCCGGCCGGTACGGCCCTGCTGCTGTTCCCGACCAAGGCCCTGTGCCAAGACCAGTTCAGGCGGATCTCCGGGCTGCTGGAGCGGGCCGGCCTGACCGACCGGATGGCCGGCGTCCTCGACGGCGACACCCCGGCCGGGGTGCGGCGCCGACTGCGCGATCAGGCTGGCCTGGTCTTCAGCAACCCCGACATGCTCCACGCCGGGGTCATGCCGCGGCACGATCGCTGGGCCAGATTCCTCGGCGACCTGCGCTACCTGGTGCTCGACGAGCTGCACGCGTACCACGGCATCCTGGGCTCGAACCTGGCCCTGGTCCTGCGGCGGTTCTGGCGCCTGTGCCGGCACTACGGCTCCACCCCGCGCCTGATCGCCTGCTCGGCCACGGTGGCCAACCCGGCGGAGTTCGGCCGGCGGCTTACCGGCCGCGAGCTGACCGTGATCGACGAGGACGGCAGCCCGCGCGGTCGCCGCACCTACGTCTTCTGGAACCCGCCGCGGATCCGCGACACCCGGTACCGCTCGCGGCGCAGCGCCAACGTCGAGGCCCACGAGCTGATGGCCCGGCTGATCGAGCAGGGCACGCCGACCATCACCTTCTCCAAGGCCCGGATGACCGCGGAGCTGATCCACCGGTACGTGCGCGAGACCCTGGCGCGCACGGCCCCCCACCTCTGCGACCGGGTGACCCCGTACCGCGGCGGGTACCTGGCCGAGGAGCGCCGGGCCATCGAGGAGCGGCTCTTCCGCGGCGAGCTGCTCGGGGTCAGCACCACCCCGGCCCTGGAGCTGGGGATCGACGTGGGCACCCTCGACGCCTGCATCATCGTCGGGTACCCGGGCCGCCGCTCCTCCTTCTTCCAGCAGGCGGGCCGGGCCGGCCGTCAACGCGAGGGCTCGGTGACCTTCCTGGTCGGCCTGGACACGGCGGTCAACCAGTACGTGATGAACCGCCCCGACTACCTCTTCGAGGTGGCGATCGAGCAGGCGGTGATCGACCCCGAGAACCCCTTCGTGGTGCTGGAGTACCTGCGGTGCGCAACCCACGAGCTTCCCCTGGAGGCCGACGAGGTGCCGGGGTTCGGCCCGCACGCCGAGCTGGCCCTGCAGGTCCTAGCCGGTAACGGCAAGGTCCGCCGGCTAGGGCCGCGATGGTACCACGCCGCCGCCGAGGTCCCCCACTACGAGGTACTCCTGCGCGGATACGGGGGCGACACCGTGGTCATCCAGGACGTTGACAGCGGCGAGGTGGTCGGCGAGCTGAGCGAGTACAACGCCGAGCCGATCCTCCATCCCGGGGCGATCTACCTGCACCGGGGCGATACCTATCGGGTGCTGGAGCTGGACCTGAGCCGCCGCCTGGCCCTGATCCGGCGCGAGGAGGTCGACTACTACACCCAGCCCCTGGGCGGCACCGACGTGCACCACGTCGACCACCGGCTCCGCGACAAGCCGTTCGGCACCGGCCGGGCCTGTTGGGGCGAGGTGACCTCCCACTTCCACACCTCGGCCTATGAGAGGATCGACTTCTACTCCCTGGACGCCGTCTCGCAACACGGGCTCGACCTGCCGGTGCTGACCCTGGAGACCACGGCCTTCTGGCTGGTGCCGCCCGAGTGGGTGATGGACCGGGTGCGGCAGGCCGGGCTCGAGGTGCATCTCGGCCTGCGCGGCGTCGGGTACGCCACGCGGATGCTCCTGCCCCTGTTCCTCACCTGCGAAACCCTGGACTTCTCGCACAGCGTGGGCTGCGCCAACGCGCCGTGGAACGCCGTCTTCGTGTACGAGCGGCATCTGCACGGGGTGGGGTTCACCCTGAAGGCGTACGAGCGGCTGCACGAGATCATGCCGGCGGTGCGCGACCGGGTGGCGGCCTGTCCTTGCGAGGACGGGTGCCCCTGCTGCGTCGGCAAGCCGCTGCGCCAGACCGCCGCCTGGAGCGTGGAGCGCGGCGAGGCCAGCATCCCGAGCAAGGTCGCGACCCTGATGATCCTCGACGGACTGCTGGGGGACGGCTCGCGGCTGCGCGGTACCGAGGCGGTGATGCCCGGTACCGCCGCCGACCGGCTGCGCCTGGAGCAGGCCCTGCGCCGGCGTCTGGAGCGGCAGCGGGAGCCGGCGGTCTTCCACCCGATCATCCCCGCATCGGCCATGACTACGGCGTACCCGGCCGTTGAGCCGGAGCGCGAGCTGGCCAAGCCCGACGTTACCCGACGGCTCGGACGGCGATTGGGCGTCGACCGCGACCTGCATCGACGGATCGCGACGCGGACCCGGCAGGTCGGACCCCGGGTCGACCGGGTCGAGGACCGACCGATCGGGCCAGAAGACGCGATGCCGCCTGATCTCGCTAACAAGGGTGAGTCCCAGGTACCCGACGACCTCATCGAGACAGTCCCCACCGAGCCGTTGTCCAGCACGGTCAGGATGGGCGAGGCTTCGTCTCCGCCCGCACCCCCAGCTCCGACCAAGGCCGGGCCAACGCCGTCCTCCGAACAGCCACCTGACTCATCCAGTCCCACCGGACCGGCTGGCCGCGTCGTCTTCCTCGGCGACCGGCTGGCGGCCCGGGCCCGACGACGGCGGGACGAGCCATCAGACCTGAAGCCGGACGCGGACGGGCCGACCGCGTCATCCCCCTCAGCCGAACCGGGGAATCCGTGAACGCCGACGCCTTCCTGCAGATCCTGCGTGCCAAGCGCTTCTACCGCGATCAGATCATCCACGTGCAGGAGCTGCCGGCCCGCTCGGCTCAGTACCGCGAGGTGGCCGACGGACTCGACCCGCGGGTGACCGCGGCGCTGTCCCACGTCGGGATCGAGCGGTTGTACAGCCATCAGGCCGAGGCGGTCGAACAGGTACGGACCGGCGCCAGCATCGCCGTCGTCACCGGCACGGCCAGCGGCAAGACCCTGTGCTACGTGGTCCCGATGGCCGAGGCCCTGGTGGCCGAGCCGCGCGCGACCATGCTCTGCCTCTACCCGACCAAGGCCCTGGCCCAGGATCAGCTCCGCGGCCTGGAGGGATTCCTGCAGGCCCTGGACCTCGGCCTGCTCGCCGGCACCTACGACGGGGACACCCCGGCCGCGCAGCGCCGCCGGATGCGCGACCACGGCAGCGTGGTGCTGACCAACCCCGACATGCTGCACCAGGGGATCCTGCCCCAGCACGCCCGCTGGAACCGCTTCTTCACCCATCTGCGATACGTGGTCATCGACGAGGTCCACGCCTACCGCGGGGTCTTCGGCTCGCACCTGGCCAACGTCATGCGGCGGCTGGCCCGGATCTGCCGGCACTACGGCGCCAACCCGCAGTTCATCTGCTCCTCGGCGACCATCGCCAACCCGCGCGAGCACGCCGAGCGGATCTGCGGGGTGCCGGTCGCCCTGATCGACCAGGACGGCTCACCGCGCGGGCCCAAGCGATTCGTGCTGTGGAACCCGCCGGTGATCGCTCAGACCGCCATGGGTCCGGTGCAGAACTGGCGCCTGGGAGGCGAGCGGCGCAGCGCCTTGGGCGAAGCCGTGGAGCTGCTGAGCCTGCTGGTTCAGGCCGAGGTGCAGACCATCGCCTTCGTCCGCACCCGCCTGGCCGCCGAGCTGATCTTCAGGGACTGCCGGGACCGCCTGCAGCCGGTCTCGCGGCGGCTGGCTGAAGCAGTGCACGCCTATCGGGGCGGGTATCTGCCCGAGGAGCGCCGGGCCATCGAGCGGCGGCTCGCCGCGCGGGAGATCCTGGGGGTGGCCAGCACCAACGCCCTGGAGCTGGGGATCGACATCGGCTCGCTGGACGCCTGCCTCCTGGTGGGGTACCCCGGCACCGTGGCCAGCCTGTGGCAGCAGGCCGGCCGGGCCGGCCGGGGCCGCGAGGAGTCCCTGGTCGTCCTGCTGGCGCAGAACGCGCCGGTAGACCAGTTCCTCATGGCCCACGCCGAGTACCTGTTCGCGCGCAACCCCGAGCAGGCCGTGGTCGACCCGGACAATCCCCACATCGCCGTCGGTCACCTGCAGTGCGCCGCCGCCGAGCTGCCCCTGGCCGATACGGAGGTGCCGGGGTTCGGGCCGTACGCCGGACCGGTCCTCGAGCTGCTCGAGGAGGACCAGCTCGTCCGTCACCTCGACCGGCACTGGTACTGGGCGAGCCAGGAGTTTCCAGCGGCCAAGACCAACCTGCGCAACATCGCCGGCCCGGTCTACACCATCCAGGACGAGGCCGACGGCCACCGCGTAATCGGTACCATGGACGAGATCAGCGCCCTGTCGCAGCTCCACGACCACGCCGTGTACCTGCACGGCGCCGACACCTACTTCGTCAACCGCCTCGACCTGGAGCAGAAGATCGCCCACGTCGAGCGCCGCGACCTGGACTACTACACCCAGGCCGTGACCACCTCGGAGATCCGCATCGACCGCACCGATCAGGAGGGGAGCTGTCGCGACGGCCTGCTGGGGTACGGCGACGTCACCGTAGCCACCGCCATCCCGATGTTCAAGAAGATCCGCTTCCACGCCCGGGACAGCCTCGGCTTCGAGCAGCTCGAGCTGCCGCCGCAGCTCCTGGAGACCGTGGCTTTATGGTTCGCGCCTCCCGCGGAGATGACCCGGATCATGACCGAGCGCCGTCTGGTGGTCGGCGAGGCTTTAGTGGGATTGGCCAACCTGCTGGTCGAGGTGGCGCCGCTCTACGTGATGTGCGACACCCAGGACGTCGGTACCGTGGTCGACGCCCGCAACCTGGGCCGCGACGTCCTCTTCCTCCACGACCGCCATCCCGGGGGGATGGGGTACGCCCGCCGCTGCCTGGAGCGCTTCGAGGAGATCCTGCACACCATGGCCGAGGTGGTGCGGCAATGTGGCTGTGAGGACGGCTGCCCATCCTGCGTCGGCTCGGCCGTGCCGCCGGCGGCCCTGACCGACCTCGACTCGGCGGTGCGGGGCCGGATCCCGAGCAAGGAGGGCGCGATCTTCCTGCTGGACGGGCTGGGGATCGACTGAGCGGGTCAGCGGGAGGGCGAGGGCCGACGGCGCGGTGGCGCTTTGGCAGCGGTCTTCGCCTTGCCTGGTTCCCGGCGACGGGTGAAGCAGAGCGCGGTCCAGATCTCGTCGATGGCGGCGACCTTGAAGTCGACCAGCCCGAGCGACAAGCCCAAGGCCCGGACCGGTTGCTGGGTCAGATCGGTCTCCATCCCCGAACTCTTCTTGGGCCAGGCGATCCACAGGCGGCCGCGGTCGACTGCCGAGGCCACCTTGCCGATCCCCACCTCCAACTCGTCGCGGTTCCGCACGAACCAGACGATCACGTCCGCACCCGGACCCAGCCGCCGTCGCTGGGTCGCTCCCTCCGGCAGGGGACCCAAGGCTCGGGCAAAGGAGTCAGGCGCGTGGAGGAGGACCAAGCCGCACCCCGGACCGATCCCCAGCTTCGCCGGCAGCGGCGTGCCCGAATACCCGGCCATCACCGATCCAGGGACCACCGGATCGACCGGCGAGCCGGTCAAGGCCGCGACCAGGGCCGAGAGCAGCTCCTCCCATGCGGTGAAGACCGCATCCGGGAGGACCTTCTTGACCCGGGCGATCTTCTCCGGGGCTCCGCCGACGAAGACCAGCGGCACCGCGCGGGTATCCTTGTAAGTCCGGACCCGCACCCCGAAGTCACGGCCCTGGGAGGGCAGGCGGGTCAGGTCGATGAGGATCGCGGCCGGCGGCGCCGAGCGCAGGTCGCGCAGGGTCGGATCGCACAGCGGAGCAGCGTCGACCTCGTACCCGGCCGCGCGCAGGACCGTGGCCCGTTCCTCGGCCTCGCGCTCGTTCCAGTGGATCAGACGCACCCGGACCGCGGTCATCGGTTCCTCCTGGCGTTGCCGGCCCAAACGACATCAGTGCGAGGTTCCCTTCCGTCTCACTTCAGCAGCACCAGTCTGCGGGTCTGCTGAAAGGGGCCGACCGTCAGCCGGCAGAAGTATACCCCGCTGCCCAGCTCGCGGCCACCGTCGCCGGTACCGTCCCAGGAGACGCAGTGCGAGCCCGCGGGTTGCACCTGGTCCACCAGAGTCTTCACCCGCTGGCCTGCCGCGTTGTACAGGGTCAGCCGCACCGGGCCGGCCCGCGGCAGTTGGTACGCGATGGTGGTCTGCGGGTTGAAGGGGTTGGGGTAGTTCTGCGCCAGGATGGGAGTACCCGGCAGAACCGGGTCGGCCGCCGTCACCGCGGTGCCCACCTGCCGGGTATCCAGCCGGTACACCCCCCAGGGCGTGGCCGCGTAGATCACCTCCGGGTCGAGGGGATCGACGGCCACGTCGCTGAACCACGGGTGTCCGGCGACCCCGTCTCCCAGGGATCGCCAGGTCGCACCGCCGTCCCGCGTCTCCTGCAGCTCCGGTCCGGTGATCCAGTAGAGCCGCTGCGGGTCCGCGGGCGCAAACCGCAGGCGCATGACCCGGCGACCCGGCGTCTTCACGCTGACCAGCCTGGTCCAGCTCCTGGCCTGGTCCACCGACCGGTACACCCCCTGGGAGGTGGCCGCGTACAGGGGGTGCGGGGCCAGCGGATGCCCCGCCAGATAGAGGATGTTCTCCCCTTCGGCCACCTTGCCCGCATAGGACCAGCTCATCCCGGCGTCGCGGCTGATCCACAGACTGTCCTGGAGGCCGGCGTAGAGCACCTCGGGATCTTGCGGATCCTGGCCGAACCCCTGCACCTGAGGCGGGTACCCGCTCCGCACGCCGGGCAGGTTCCCATTCCGTTCCTCCCAGATCGCGCCTGCACCCGAGATACGCCAGATCCCGCCCCCGCCGCCGCCGAGGTAGCAGACCCCATCAGCCCGCGGATCGGAGACCACGCTCGAATACGAGACCTCGCCGCAAGAGTTCCCGGTTCTCAATGAGCCGTCACCGGGCCGCAGCAGGGTCCGCCCCCGGTCGCCGCTCCACATCACCTGCCCAGACCATCCAGCCCTGCCGTCGGGTGTCCAATAATGGCTCGAGGTGCTGTTGGCTACCAGGAAGTCGGGGCGAGCAGGATCGAGGTAGAGCACGGACAGGTACACGGGTGGCCAACGCCCCCTCAAGGGGAAAGCCCACTCGGTACACCACTCCTGTACCTGTCCACCGTCGGTGCTCAGGCAGAGCCCCGGACCTTTTGCGTCCGCCGAGCCGGTGTAAAGCCGGCCGGCGCGGTCGAACACGACCGTACCGACTGTAGCGCCCGTCAGGGGCAGAGGCGCGGTCTCCCACTGCTCCCCGCCGTCCCGGGTCGACCAGCATCCCGGTGCCGATGGGGAGGCGGTCGCCGTGCTGCCGACCAGGAATAGCCGTTGCGGTTGCCGCGGGTGGGAGAAGAGAGTCGCTTCCCCGGATCCGGCGGGGCAGGGCACTCTGGCCCAAGTGCGGCCACCGTCCCCTGAACGCCACACTGTCGTACCTCCACTGACGCTCCTCCAGGCAAGAAGCAGGTCCGGCACCCCGCTGTCTGTCAGTTGTAGTCGCTTTTCCGGCAGCGGTCCCACCTCCACCCATTGAGCACCGACGTCGGCACTGTGCCACAAGGCGTTCTGCCGCACCGCGTACAGGCCTGCCGGGTCGCCGGGGTCAGGCATCACCTGGTCGAACAGCACCTCGAGATCCTGCCGCCCCCAGGTTGCGCCCCCATCCGTACTGTGGAACAGCACGCCCGGAAGCAGGCCGGCGCCATTCCAGTAGAACAACTGCCCCGCCCACAGGACATCGCGGGCCAAGGGATGCACGGCGCAGAAGGAGATCTCCTCCTCCAGAACAGCCTTCCATGCGACGCCGCCGTCCTCGGAGACGACCAGTCCACTCCGAATGCGGGCGTACACCCGCCCCGGTCGCGCCGGGTCGAGCGCCAGGATCGCGCCGTAATCGTCGGGCAGGAGCACAGAGGTCCAGGTCATGCCACCGTCCCGGCTCTTCCACGCCGCGACGCCGTAGTACCCCGACACGCCCTCCCTGATGTATCCCGCCTCCTGGTTGGCATACAAGGTCATGGAATCGTGCGGATCGACCAGCAGTCCCGGGACGTCGACCGCAGTCATCGGGATTCCCTGGAGATATTCCCCTTCCATCCATCCCGTGCGCGCCCAGGTGGCGCCCCAGTCCAGGCTGCGCCACAACCCCTGCCCGGCCACGGCGTAGATCACCTCTGGCGAGCCTGGCGCCAGGACCAACCGGCTCACCGCCAGCGGCAGATCCCCGGTCGGCAGCGACAGGGCCTGCCAGGCGCTGGTACGAGAAACGGCGCGGGGTACCCAGAGGGTCTGTATGGCACTACGGCCTTGGTTGCCGGCCCGGTCACGGACGACCACCGCGACCAGATACTCCCCCGGCTCGGGTGTTGCCCACACCCCTTCGTACCACTCGCCCTGCCGTTCTAGTTCCAGGGGAACGGTCGCTAATTGAACGGTGTCCTCGGGGCTGTACACCACGACCTGGACCGACTCCACCCGGCCCCCTTCGAGGACGTGGCTGGCGGGCAGCACCAGCCGCAGTCCCTGCTCTGCCGGCCGGCTCAGCACCTCGGTCAATCGAGGCGGTGTCTGGTCCGGGCCTGGCTGCACCTGGAGCGCCAGGGTGTCGCTCCACGTACCGAACGCACCGGTGACCGCGAGCTCGAAATTCAGCCAAGATCCCGGCGGCAGATCGGTCGGTACCAGGAACTCCGGACTGCGCTGGCTCCGTGCCCGCCCCTCCCCGGAATATTCCAATGGCACGTCGGCCGCGGCGACCCGGGTTACGCCCGCGCTGAGCGGCCGCAGGGATAACTTGAACGCCTCCACCCATTCAGACTGCGGCGCCTCCAGCTCCAGGCCCAGGCGGATGAACTCGCCCCCCTGGATCATCCCGTCGCCATTCCCCTGGTCATCCAGCACCTCGACGGCCTGGACCACGGTCCTGGGCGACAGGGCCGAGACCGCCACCTCCTGCTCCTCCACCAGGGCGCTGTCCGCGAACACCTCGATCGACACCGTGGCGGTGTGTCTGCCCGCGAACCCCGGCAGGAACCGCAGCGCCGGGAAGCCTCCCTGGGGATTGGCCGGGCTCGTCCGGTCCACTGCCAGATCCCCGAACACGGCCTCGGCCTGGACGATCTCCACCAATGGGTCGTCGGTGTGTATCCGGGCCCTGGTGTTGCGGGCGGCCAGCCCGCCGCGATTGGCCAGCTTGAAGGACAGGCGGAGGAGCTCTCCAGCCACGGCGATCTGGTCGCCGTCTTCGCCCATCGCCGCTACCTCGGTCAGGTCCAGTATCAGGGGCCGGGTCTGCACCCTTGTCAGGGCCACGCCTGCCTCGACGCGGATCTCCTCCAGCCGCACGCTCAGCCGCCCGTCCTCGCTGTACGAGGCCGGATTGGTGTCCGGCGTGAAGGCCCGGTACCGCACACCGTCGAACGGGTCGGTGGCGTCACCCGTGTTGCCGCCGTGGGCCTGCGCGTATTCGACGTCGTGGGCCCAGAAATCCAGGTTGTCGCCGCCCTGCTGGGGATCTGCCTGTCTCCCGAGAGGGTACGCGGCATCCAGCCACCTGCCGTCCGCGCATTCCAGGTCCAACCGCCGCGACTGCAGCATCGCCTCGGCCCCAGGGAGTTGCACGTGCCAGATCAGCAGCCCCTCGCCGGGTATATCGCGGTCGTACCAGGTGCCGGTGCGCGTGCGGTACTCGACCAGGAAGTACTCCCGACCGGTCAACGGGATCTTGAGGAGTCTGCCGGCCCGGCCTACCTCCTCCAGCCGCACCTCCTCCTGCGCCACCTCCTCCACCGCGGCCCACCCTAGCTGCATCCGACCGAAGGCCGACAGGCTGTTCGGACCGTCGTCGCCGTGCCATCCGAGGGCCCCCCACCCCATCAGATCCCACGCTCCTGCCCCGGCCGAGTCCAGCTCCGGCGGGGCACCTACCCTGCCCAGGTAGCCCGTATCGTACAGATCGCCCAACCCCAGCACGTGACCGTACTCGTGGCAGAGCGCCCCCATCGCGCCTGCGAAGGTACGGCCCTGCTGTACCGTTCCCTGTCTGGGCGAGATCGTGATCGGCCGGCCGGAGATACCCGGATCCTGGGTGGCCAGATCCGCTTCGAACCCCAGCTCGCCGATGCCGTTGGCCGGCCCTCGCAGGAATCGGGCCGGCACCGTATCCAACATCAGAAAGACGGCGTCCACCGTGCCGTCGTCGTCGCCGGAGTCGGGCAAGCCATCAGGACCGTCGTTGTCGAACCGGGCGAAGTCGATCTCCTGATCGGCCTGCTCCAGGACCGGTCGGGCAAACAGGTCGTACCTGCCTCGTGCCGTGTCGTCGGCAGCCAGGTAAAAGCCCGCCTTGCGGTCCGACTCGTAGACCCGCGGCGCCACCTGGCCGCGCACCCGGAGCTTGCCGAAGGACATGGTGTCGTAGAAATGGGAGAAGCTGCCAGGTCGGTCGGGACTGAAGACGTCGGCGGCCCAGGCGGGCACCTGGGCGATGCCTTCTCCCCGGAATCGGGTGAACAGCAGCAGGGCCGTCCGGGTGCCGGTGACACGGTCCTGGGCTGCCTTGGCGGCTGCTCCAGCTCGCACCGAGGCGTTATCGCTCCTCAACCGATCCGCGCAGAGGAAGCCCTGCGCTGCCAGAGGAGCGAGGAACCCGGACAGGGCAATAGCCGCGGCGGCGATCCTGAGACTGGCCATGACGAGAACAATAGCGCGACCGGCGGCGGGTTGACAACCCCGACCCACCGACCCTTCGTACGGGCCGCGTCAGCCAGGTACGCCGCACCCGACGCAAGGGAGCTGCTATGACCGCCATGTCCGATGAACGCTGGAAGCCCGGCGACCCGATCCCCTACATCCGCCGCAAGGTCCTTTCGCGGCCCAAGGCTTTAGGCAGTCCCGCCTCGGTGGCCCGCTGAAGGGCGCGACCCGCTGCAATTTCTGGCCCATCACCACGGCAGTCGCCAGCGGTCTGGTCCCGTTAGGCGGCGACGCAGAGCCCCTGGTCGTTCATAGCCCCACGCCGACCAACGCCCGAAGCTGCAGCTCGGGGGCACCGGCCTCCACCTGGGCGATGCCTACTGCTGACCCCAGCGTCACCCAGAACTTCTCGGTCCCGTGCGCGATGACGGGTCCCACGTAATGGCCGGCACTGCTCCCTTTGGCCTCCACACCCAGGCGCAGCAGCCGGCCCTTGCGGTACGTCAGCCCGATGGCGTACTCCGGTTCCAACTCCCAGGAGCCTTCCTCGCCCTCGAGCTCTACGCCCGGGTTGGCCGCCAGGTGGTACCGGCCGAAGGTTTGCGTCAGCAGCGCCTTGGCCTCGATCGCGTGTTCCGACAAATCGGCTTTGCCCTTGTACTCAAGGTAGAGCACCGG
>JBAZUN010000001.1:31346-54929 GCA_041661365.1 Candidatus Latescibacterota bacterium
GAGCCGCCGTTCCCCCGGTGGGCCCAGTCGGTAACGGCCCCGCAGCTTGTACCCCTCGTAGGTCAGCGCCTCGCCGGGCGCCTGGCCAAAAACCTGGTACAGGCCGCAGTCCAGCCGCTCGCTCATCCCGACCTCAAGCTCCACTTGGTGCTCGACACTCGTCCGCCCCTCCAAGGCGCCCTTGTCCGGGCTCGACAGGGTGAAGTAGGTCTCCAGCTCCCCCTCGCCGCTCGTCAAGGTCAGGCTCTCGTACGTCCACACGAATGAGCGCTGGTCAGCACTCGCCCGGCCATCCGCCATCATGAACAGGGCCACGAGCAGCCAAGCGGGTATCGACGTAACCGTCCACCGCCGCATCCTGCACCGCCTTCTGTAAGGGTGTACCAGTTGGGAGCCTTATACGACTAACCCGACTGGATATATGGTATTTCGACAATATGCGGGCATAGCTCCCCTGTCAACCCCGGTCACCCCTGGCAGCCCGTTGAAAAAGCCGCTTTGGTTGGCGAGGCCGAGGGATGGCGGGTCCTGGCCAGGCGCGCGAGCGGCGCCGCATCGAGGGGAGATGCGGCAAGCGAACGGGAGGACGAGGCCTGGATCGAGAAGGCGAAGTACACCCTGGTGCGGCGCGGCAACGAGGTGGTCCACATCGAACCCCCGGGATCCTCGGCCCCGCTCTACCAGCGCGACCACTACCGCGACGGGGTCACCCTGTGGCGCCGCGTCGAAAGATTCGTGCCCGAGGAGCAGGTCCACTGGTGAGGGGATGCGCCGGCCGGGAGCTGGAGCCCGCCGGGATCACAGGAGCGGCAACTGCTCGCCTTGGTAGAACGGCATCCGGATTGAGATGCCGTGCGCGGCACAACGCTCGCGGAAGAGCATCTCGAGTCGGTCTGCCGCCGGGCTGGGGCAGCCGTACTGATCGCCGTAGCGCCGCTGGTATTCCTGGCGGAGCCCGGGGAAGAGCTCGTCCAGGCATCCATAATAGTGAGCCCGCTGACGGTCGCGTAAGGTGACGCCGAAGGACGCCATCACGTACCGCGCCCCGGCGGCGTGTGCCTGGTCTACCAGGCGCAGGACATCCTCCTCGCGGTCCTCGATCCACGGCAAGACCGGCATGATCAGCACGCCGGTCAGGATGCCTTGGGCCGACAGCTCGGCCACGGTGCGCAGCCGCGCCGACGACACTGGTGCGCCGGGTTCCAGCCGGCGACTCAGCTCGTCGTCCGGCGTGGTCACCGTCAGACTCACGGCCGCGTACACCCGAGAGATCCGTCGTAGAACCTCGAGGTCGCGCAGGACCAGGGTACTCTTGGTGATCACGTGCACCGGGAATTCATGCCGGGCCAGGATCTCCAAGGCCCGTCCGGTCAACCCGATCTCCCCCTCCAACGGCATATACGGATCGTTCATCGATCCCGTGCCCACCGTGCCGCGGGTCCGCTTCCGCCGCAACTCGCGCTCCAGCAGCTCCAGCGCGTTGGTCTTGACCTGGACGTCGGCGAAATCGTCGATGCCGTAGCATTCGCTGCGCGAGTCGCAGTACACGCACTGGTGCTGGCAGCCGCGGTACAGGTTCATGGTGTAGCGGATCCCGAACCAGGGATCAGGCCGGGGATTCGAGGAAAGGAGCACGCGAGCGGCGATCGGGCGGGTCATTGCGGTGGCACCCGGAGCGCGGCCGGTAGGGCAACCAATACCTCTGCACCTCATCGACGTGGTGGTGGATGTCGCAGATGTTCCGGCAAACCTACCGACTCACGGGCGCTAGGTAAATGGCCCGATGCATCAGCCACGCGGCCGGTGGTGGCGGGGGGGAGGCCGGGGGCTGCCTTTACCTTGATAGCCGACATCGTCTCCTGAGTCCGCCTGGCCACATGGAGGCTGGCATGGTAAATTGCCATGCGTCGTGCCGCCGGCGTATCTGCCTGCACTGTGCCATCGAGGAGGCAGGCAGGACACCCCACATGAGCGGAGACCTCGGGGGTACTGCTGACACGACCCTCCGTGAGCGCGCCGAGGGCTCCTCGATGCTGTATATTGCCCTGCAGTCCGTGGCGTCTGTACGACCCGCTGGGTTGACCGCGAGTAGCCACCATGCGGTCGAGGTGACCTGGTGGGCGTCCGTTGCTACCATGTCTTGGCGAGGAGAAGCCCGCAGATGACAGCACCCGCCGCCAGCGTCGGCGCCATCATCGTCGAGCAGGGGAAGATCCTCGATTTCATTGACGGGACCACCCAACGTCGGGAGACCCCCGAGGAATACGTCCGGCAGGAGATCGCGAAGTCCCTGGTTCGCGAGTACCGGTACGAGAAGGCCGACATCGCGCTGGAGTTTACGGTGCAGATTGGCACCCGGAAGCCACGCGCGGACTTGGTGATCTTCGAAGTGGGGTCACCCCATGAGAAGCCCCATGCTCGAATTATCGTGGAGTGCAAGGCGCCCACCGTGAAGGCGGCCGACCGGAAGGATGGGGTCGGACAGTTGCACAGCTACCTCGAGGCCTGCGCCAACGCCACTCACGGGATGTGGACCAACGGCGTCGAGCGATTCTGCTACCGCAGGTTAACTAGGAGTGGCGAGGTCACCTTCGAAGAAGTACCCGATCTCCCTGAATGTGGGCGGGGAGACGAGGCAGCCGACCGACCCCGATTCGATCAGCTTAAACCTGCCACTTCCGACGCCCTCCTGTTCGCGTTCCGCCGCTGCCATAACTACATCGCTGGCAATCAGGGTCTGCAGAAACCCCAGGCCTTCTGGGAGCTCCTCAAGCTCATCTTCTGCAAGATCCACGACGAGCAGAATAATGACGAGGTGGAGTTCTACGCGGCGGCCAATGAGCGGCATGGGGTCAACGGCCCCCTGAAGGTACAGAAGCGCCTCGAGGGGCTGTTCTTGCGGGTCAAGACAGACTACCCGACGATCTTCAGGGACTCCGAGACGATAGAATTGAACCCCGTGGTGTTGGCCTACCTTATCTCGCAACTCCAGATGTACTCCCTCTTGGAAAGCGACGTGGACGTCAAGGGCCGGGCTTACGAGGAGATCGTGGGCTCAAACCTCCGCGGCGACCGAGGAGAGTTCTTCACCCCCCGCAACATCTGCCGCATGGCAGTGGCGATGCTGGATCCTGATGAGGGGCAGTTGGTGCTGGATCCAGCCTGTGGTACTGGAGGATTCCTCATCACCGCCATGAACCATGTGATCGAGAAGATCCGTAAGGCGGAGGTCGCGAAGTGGGGCCACCGGCTGGAGCGTGCCGAGAAAGCCACCCGGGAGCGGGTCCGGAAGTTTGCCAACAGGTATGTGGTGGGGGTGGACTTCAACCCGGATCTGGTGAAGGCCACCAAGATGAACATGGTGATGAACAATGACGGTTCAGGCGGGCTGTACCAGGCCAATTCTTTGGCCGCACCACCTACCTGGGAACCGGAACTACGCAATCGGGGTCTGATGGGGAACGTTGATCTGCTGTTCACCAACCCGCCCTTTGGGTCTAAGATACCGGTTGCCGATCCCGCGATCCTTGAGCAATACGACCTGGGCCACGTCTGGTCGTATAACAAAACCGAGGATCGTTGGACCATGGGTCCGCGCATCCAGAAGTCCCAGCCGCCAGAGATTCTTTTCATCGAGCGCTGCGTCCGGCTACTGAAGCCAGGGACTGGACGCGCGGCTATAGTGCTCCCGGACGGCATCCTCGGATCGCCTGGGCTGGGTTACGTGCGCGAGTGGATCCTGCAGCACACCCGCATCTTGGCGAGCATCGATCTCCATCCCGACACCTTCCAGCCATCGGTCAGCATCCAGACCAGCGTTTTGCTGCTGAAACGGAAAACCTCCGAGCTTATCGCCCTGGAACGCGCTGCTGGCCAACTCAACGACTACCCCATCTTCATGGCCTTGGCCAACCACGTTGGACACGATAAACGGGGGAACACCACCTACGTGCGTGACGCTCAAGGAAACGAGATCGTGGAGCTGGTCACTGAGCAGATCAAGGAGTGGCACGACGGCACCCCGGTATATCGGGCTCAGGCCGCGCAGCGCAAGGTTCTCGATGATAACACTCTGCAGATCGCCCAGGAATTCCGCCGGTGGTTGGCCGCCCTCGACTAGCGCCGCCGCCCCCGCAACCGCGGGAGGAATGGCCGTGGCACACGGCCAGGTACACCGCTGTGTCGACGCGGGGCTGCTCCGTACAGGACCGCCGGATGGAGGCGGAAACCTACCTATCCTCGGGCTCCGGCATCCGCACTGCCATTGAGAGACGATCGGTAGGGTGGGAACGGCTCGGTAAGCTGGCCAGGATCTGGATGCCCGGCCGACTGAAGGGAATCCAGGTAGGTCCAGAGCACGGCACACCATTCCTGGCGGCGACGCAGGTCTTCGACGTGCGGCCCATACCGCGAAAATGGCTCGCCATCGCACAGACTTCGGATGCGCAGAGCCGGTTCGTTCGTCCTGGGATGATACTCGTCACATGCTCCGGCTCAGTCGGTCGGCCGACGCTTGCTTACGCGATACACGAAGGCCTGCTGGTCTCCCACGACCTGCTTCGCGTCGAGGCGCTTGACGCGCGCAACCTTGGCTGGCTCTATGCCTATCTGTCGGCCCCTCAAACCAGGGCGATAACCGTCGGCGCCCAATACGGCCACATCATCAAGCACCTCGAGGTCGAGCACCTCGCTAATCTGCCGGTTCCCGAGGTCGGCGACGCCACGGCGGCCGACTTCGGCCAGCGGGTCGCCAGAGTGATCGAGCTCCGAAACTCGGTGTCGGGACTCTGGGAACAGGCCGACCATAGATTTGCTCAATCTGTTGGGAGCATCGACGTGGCAACGTCGGTGCATGGATTCACGGTTCGGGCTGACGACATTTCATCGGGACGTCGCCGGTTCGAGGCAAGCTACTATACACCAGAGGCCGCCGCCATCGCCGCAAGATTCGCCTGCTGGGAACGACTCGGAGACCTCACACAGAGGATATGGTGGATGCAGCGATTCCGGCGTCAATACGGTGAGGCTGGGATTCCGTACATGAGCGCCGATGAGTTGTTCACCGTGAACCCACTTCGGTCGAAACGGATCCTCATCGAACCTGGCGACACCGACTACACTGAGTACTTCGTGAAAGCTGGATGGATCGTCATGTCGTGCTCAGGGCAAGTCTACGGAATGAATGGTCAAGCCACACTTGTGTCCGAGTCGCACGAGAACGTGTTCTACTCGCATGACCTGATCCGTATCGCACCTGACACCTCGAAAATCAGAGCCGGGTACCTGTTGATGACTCTCACTCACCGGACGCATGGCAGGCCGCTTCTCATTCGGGCCGCCTATGGCACCTCTATTCCGCACCTCGATCCTGGTGATGTTGCCGATTTCCCAGTGGTTCGGCTGGGCACCGCGGCGGAATCCAAGATCGCCGACCTTGTTGAGAAGGCTACCGAGGCACACGCGGAAGCAGATCTACTCGAGCGCGCTATAGCTACCGACGCCGGAACCAACATCGAGGAGTTCATCCAGCGCCGTTGAGTGAAACGTTAACGGAGCACCGTGGGTGCGACGAGGTGAGACCAGCCCCCTGATATGATGGCGACTTACAAACGCCATTTCGCCGAGGGCAAGATGTACCGGCGCGTGCCTCGCTGGCGAGGAGGTTCTGCACTTTGGACAATCCCAGCATGAGTCACCTTTCGGAGTTCCTCACGCCCCGCATGGTGGGCCAGCGTTTCTCGGATCATACGATTCCCCTTGAGTTCCTTCGAGACCTTTCCGCGCTTGAGGAGATGGTCATAGAGGTCGCCAAATGGCGGTTTATCGAGGAACATCCAGACCGGAAGCGCATCCCCCGGGGCTTCACGGACGGTGTCTCGCTGAAGCTGAGCGGAATCCGGGAGGGGAGTGCCGTTCCCTCTATCGTCCTGTCAACGCCTCGGGATGGCCTCTTCCCTTCTCAGAACATACGCTACTTCGAGGAGGCCCGTGACTGTATCATCAGTGCCATCGATGCTGCTGAGCACGACGGTGCCGTTACCCACCATCTACCACGCAAGCTGTTGGGGTATTTTGACAAGATGGGAAGGGGGTTAAGGGAGGATGAAGCCATCGAGTTCACCCCCCCGGGGAATGGACGTGTTGCCCATCTTACCAAGCCCATCCGCCGACGGCTACTAGAGGCGTCCGATGCCGAAGACCGAACCGAAGAGGTCAGTCTCCGTGGCTCAGTTCCTGAGGCTGACCAGGAACGGAAGAGCTTTCAACTGCACGTGATCGGCGGCCCAAGAGTTGGGGCTCCCCTGGAACCGCAACACCTACCGACAGTTCTTGAGGCATTCGCTGGGTACAATCAAGGGGTTCACGTCTTGTTACAGGGAATTGGCCGTTATAATCGTCAGAATCGCCTCCAAAAGGTGGACTCCGTGGAACACATCAACGTGCTGGATCCGTGCGACGTTGCTTCCAGACTTGAGGAGCTGAAGGAACTCGGTGAGGGCTGGCTTGACGGCCATGGTGTCGCGCCTTCAAGAGAAGGCATTGACTGGCTGGCGCAGCGCTTCGACAAGTCCTACAGTGATGAGCTACCCGTGCCTTACCTGTACCCCACGGCGGAGGGGGGCGTGCAGGCGGAATGGAGCCTTGGTTCCCACGAGGTGTCTCTAACAATCGATCTCGCCACGCACCAGGCTCAATGGCATGCGGTGGCGGTAGCGACCGAACAAGTAGAGGTTCAGGGCCTCATGCTTGATGAGGTTTCGGCTTGGGACTGGTTACAAAGCCAATTGATAGCCCTCGGCGGCGACCAGTGATGCTTGGCACCAACCTGCTGTTGCGGCAGATCCACCCGAACTTCGTGCAACAGGGTCGGGTCACTTCCCAGGCTTTCAAACCAACGCCCAAAGACGAGTCGCACCTCTCCGCGTACGACGGGAACCTGATCGAGCCAGAACCTGCGTGGCGGCACTACACGGAGCAGCTTGGGCTCTTGTCCGTTGGCGTACTCGGTGTCAGCCGGGAGGAATGCTCCACCCTTGGTCTGGTGGTCGTGCCAGATCCAGGTCTGTTCCCTGAGCACGTTCAGATCGACTTCTCTGCGCACACCAAAGCCGACGTGGAGGCCAAGGCCAAGATACTGAGGCATAAGGCGCACGCTCGGGGATGGTTGTACCCCGTCGACGGTCTGCTCCGAAGCTCCTGATGGGGTAGTCGCTCACGAGCCGGATACAGCGCGAAGACCTGGGCCACTCTCCATCCCCAGCGCACTCGTGGCCCTCAGCCCTTCTACCCCTGATCGCACACCTCAAACGTCTGCCGCAGCGCCTCCATGGGATCGCCCTTGGGCGAGAACTCGTGGCCCACGTAGAGCTCGTACC
Organism: Candidatus Latescibacterota bacterium; assembly: GCA_041661365.1. GTDB lineage: Bacteria > Latescibacterota > UBA2968 > UBA8231 > UBA8231 > CAITNQ01. The sequence continues at coordinate 38,723 of JBAZUN010000001.1, forward strand.
CGGTGCGGGCGATGGCCCGGCAGATCCCGGCGTAGTTGAGCTCCTGGTCGTCGTCCATGTCCTTGCGGCCGGGGTTGCCGGCGGTGTGGAAGTGGCCGATCCAGCGGATGTTCTCGGTGATGTTGCGGATCAGGTCCCCTTCCATGATCTGCATGTGGTAGATGTCGAAGAGGAGCTTTACCCGCGGGCTGTTCACCTGCTGGCAGACGGCCACGCCCCAGGAGGTGTGGTCGCACTGGTACCCCGGGTGATCGATCTTCGAGTTGAGCAGCTCCAGGTTGAGGTTGACGCCCAGGCGCTCGGCGTGGGGCGCTGCCCTCCGCAGCCCTTCCACGGTGGCGGCGATGGCGTCCTCCTCGCTCTGCCAGGGCTGGCGGTTGCCGCTGAAGCAGATCACGCCCGGGATTCCGTGTCGCGCGGCGATCTCCACCGAAGTCGCCAGCTCGGCCTCGATCCGGTCGTGGTTCGATCGCTTGTTCAGGCCGTCTCCGAGGGAGGCATGGCCGACCATGCTGGCCACGGTCAATCGGTGCTGATGCGCCAGGGCCACGACCTCCTCGAAGTCGTCGCCCCGTCCCCACAACTCGACGGCGGCGTACCCGATCCGCGCGGCCGCGGCGAACAGCTCGTCCAGGGAGGTGTCGCGGGGCTTGAACAGGGGGTAGCAGATCGACTGTTTGATGCGCATGGGTCTGGCTCCTATGGCGGCCGCGGGACACGACTGCCCGCGTGTTGATGACAAGGCTCAGGGATTCAGGCTGTACTGCCGCAGGACGCGGCGCAGGTTCTCGCCCAGGATCAGCCGCTTCTGGGCCGGCTCCAGCCGGGCAAAGAGGATCGGTCCCAGGCCCCAGGCGATCGGCAGGTCCTGCAGGTCAGAGCCGAACATCAGGCGGTCCGCGCCGATCGCCGCCACCACCTCCTCGCAGGTGCGCGGGCCACACAGCGGGCAGGAGCAGACGTAGAGGTTGGGGTGGCGCTGCATCACCTCAACGTAGGCCGTGGTCGAGTGGCCGGTAAAGAAACAGGCATCGGCATAGGTGGAGACTAGCCGCTCGACCTGGGCCGCCGAGCCCCAGTGGTGGTCGAGGATGATCTGCCGCCGCTCGTGGGCCCACTGGCAGGCCACGTCGATGAGGGGGCCCTCCTCGGGATAGTCCTGGTAGTGGGGGATCAGCTTTACCCCGCGCAGGCCCATGGCCGCGCCGCGCTCGAGCTCGCGCAGCATGCCGTCCCGGCCGCGATGGGGGTTGACCAGGGTGAAGCCGACGAACCGGTCGGGGTATCGCCGGACCGCCTCGGCCACGTAGTCGTTGCCCGGCTGCTCGTCGCTGAAGACCCCGGTGAAGCTGAAGACGCAGGTCTGCTGCACCCCCAGCCGGTCCATGTCCCGGACGATCCCGTCCAAGGTGCAGTTGGGCAGATGGTAGTGGGTGGCCCGGCCTCCCATATGTCCGTGGTTGTCCCAGAAGCGCATCTCGGGCGGGCGAATCCCGGTGCGGGCGAAGGCGGCGAACTCATCGGCCGGCGGCGGCAGCTCGACCTTGACCTCGGGGCGAGGACCACACCAGGAGACGAGCCGGCGCAGGTTGCCGGCGGCGATCCTGGTCCGGTCGGCCTCGTCGATCTCGGCCGTGGCCAGCGGCGCTACGGTGACGTGGTGACCGAGGTACGGCCAGTACGAGCCGAAGATCAGACGGTCCGCGCCCCAATGATCGGTGATGTACTCGATCGCGCGGTGCAGCCAGAGCCCGCTCAGCTCCAGGTGCAGGTTGGGACAGGCGTCCAGGGCGCGGTAGATCATCCGCTGGGCCTGACGGATGCGGAACTCGCTGACCACCACGGGCAATTGCGGCCAGCGCCGGCAGAGGCCGACGACCGCTTCCCAGTCGGTGTGATCCCACCCCCAGCCGCCGCGGCCGACCTCGTTGTAGTCGATGAAGAGCGGCACCCTGGCCTCGGCGAACGGCCCGAGGAAGGGATCGACGCACCAGTCCTGCAGGGAGAACCGGTATTGCCGCGGATAGAAGAAGAGGGCGCCGACCCGATGCTCCCGCATCCTGGTTAGGAAGGCCTCCGGCGCCTCCTGCTCGTCATCGCCATAGGCTGGCAGCGCTGACCAGGCCGGTACCAGCCGCGGGTTGTCGCGGACAACCTCGAGAACCCGCTGGTTCCCCGGTTCGGGGTGGCCCTCGCGGCTGAGGCTGTCGACCACCAGGGCCTCGGCGATCCCGTAATGATCCAGGTCGGCCAGCAGATCTGCGGCCGAGTGCAGGCCGTTGGCCTGCAGCTTGAGGTGACGGCCCACGATGCAGGCCGCGTCGAAGAGGGGGAAGGGCAGGTCCGTCATCGTTGCTCCGATCTGGGTCATGTTCTGCTGGCGGCAGGGGGCGGCAGCTCTGCCGGTGCCAGCCGCACGGCGCGGATGGTGAAGGGAGTGGGGTGGGGGCCTTGGTCCACCTGGTAGAAGACCACGACCACCGTGCCGTCGGGGAGTTGGCAGAGGTTGGGGTACGCGGCCTGGGCCTGTTCCGACGCCTGGCCGAGTGGTCCGAGCAGAATGGCCGGACCCCAGGTCCGGCAGCCGTCCCCGGAGATCCGCAGCACCAGGTCCAACCGTTGCTGTGGATGGTCGTTGTAGACCACCGCGACCGAAGCCCCGTCGGCCAGCTTGAGGAGCGCGGACGGGCAGTTGTGGCTGGTCAGCGGCGACGGCTCGGGTGGGATCCAGCTCTGACCGCGGTCGCGGCTGCGGCTCTGCCAGAGTCGGTGCGTGCCGGTGCGGCCGAGGAGGAACAGCTCACCGTCGGGCAGCTCGACCACGGCCGGCTCGTCGAGACCGTTGGTGGCGTGCGCCAACGCGTCTCCGGCGCGCGTCGTATCCGCGTAACAGTCGCCGCCCGGGGTCCAGGTCTTGCCCTCGTCGCGCGAGATCAGCAGGCCGGAGACCAGGTCCATGGTCCCCTCGCCGTCGGCCGGGCGACCGACTTCAGCCGGCTTGTCCCAACTGTACCCCATGACCAGTGATCCATCGACCAGGCGCAGTCCCGGGGACACCATGCCCACGTAGTATTTCCGGTGCCTGGGCAGCTCCTCGACCGGGCCAAAGGTCCGGCCGCCGTCGGTGCTGCAGCGCCGCCAGAACCGGGTGCGGCTCAGATCCAGCACCTCGTTGTCGTGGCGCAGCGAGACGCAGAGGATCTGCACCGCGTGCTGGTCCACGACCACGAGGTTGGGGTCGGCGTACCCTTCACTCAGATCGCTTGTGGCAGGACCGAGCCGATCCCCGCCGAACAGGATGACCGGCGCGCCCCAGGTCCGACCGCCGTCCTCGGAATAAGCACCGACGGCGCAGCACGGGGCCTTCCCCCGCAAGCCGGTGAAGGTCGCCAGCAGACCTCCATCCGGCAGCACCACGAGGCTGCCCGGATAGGCGAACCCGGAGAACTCGGCTCCGGATGGGGCCGCCACGATGCACCCTTGTCCGACGGTCATCGTTCTCCTTCCTCGTCGTTTCTGACTGAAGATTCACGTTTCGTAACCGCGCGCAATCTGGCCTTCCGGCAACCCGAATGTCAAGCTCGCCAGAGGATTGCGGAGGCGCCGGTACCTCCACTGGCCAGCCCCACCCCGCGCGGGGTAGTCGCCTCGGTTCTACTCGGCAATGATGCGGGCCTGGAGCGCCCGGGCCCGGAACGCTTCGCTGCCGATATCGCGGCTCGAGATGAACAGGGCCGCTTCGCGGGGGTAGAAGTGCGGCCCCTCGCCACCGCGTCCCCGGCCGCTGGCCACCATCACCTGCAGACCGGCGGGAAGGCGGTGGACCAGGCTGGGCGGCACCGTGGGGATCAACTCGCCGCCGGCCGGCAGCAGCTCCCGACCGTGACCGTCAAGCACGGCCACGGAGTCGGGCGGCAGGTCGAGCTCGGCATAAAACGATGAATCGGCCAGGGCCACGCGCTCGCGCTTGTAGTGGGCGATCGATCGACCGGCAGCATCTTGGTAGAGGTAGAGGGCCGTGTCGTGGTCGAGGGCCGTGCGCCCCTGGTATTCGCAGGACAGCAGGAGGAGGGTATCGGGCACGGTCATCTCGTACGGGATCTCGACCCGCGACGGGCAACCAAGATACGGAGGCACCATGGTGCTCCAGGTGGTCACGCACCCCTCAAACGATTCCCCCCATGCCTGCAAGGCAAGCCGACCCATGTCCACGGAGATCCCGCGCTCGGCCAGCAACGCCAGCAGATCCTGGGCATAGTGCCGCGAGAAGACCGCGATCCGCAGGTCGTGGACCGACCAGGTGTACTTGCCACGGACTCGAAAGGCCGCGGTGATCTCGGGCGCCAGGGCGGCCATGGTCGGCGCTGGGATCCCGTCCGGGTGCCCTACCTCCCGGCCCGACAGGGTAAGGAAGCGAGACCCCAGGTGCCGGCGGCCGTGCTCGGCCAGGGCCTTCTCCTCGGCCGACTGATAGCACGGGTGGTAGACCACCAGGTCGGATTCGTCCATCGCCGCCAGGCCGGCGTACCAGCGAGGCAGCACGGTCAGCTCGTGCGCGTGGTATCGCTCCCAGCGTTCTCGGGGCATACTGGCGGGGACCCCCAGAGAGGCCGCGTAACAGCAGGGGTGCACCAGGAAGGTGAAACGCCGCGCCGTCGTCACTGTGCCTGGTTCGCGCGTTCGAGCAGGAAGGCCAGACTGGCCGGCGGGGTGTTGAAGAGGTAGACCCCGTCCGACAGGGCATTGATCCGGCGGATCACCTCCCCGGCCTGGCGCAACTGCTCCGGCTCGCTCATCTCAGTGGCGTTGTCGACCTCGCCGAGGATACGGATACCGGTGCCGCGGGCCAACCGCGTCCAAGAGGTCAGCTCCACCGGCTCGCCGCGTCGCCCTGAACCGCCGGACCAGCAGCTCAGCATGAGCCGGTCGACCAGCCCCTCCTCTATCCAGGCCTGCAGGTCGATCCCGTGGAACTCCAGGGCCATGAACTCCGGCGGGAACAGGCCGCGCCGCAGGACCCGATAGTTCGCCTCGGTCCCGGACCAGATCGACAGCTCCAGGCGTTGGCCGCGCGCGGCTCCCAGTCGGTCGAGGCCGGCGCGCAGCTCGCGCAGGAAGGTCAGCATCTGCTCCCGCTTGTCCGGCTCGCCGCGCTCGAAGAAGGGGATCGCCCGCATGAACTCCAGGTGCAGCCCGTCCACCGGATACCGGGCCACCACGTCCAGGGAGCCCTCGATAAAGTGCCGGCGCACCTCGAGCAGCGCCAGGTTGGCGCTCTGCTGGGTGGGATGGAGCGGACAGCTCGCGGCGCTGAGGACCACCTGCGGGTTATCGGTGAACCACGACTCCAGGCCGAACTGGGTGAAGAACCGGTTGAGACGGAATCCGGCCAGCACCGGCAGGCGGTGCATCCTGGCCCGCTCGAGGATCACGTCGAGCGGCGAGGTGCCGCAGGCGAGCCACTGGCGTTGCCGGTCAGCCAGGTGGGCCAGGTGCGCGTCCTCGCAAGGCACGCGGTCGCACCAGGCCTCCTGCACCCGCGGGGTGTAGCTCCACGCCAGGTTATTGCCGCATCCCCAGACCAGACCCCGGGCGCCGACCTCGACGTACTGGTCGACCATGCGGCGCAGCAAAGGCGGGCCGTCCCCCCGCGGGTCGCCCCAGTCCCACAGTCCGTCGTTGTCGTATACCACGCGAAGCCCGGCCATGGTGGCCGCGTGCCGGGACAGGGCCTGGCAGACCGCGGGATCATCGAGGGACCAGTGCAACTGCGCGCCCCAGTCGCCGGTAGGCAGGTTCACGTCGTTTCCTCCTGATCCGGTTCGCTCTTGGGTGGCTTATTCCGCTGGACGGCGACCCGGGACCAACCGCCGATGCCCGGCCTTTCAAGCGAGCGACAGCCCCTGGCGCACTTGGCACACGAGCCAGTCCCGCTGTTCCTCGATCTGCTCGTCCAGCCGGGCCGCGGCCAGCACCGGCATCCAGGCACGCCAGGTCGCGGCTGGTCCGTGGTCCGCGCCGTACCCCTCCAGATAGGCGTCGCGGTACTGCCGCATGAGGGCAGGCATCCCTTCGCTGGCCTGACTGGTGGCGATCGCCCCCTCGAAGAGTAGCACCGTGCGTCCGAGGTCGGCCGCGGGCGAGCCGCTGGCAGCATCGATCCAGTCGATGATGACCGGGCCCTGGTCGGCGACCAGCACGTTCCCCGGATGGAAGTCCCCGTGACAGAGCCGATCCCCACGGTCGAGTCGAACCAGCGCCGTCAGCGCCGCCTCCTGCTCCGCCGGCCCCAATACCGAACCCCTGCGGATCCTGGACTCCAGCCGATCGGCCTGGTCGGGCAGGCCAGGAGGCGCCGGCTGCTGGTGCAGGGCACGGTGCAACTCGGCCAGCCGGCACGCCGAGTCCATGGGATGATCCTGTTGCCCGGTGATCCGGTCCATCATGGAAAGGCCGTCGACCCGTTCCAGCACCAGACCGACGCGGCCGTCGAGCTGTACCACCTCACCGACCGCGGGCACCGGCAGACCGGCGGCCCGGGCCGCGGCAGTGCACCGACGTTCGAGCTCGACCGCCGATCGGGGCATCCAGGGGTGGTAGACCTTCACCACGTGGTTGAGGCCCCAAGCGTGAATCTCTGCCGTGCGTCCGCGGGCCAGGAGCGGCCCCAACGCCATCAACGCCGTCGTACTCTGGTCGGCGTTCAGGACGGGAGAATCGGGCGAATCAGGAGAGCGTCCGTCTTGGACCATCACCTTTCGAGCACCCCGACCAGCAACCAGGCCTCGCGACCGTCCTCGTGCACCGGATAAGGCAGTGACTCCACGCTGAAGCCGGCCTCGGCCATCAGGTCCAGCCATCGCTGCCGGGGGAACAGCCCCATCCGGTGGTGGTCCTCCTCCACCCGCACCTCGCGGCCACGCCGGATGAGGTAGACCATCACGGTCTCGGTGGTGGTGTCGCTCGGGTCTGGGTCGTACTGGTACTCGAAGCTGGTAACCTCGGTCTCGCCGTCGCTGTTGGTCCCGTGACTCACCCGGGGAGAATGGAAGGTTTCGCAATAATCGTCGGGCGCGACGATGAGCACGCCGCCCGGCTCCAGATGGGCCACGGCGGTGGCAAAGGCCTGCCGCAGGTCGTCCTCGGTCTGCAGGTAACTGACCGCGTCGTGGATGAGCACGGCGCGGAACCGCTGCCCCAGGCGAACGGTCCGCATGTCGCCGAGATGGACCGGCACCCCGGGGTTCAGTTGACTGCACTGGGCCAGCATCCGCGCGGATCGGTCCACGGCCGTGGCCGCGAACTCGGCGGTCAGGTGGGAGAGGTTGTTCCCGCCGCCCACGCCCAACTCGAGGATCGGATGCCGGCCGGGCCCGAGTCGGTCCCGTAACGCCTGGCGCCAGTACCGCGCCTCTTCGGCATAGTCCTCAGGCGCGCTGAACAGGGGCCAGAGGTGCGCGAACTCACCATACATCCGCGGCTGTCCCTCGGCGCCACTCCCCTGGGAGCCGGCCGCGCTCATGACCCGGTAAAACGCCAGATCGCCACGGCGACCAGCAGGAGCAAGCCGATGGCAACGAGCAGCACCAGACGCCACGAGATGCGGCGATGGGGGTTATGGGGCTCATGGGGCTGACCGCGCTCCTGCAGCCCGACCGCGACGGGCGGCCGGGGCGGGATGGCCTGGCGCTGTCCCTGGGGTTCGGGCATGGGCTCGGTCATGGGAACCCTCCTTGCCGGTGCGGTCGACACCCGGTGTCTCAGGGCACTGCCAGACCCTGGACTCCCGAGTACAACTCAAACCGCGTCCGGCTTGGAGGGCCAATCTAGGCAGGCGTTCCGGACGGGGCAAGGATCGCGGCTTCTACCCGAAGGTCCTCCAGGCTGCGCCAAGGATGAGTCCCATCTCCGGCATGAGGTTTACGCAGGAGTGCATGAGCAGGCAGGTGGTCCATGTCCGCGTGACCTCGAGCGCGCGCGCCGAGAGGAACCCAAACAGCAACAGGGCGGTCACGTGGTAGGTGATCACGAAGGCATTGGCCTGCAGGATATTCTGCTCCAGAGGGACGAAGTGCGACAGGGCGAACAGTCCGGTCGAGCCTAGGTAGGCACAGAGCCGTCCCCCTCGCAGGAAGAGGCTGAAGGCCAGCACCCGGTAGGTCAGCTCCTCCATGAAGGGCAGCAACGCCCCATACGTGGCTATCAAGAAAGCCGCCATCACACAGAACCTGGCGGAATCAAGCCGATGCCCTGAGCCGAATTGCGCGATGAAAGGCGGCAGGCCAATCGCCACCGCGGCCAGGAGCCACGGCAGGGCCTGCCTGGGGGTCGGCCAGGTTGCGAAGAGGGGTCTGAAGCGCATCCCCGCGCCGTAACGCAATACCGATAGGACGAAGACGAGATGCGCTCCGTGCACGAGGATGGCCTTCGGCAGGTAGCGCGGATGGTCGAAGAGGAGCGGCAGGTCCAAGGCTCGGGCAAGAACCGTCTCGAGCGCCGGTTCGCCCAGCAGCAGGAGGCCGAGGACCAGCAGACCGCGCCCCCACCCCGGAGGGTCCATCGCCGCCAGCGCCTGCAACCTCGGCTTCTCGAGCACCTGAGGATCACCGGGTGAGGGCGAAGCGCCAGGGACTGCGTTGCCCTCGTGGCGCACCGGGGTGGGGGCAGCGGCTTCGGTCACGGCACCAGGTACGACGGCGGATAAGGGGACGGACCGGAAAGGCTGGACGGCGAAGTACGCGTGGTGTCGAGCGGAGCGACCACGATCTCGATCTTGGTCTGACCCAATCCCACCTTGATCCTGGAGCTGTCCCCGTAGTCGTGCGCCACTGGAGCGCCGATTTCTATGGGTACCCCTATGCTGCCGGTAATCCGCGCGCTACCCAAGTGGGCAGTAGCGCCGATGCCTCCATCCCTGAGACCGTTCACCATGTTGTACAGGTCAGACTTGAAGCCGGCGCTGTCGAACTCGAAGGCGTACACGCTCGCCCTTGCTCGACGGTAGGCATTGGGGCGGGGCTTCATCAGTTGCTGCGGCATGATCCTTCCTCCTTGGCAAAGGGTGGTGGACCGAGGGCAGCAAAGCTTATGCCTCGGTCATGCTCAGGAGAAAGCGGTCGAACCGGGGGTGTGGAGATGCGTAGGGTCCTTCACGCCACTGACGCGGTACCGACACACCCGCGACAGACTCAGTACCTCACCGTGGTCCGGTGGAGGACCAGGCCTGGCCGCTACTGCCGTCCGGCCGCCGGATCAAGATCTTGGAACAACTCGACGTGACCCACAATGCTGAAGCCGGCCGCGGCAAAGAAGGCGATGGCCTCGGCGTTGCGGGCCACGGGCCGGACGTTGAGGAAGCGGACCTTCTCGCGCCGGGCCGCGGTCACAACCTCTCGGACCAGCGGGCCACCCACTCCGGCGCGACGCGGACGAGCCGGGCCTTGGACAGGTTCTGCCGCATCACCCAGCGAACGTCCGGGTCAATGCTGGTCAGCCACTTCTCCATCAAGGGCCGGCCCTCGTCGGGGAGCGCGGCCACGGCCACGCTCCAGCAGTAGGCCAGCCCCTGACGCAGCACCTTGAACGGCTCGCCCCGACGGTCCGTAGCCTGACTGAGCGAGACCGTGATCCGGTCGAGCAGCGCCAGCACGGCCCACGCGGCCTCGGGATGGGCGAGCAGCCGGGGCTCGCAGACCGCGGCGGCGGCAGCACGCTGCTCCAGTGGTGTCCCCGCGGTCCAGTCGACCGCAACGGCCAGCAGGCGGGGCAGGTCAGCGTCGCCCAGCCGCTGCAAGGCCATGGCCACGGACTCGCGGACCCGCCAGCGCGGATCGGTAGCGTGAGTCCGGAGTGTAGGTAGTGGCTGGGTCGCGCCCTCGGCGAGCAACCGGCCCAGGCCGACCACGCCGCAGCAGGCCAGGAACTCCTCGGGCGAGTTGACCGGAGCCCGGTCAGCGGTCCAGGTCAGGTATCGCCGGAAGAGCTTCGCCGTTCCCTCGTCGGCCACGGCCTGCAGCAGCTCGAGATTCGCCCGGGGACCGGGCAGCCCCGAATGTTCGAGGAGGTACTCGTCCCAGGACGAGAGCACCCGCAGCCGCGCCTGGTACTCACTCCTCTTGCTCACGCTTCACCTTCCCCGGTCCGGGACGGCCGATGCTTGGCCATATACCGCCCTCGATCAGCGGACCTCGCCCCGGGCGATCAGGTACCGCTCCACCGCCGCCAGGTCCAGCTCGCCGCCCAGACCGGGGCCCGGGGGCACGGCGATCTGGTCCCCCTGCCGGGGAGGCATCTCGACCACGAAGTCGTCCAGGTGGAGTGGCGTGCTCAGGATGTCGCTGGGGACCGTGGCGTTCGGGGCCACGGCGCAGGCGTGGATGTAGCTCAGGTCGAGGATCCCGAGATCCACCCCTGATCCGTGCCAGCAGGGCTTGCCCGCGGCCTCGGCCACGTCGACCATCTGCACGAACCGGACCATCGACCCCGGGCTGCAGTTGAAGATGTCGGCCGCGTCGGCCTTGAGCGCCTCGAGGATCTGCCTGGTGGACCCCAGGTGGAGGGCGATCGGGATCGGTGCCTCCTGCCGCAGGGTGCGGTACCAGTCGTACCGATCCTTGAGCAGGGGATCCTCCAGGCACAGGACGTTGTACGGCTCCATGGCCCGGGCGAGCGCCAGCATCTCGTCCAGATCGTCGTACCGCGACATGGCGTCGACGATGAAGCGCACCTGCGGCGCGGCCTCGTGCATCAGGCGCAGCCGCTCGATGACCTCCATCCCGTGCATGATCTTGATCTTCAGGCAGCCGTACCCCCCGGACGCGGCGGCCCGGGCCGCGGTGATCGAGTAGGCCGGCGCCTGCAATCCGGCCCAGTACCCGGTCAACACCCGCTCGCGGGCGATCCCTCCGAGCAGCTCGCCCACGCGCATCCCACGCAGGCGGCCCACCAGGTCGAAGACGGCGACCTCGTAGGTCTGGTACGCCGCGGCCGCGGGGCCGGTCACCGGCAGGGCGCGAAGGTTGAGGGTCCGTGGATCCTGGCCCAGGAGGCTTCGAGCCCCGGCCTCGATGGCCTCGCGGCCGAGACCGCGGGAGCTCTCGCCTACGCCGTAGTGACCGTCGTCGGTGTGCAGCCGCACGAGGAACTTGGGCACCGTGTCCCAGCGCTCGTGGACCGTGGCGTACTCCGGGCTGTTGACCATCTCCTGGTGCACGAGCTGGTCGACCTGCCACCATTCGATCCGGTCGACGATCACGGCTCCACCTCCTGGCTTGTCCGTGGGTAGGCGATAAAAGCGAAGCGCCCAGACACGGTACAGAAATCGACCAAGGTGGACAAGGCCGGAGGATCGTCCTCAGGACGACCGGCGCGAGTGGGACCTGCCCGCCAATCCGATTATCTTGTATCGGGCGATGGCGGTCCCCGTGCCGTCGTGGACCATGGATAGCCGGAGAGTAGCGGAGGCGCGGATGACGCCTGACTCGACCTCGTCAAGGTGGACCCGGCTGCAGGATTGGCTGGGCCAGCGGCGCAGCATGGCCGGCCTGCTCGGCATGGTGGTGCTGGTGGGCATGGGCGAGCACATGGCCGAGCGCTTCCTGCCGCTCTACCTCCAGCAGTTGGCCACGGCCTCGACGGCCGTCCTGGCCATCGGTCTGCTGGCCGGCATGGACGATCTCCTGTCCGCGCTCTACTCCTTCCCCGGCGGGTACCTGAGCGACCGGCTGGGGACCAAGCGGGCCCTGCTGATCTTCAACGGCCTGTCCATGGCCGGATACCTCTGCGTCATCCTCATCCGGTCCTGGTGGGCCGTGCTGGTCGGCGCGGCCCTGTTCATCTCCTGGTCGGCCATCTCCCTGCCGGCCACCATGGAGCTGCTCGCCCGAGTCGTGCCGAAGAACCGGCGGACCATGGGGGTCTCCGTCCTGGCCCTGGTCCGCCGGGTGCCGAAGATGCTGGGGCCGGTGGTGGGCGGCGCCTGCATCGCGGTCTGGGGCGTGGAGGAGGGGGTGCGCGCGGCCTTTGTCCTGGCGCTGGGGCTGGCCCTGGTCGCCTCGGTGCTGCAGCAGGTGCTGATCGACGATGACCCGACGGAACGAAAAGCCGCCGAGGTCAGTCCGCTGCGGGTATGGCGCGAGATGCCGGACGGGCTGCGGAATCTGCTCTGGTCGGACATCCTCATCCGCTTCTGCGAGCGGATCCCCGACGCCTTCGTCGTCATCTGGGCCACCCGTTACGTGCTGCACCCGGTCTCGGAGCTGACCTTCGGCTGGCTCTCCGCCGTCGAGAACCTCACCGCGGTGCTGGTCTACGTCCCGGTGGCCTATATGGCCGACCGTTTCGGCAAGAAGCCGTTCGTGCTGATCACCTTCGTCTTCTTCACCTGTTTCCCCCTGGCCCTGCTCCACTCCCAGTCCCTGGGTCCCCTGGTGGCGGCCTTTGTCCTGCGCGGTCTCAAGGAGTTCGGCGAGCCGACCCGCAAGGCCCTCATCATGGATCTGGCCCCAGAGGGCCGCAAGGCCACGATGTTCGGTCTGTACTACCTGGTGCGCGACGTGCTGGTCGCCTTTGCCGCCTTCGGCGGGGCCCTGCTGTGGCAGGTATCCCCCGAGCTGAACCTGCAGGTGGCCTTCGGCTTCGGCGTGTTGGGCACCCTCTGGTTCGCCTGGCGCGGCCGGGACAGCGACGCACCGGCCGCGGCCGCCTGACCCCGAATCGAACGTCGAACCCAAGAAAGGGAACCGATGCCGACCAAGCGCTTCGCCACGCAGCACTGCCCCGTCGAGTGGTCGTACCTCTCCGGCCAGGCCTATCCCGACCCAGGGAACGAGATCGAGCTCGACGTGGTCGTCACCGCGCCGGACGGCAGGGTGCAGCGCGTGCCGACCTTCTGGGCCGGGGACCAGGAATGGCGGGTCCGCTATGCCCCGTCCATCACCGGCCGTCATCGCTTCCGCACCGAGTGCTCTGATCCCGGCAACCCCGACCTCCACGGCCTGGAAGGGGTGCTGGAGGTGGCGCCCTACACGGGGAGCAACCCGCTGCTGCGGCACGGACCGCTGCGGGTCAACGCCGGCCGGCGGCACTTCGAGCACGCGGACGGAACCCCCTTCCTCTGGCTCGGCGACACCTGGTGGATGGGGCTGACGCGGCGGCTGAGCTGGCCCGAAGAGTTCCAGCTCCTGGCCGCTGACCGGGTGCAGAAGGGGTTCAACGTGGTGCAGATCGTGGCCGGATTATACCCCGACATGCCGGCCTACGATCCCCGCGGCTTCAACGAGGCCGGGCATCCCTGGGAGGCGGAGTACGCCCGACTCAATCCGGCCTACTTCGACATGGCCGATCTCCGTATCCAATGGCTGGCGCGCGTCGGCCTGGTGCCGGCGGTGGTCGGCTGCTGGGGATACCATCTCCCCTGGCTGGGGATGGAGCGGATGAAGCGTCACTGGCGCAACCTCGTCGCTCGCTGGGGGGCATACCCGGTGGTCTGGATCCTGGCCGGCGAGGCCACCATGCCCTACTACCTGGCCGAGGACAAGACCGCCGCGGCCGAGTTCCAGCGCCAGGGATGGACCGAGCTCGCCCGGTACGTGCGCGAGATCGATCCCTACCGCCACCCGCTCACCCTGCACCCGGGGGACACGGCGAGGAACACGGTCAGCGACCCGACGGTGCTGGACTACGACATGCTGCAGACCGGTCACGGTGGGGCCGGCAGCATCCCCAACACGGTGAAGCGGGTGAGCCTCAGCCGCGACGCGGAGCCGACCCTACCGGTGGTCAACGGCGAGGTCTGCTACGAAGGCATCCTCGAAAACAGCCGCGAGGAGATCCAGCGCTTCATGTTCTGGAACAACCTGCTCCTCGGGGCGCGCGGGTTCACCTATGGCGCCAACGGGATCTGGCAGCTCAACCAGGAGGGGATCCCGTACGGTCCCTCCCCGCACGGCGCCTCCTGGGGGGACACCCCGTGGTCGGTCGCCTACCGGCTGCCGGGATCGGGCCAGCTCGGGATCGCCAAGCGGTTCCTGGAGCGGTATCCCTGGTGGCGCTTCGAGTGCCATCCGGAGTGGATCGAGCCGCACTTCACCGTGGACCAGAACCCCTCCGGGCATATCGCGGCCGGCATCCCCGGGCAGGTGCGGGTGATCTACTTCCACCAGCCGATCGCGCCGTGGAGCGGCCTGCCGATCGTCAAGGGTCTGGAGGCCGGTTCGAGGTACCGAGTCTTCTGGTTCGATCCCAAGACCGGGGAGGAACGGGGTCTGCCCGAGGTGAGCGGCGGCCAGGGCGAGTGGCAGGTGCCGATGCCCGCGACCATGGCCGACTGGGTGCTGGTGCTCGAACGGCGGTGAGCGGGTCAGGGGGCTCCGGTCGGATCTGGCCTTGGCGCCAGGATCGGCCGGAGGCCCCGGCTGGTCATCCGGGCAGGGAGAGGATGCGGCCCTCGCGACCGGACTTGTACGCCGCCTCGATCGCCTCGAGGTTGCGCTGTCCGTCCAGGCCGGTGGTCAGCGGCTCGTTGCCCTGCTCGACGGCCGCGACAAAGCGCTGCAGCAATCCGGCGTAGTAATCGGGAAAGACCACGGGCCAGGTCTCCTCGCCGGCGGCGGAGAGGAGCCGCAGCTCGCGACCGAGCAACAACGTTCCCTCGGTCCCGAAGACCTCGAGCAGGTGGCCGGCCTGGGGCACGGCGCACGAGACGCTCAGCAGACCGTGGGCCCCGGACCGGAACTCGATCAGGGCAAAGCCGCTCTCCTCGACCGGCCAACTGAAGATCGCGCTGCTGCCCAGGTACCCGATCCGGGCGAGGTCGCCGGCCAGGAAGCGGAACAGGTCCAGGTAGTGGGAGCCCACGTCGATGAAGGCGCCGCCCCCGGACTGGGCCGGATCGAGCCGCCACTCCCCGGCCTGGCGCGGGGTCCACTTGGCCAGGTGGGCGCGCAGCTCGACCAGCTGACCAAGGCGTCCGCCGGCGATCAGCTCGCGTATCTGCTGGTAGATCGGCCACCCGCGCAGGACGAAGCAGAGCTCCAGGTGCACCCCGGCCCGGTCGCAGGCAGCCGTCATCTCCGCGCACTCGGCGCCGGAGAGGGCCATCGGCTTCTCGCAGAGCACGTGCTTCCCTGCCGCGGCCACGTCCAGGACCTGCTCGCGGTGGAGGTTGACCGGGCTGGAGACATAGACCGCGTCGACCTGCGCGTCGGCGAGGAGAACCTCGACCCGGTCGGTGTGCGACGGCACCCCCAACTCCCGGGCCAGACTGGCGGCCCGCTCCGGGTCGCGCACCATCAGCCGCTGCACCGTGCATCCCGGATCGGCCTGCATCGCCGGGATCACCCGCCGGCGGGCCACGCTCCCCGCGCCCAGCACGCCCCAGCGGATCATCGTCCGTCTCCCTTGCCTTTGTCTACTCCGGGGTCCGACCCGACCGCGTCGGTCGCCGGCAGGAAGGCATAGGCCGCGGCTTCCAGCCACCCGCGCTCGGCCAAGACAGTCAGGGCCTGGTCGACCGCGACCGGCCGGCCGGCCAGGACCAGCACTGGGTCACCGGCCTCGACCCCGACGCGGCTGAGACTCACCGGGATCCGACTCAGCGCGGCCTCGACCCCCTCGGTCCAGGCCGAAGCGGTCAGCCGGACCGTGGCAGTCTTGAGCAGCCGCGGGTCCCGCGCGTAGTCGTGGCAGTCGACCGAGCGCACCGCCTCCAGCCGCGTCAGCACCCGCCGGACCACCTCCATGCGCGGCCGGAAGGCGTGGAAGGTGATGGCGATCATCCCCTCGCGCCCGTCAGGGGAGCAGGCCGGGTCGCCGTACCCGATGAAGCTCTCGATCTGGATCCCCCGCCCGGAGAAGACCATGGCGATGGCCGCGGCCGCGCCGGGACGGTCCTCGGTGCGGATGAGGAAGAGCCAATGCTCGGTCTCGGGCGGGTTCACGGGGTGCACCATTCCTCGATCTTGGCCCGGATCCCCTCGGCCGCCTGATACAGCAGCTCGGTCTCCTCGCGCCAGTACCCTTCGACGGGAAGCAGCCGCTCCACCGCTCCGGCCACGATCAGCCGGGCGCCGAACGGACCGTGGATCCCCGACTCCCCCTCGTGCCGGTACTGGGCCGCGATCTCCATCGGCCGGCCGGCGACGATGGCCGTGACCAGCTCGACCACGGCGTGGGTGGTGGCCTGCACGGTCTTGGCCTCGGTGTAGTG
>JBAZUN010000002.1:0-41815 GCA_041661365.1 Candidatus Latescibacterota bacterium
AGATACGACCGGGACGGGGGGAACCGGGACGGAGCCGGACACCACGGGGACAGGCGGAATTGGGACCGAGCCAGATACGACCGGGACGGGGGGGACCGGGACGGAGCCGGACACCACGGGGGCGGGTGGAACCGGGACCGAGCCGGACACCACGGGGACAGGGGGAATCGGGACGGAGCCGGACACCACGGGAACGGGCGGAACCGGGACGGAGCCGGACACCACGGGGACGGGCGGAACCGGGATCGAACCGGACACCACGGGGACAGGGGGAATCGGGACGGAGCCGGACACCACCGGGGCGGGCGGTATCGGGACCGAGCCGGACACCACGGGGACAGGCGGGACTGGAGCCGAGCCGGACACCACGGGAACGGGCAGCGGCTCTGGGGAGCCGGAACCATCCGACGGGCAACCGACCGGGGTGATCGCCTTTGTCTCTGACCGGACGGGGGTCGGCGAGATCTTCCGCCTTGACCTGAGCACCGGGGTGGCCGAGAACCTGACCCAGGATGCCGCGGTGGATTGGACCCCGGCCTGGTCCCCGGACGGCACCGAGATGGCCTTTGCCTCGGATCGCACCGGGAACTTCGAGGTCTACGTGATGCGGTCGGACGGCAGCCAGCTCAGGCGAGTCACCGACAGCCCGGCCGACGACGGCCTCTTCGGTCTGTGCTGGTCCCCGGACGGTGGCCGCCTGGCCTTTGCCTCGAACCGCGGCGAGGATCTGGAGATCTACTTGGTCAATACCGACGGCTCAGGGGTGGTCAACCTGACGAACAGCCCTGGTACCGATCGATTCCCGAGCTGGTCACCGGACGGCACCCGGCTGGTCTTCGAGTCGAACCGGGACGAGGACTTCGAGATCTATTCGATCGCGGCGGCCGGCGGCGAGGCAATGAACCTGAGCAACAACCTGGCCAACGACCGTTTTCCGGTCTGGTCCCCTGACGGCAGCCGGATCGCCTTTGCCACCGACCGCGACGGCGACTTCGAGCTCTACGCGATGGCGGCAGGCGGCGGGAGCGTGCAGCGGTTGACCGACCATCCGGCGGATGACCGCCGGCCGACCTGGTCTCCCGATGGCCGCTGGGTCGGGTTCGAGTCGGACCGCGGCGGAGGGGCCGGGATCTTTGCCGTTCACGTGGGTACCCGGACGACGGCCGCCATCCCCACGGGCACCGACACCGATTGGGGCCCGTGCTGGTCGCCCCAGCGATGAAGCGATGAGCTGAAGCGATGCGCACATCGGGAAGGCCAAGGCTCACGAGAATCCTGCCCTGGGTGCTGGTCTGCGCCGTCCTGCTGACGGCGGCTCCCGCGAGGGGTCAGCTCGAGGTCATCGAAAGCGTGGTGCCCAACGGCACGGCCGCCGGCTTGACCGGCTCGACGCGCGTGGTCCAGGGAGGATCGGTAGCGATCTACAGGATCGGTCTGACCGACGGGATCGGCTTCATGAACGACAACGATCTGGGCCACGATGTCCTTGGGGGTGCCGTGACCAACCGGGGCGTCCAGATCCTCATCGCCGATCTGAGTTCGCCCACCGGGCTGTCGCCGGCCGATTTCACCGAGCTGCGCCTGTACCGCAGCGCCGACGCGGTCTGGGACGGCGCCGACGTGCTGCTGGCCACCAACCCCGTGGTCAACATCGGCGCCGCCACCGAGCTCGACGTGACCGGCTTGCCGTTGGGCGGGAATCGCCGGATCGGGGTAAGCCCGGTAAGCACCTTCTTCATCGTCGTGGCGAGTATCGCCCCTACCGCGGTCACCGGCCACGCCTTCACCGTCGGGGCCTTGGCGAGCCACGTCGGGATATACGAGGACATCTTCGATTCCGGCTTCGGCAACTACCTGCGCGGCTCCGGGATCGTGGCCAGCGACGGGAACAACGTCATCATCGGTGCCGAGGAGCCGATCCTCCTGGGCGGAGGAGGTCGCACCATCCCCTTCGGCGGCGAAGGTCCCCTTTTGGTCCTCCTGCTGACCTCCGGGCTGTTCCTGTTGCGGCGCCGATTGAGCTGACCGCTGGGCCTGGACGTACCCTGACCCCTCTTCGTCCAAGGCCTTCCCCCTGCCCGGCTCAAGTCGCGCCCAAGGCCCGGACCCTGTATCTTCCCTCGCGAACCGGGATCAGCGCTCCGGAACCGCGCGGCTGACCCGGATCGCCAGTTCGGTCAGGTGTTCGAGCTCGGCCGCGTCGAGCTGGCCCATGGCGTGGGCCCGGTTGGCCTGCGCCACCCAGGCCTCCAGTTCGGTCCACGACAGGGCGTAGCGGATCCCCTCGTGGAGGTCGTCGAAGCAGTCCCAGGCCGAGTCTTCGGGGAGGACGGCAACGCTGGCGGTCCTGCCCGGGGCGGGCCGGTCGAGTTGGGCGTTCACGGTGACCTCCTCGCGTGGGCCAGGCGGTCTGCCTGAGCCCTTTGCACAGGAGCAAGCAATTCGCGGGCCGGATCCACCACCAGCGGCCATAGGCCAAATCATCTACTTGAGAAGGAATGAGTTAGGAGAACTCCCCGCGGACCGCCGAGGGCGTCGCTACGTTGGGATACCGTGGTCATTTCGCCACGTCGGGCGCGATTCTGAACCCGATTTGGAACCAGGGGTGACCGGCCGTGACGCCGGCAGCTCCACGCGAAGCGAGATAAGCTGAGGAGGATGAACCGAGATGGACGCCGAGGAACGAGACCTGCTGAAGCGGGTGGAGTCGCTGCAGGACCGGTTGGTGGCCTGGACCCGCGAGCTGGTGGCCATTCCCACGGTGAACCCGTACTCGGGGGACGATTCCGCCGGCACCGAGAGGCCGGGACAGGACTGGATCGAGGCGCGGCTGCGGGCCATGGGGGCGCAGGTGCGGCGTCTCCCGGTGCCCCCGGACGTGTATGCCCGGGGCGGCATCATCGGTCCCGCGAATCGCCGTTGGGAGGGCCGCGAGAACGTGGTCGGGGAATGGGTGCTGGGTTCGGGCGACGGCCCGTGTCTGCTGCTGAACGACCACATGGACACCGTGGGCACGGCGGGGATGCGGTTCGATCCCTTTGACCCGGTCATCGAGGACGGGTGCCTCTTCGGCCGCGGCTCCTCGGACAGCAAGGGGAACCTGGCCATGGGGCTGACCGCGCTGCAGGCCCTGCTGGCCGAGCCTCGGGGCCTGCACGGCCGGGTGATCTTCGAATCCGTGGTCGACGAGGAGTGCAACGGCGCCGGCGCCGGCACCCTGGCCTGCTGCCTGGCCGGGATCACGGGAGACTTCGCCCTCTGCCTGGACGGCACCCACGGTCAGGTGGACATCGGCTGCAACGGGGTGGTCACGGCCCGCGTGCTGGTCGAAGGCCGGGCCGCTCACGGCTCGGGTCAGGGGGCGGTCAGCGCCCTGGACAAGGGGATCGTGGTCAAGGCCGCGGTGGACGCCTTTGCCCGCGAGCACGCCGAGATCTTCCCCGACTGCCGGGTGAACATCGGGGTCTTCCGGGCCGGCACCCTGCCGGCCATCGTGCCGGGCCAGGCCGAGCTCCAGATCAACCTCAACTACGACATCCAGGACGCCGATCAGGCCGAGCAGCAGGAGGGGGTCTGGGATGGCCGCTTCTTCCGGGCCCGCTTCGAGCGGGCCATGGCGGAGCTGGAGGCCCGGGACGAGTGGTTCGCCCGCCATCCGGTGGCGGTGAGCTGGATCAAGGACATCTATCCGTTCTGGTGCGATCCCACCGAGCCGCGGATCGAGGTGGTGCTGCAGGCCGCGGCCGAGGTGCACGGCGGCCCGGTGGAAGCCAAGCTGATGCCGGCCTGGATCGACGCCGCCCACCTGGCCCGGCAACTTCGGGTGCCGGCCGTGGCCCTGGGTGCGGGCACGGCCGGCACCGCCCACGGCGCCGGGGAGTATGTCGTTCTCGCCGACCTGTACTCCGGGGCCCGGACCCTGGCGCTGGCGCTCCACCGCCTGTTGCGCGCCTGACCGGCCTCATCCCCGCCCCGGCCTTGAGGTTGCGCCTCGGTCCGGCGCCGGTAGGTTCTCGGCGGCCCGGCGCGGCCATCCTGCCGCGACCCTCCTTGAGGAGCGCCCTGATGCTGACCCCGGCCCAGACCGCTTTCTATCACGAGCACGGATACCTGTACCTCCCTGGCGTCTTCACTTCGGCCGAAACCGACCAGCTCGAGGTCGACCTCGAACGGCTGGTCCAGGATTGGTCCACCACCGATCAGGGCTGGACCGGTCCCTGGCGCCGGGCCTACATGGACGACCGCACCGAGCGCGCCTCGAAGCTGACGGCCATGCACGACCTGCACTTCTACTCCGCGCCGTGGTGCCGGGCCGTGACCCATCCCCGCTTGGTGGAAGCCGTGGCCGACCTGCTGGGAGACAACGTAGAGCTGCACCACTCCACCATGCACCTCAAGCCGCCCGAGACCGGTCATCCCTTCCCCATGCACCAGGACTGGGCTTTCTACCCGCACGAGGACCATCGGTACGTCGACGTGCTGGTCCACCTGGACGACACCTGCCACGAGAACGGCGAGATCCGCTTCCTGGACCGGTCCCACCGCCTGGGCGCGCTGGAGCACGTCACGCGCACCGAGGCCGGGCCCTGCACGCCTCATCTGCCGACGGACCGATACCGGCTCGAGGACACCGTGGCCGTGCCGGCCCGCCGGGGCGACGTGGTCTGCTTCTGCATCCACACGATCCACGGATCGCATCTCAACCGTACGGACCGGGCGCGACGGCTGGTGCGCGTGGGGTACCGCGATCCGGCCAACCGCCAGACCGGTGGTCAAAGCCATGGTCGCCCGGGGTTGCTGGTGCGGGGGTACCGAACGCGGGACGACGGGCAGCGGGCCTTCAGCACGGCGGGTCCGGCAACCTGAGGACGCGGGTCGATCGATCCTTCCTGGTGGCCGGGGGGCTGCGCCCGGTTTGCCGGAGCGTCGTATATTGCTGGGTCCCGGTGTGGCGTTGACCCCCCCCAGGAGCGGCGGCGATGGAACCTCAGCAGCAGTCCGAAAAAAACCTGCCCGAGGCCGAAAAACTGCAGGAGTACCTCAAGAAGACCATGATCGAGGGGTCCTTCAGGGCCCTGCTGCTGTTCAACCTTGACGGGTTTCGGCAGTACAACCTGCGTCACGGCCTCGAAGCGGGGGAGCAGCTGCTGGAACTGGTCGAGGAGTACCTCGCCGGATGTGGCAGGGTCGGCTACCACACCTCGAGCGACGACTTCGGCCTGGTCGTGGAGCAAGCGCAGGAGGCGTTCGACGATCAGGAGTTCCGCGACGGGCTGGCCCGATTCGTCGTCGAGCGGGGTGGCCAGCCGGTCACCGTGTCCGGCGGCGGGATCTGGCACCCCGGGGAGGGGTTCAACCTCGACCCGAGGCTGGATACGGTGGTGCTGTCTACCGCCCGCCAACTCCTGGCCCGGGCCAAGGAGCAGGGCCGGAACCGCGTGCTGTGGCTCCCCCCTGCCAGCGCCGCGTCCCCCGAACTGCTCGACCTGGTGGCGCGATTCTACGAGGAGCTGGCCCGGGCTATTTCCTCCCAGGTTCGGGAGCTGGAGGTGGAATCCCGGATCGACTTCCTCACCGGACTGGCCAACCGACGCGGCTTCGAGGACGTGGCCGGCCGCATGACCGAGGCGGCGCAGCGCAGCAGCCTGCCCCTGTCCCTGATCTATCTCGATTCCGACTCCCTCAAGCGGATCAACGACACCCGTGGCCACGATGCCGGGGACCGGTTCCTGACCGACATCGCGCGGGTTCTCCGCCAGGTCGTCCGCGGCTCGGACTTCATCTCGCGCTGGGGCGCCGACGAGTTCGCCGTGCTGATGGACTCGGCCACCCCGGAGAAGGCCCTGGCCCTGGCCAACCGTATCCTGCACGCGGTGGCCACCCGCACCGAGGGGACGGTCTCCATCGGGGTCTACTGCGGCGTGCCCGCCACCCCGGAGGAGGCCGTGCTGCAGGCCGACCGGGCCCTGTACCGGGCCAAGGAGCTGGGCAAGAACCGGGTGGAGGCATGCCAGCCCTGAGCCGGTCGGCGTTCCGGGCCGGCCTACTGCTGGCCGCCTTCCTGTGCGGCTGCGGCTCCCCGGACGGCGAGGCGGCCGTGGCCGTGCGCCAGGCCTGGATCCGGGCCGTTCCCTCGCCGACGCAGCCCACGGCAGCCTACCTGGTCATCGAGAATCGCGCCCCCGCGGCGGTGGTGCTGCGCGCGGTCGAGACCCCGCTGGCCCGCCGGGTCGAGCTGCACGAGTCGGTGCAGGACGGCGAGTACCTGCGGATGCGGCGCCTGGACGGAATCGAGGTTCCGGCCCGAGGCACGGTGGAGCTCCGCCCGGGCGGGCTGCACCTGATGCTGCTCGAGTTGACCCAGGTTCCCCGGGCCGGCGAGACCGTGGCCCTGCGCCTCTTCTTCGAGGGGAGCGCGGCCCCGGCCGGCGCGGTCGCGGTGCAGGCCGAGGTCCGCGGGCTGACCTCGCCGGCCAGGCCCTGATCACCAGGTGGGGGAGATGCCGCGGCGGGCCATGCTCTGGTCGGTGCTCCTGGGGCTGCTCGCCTCGGCCTGCGGTGAGGAGGCGAGGAACGGCGCGGCCCAACACGCCGAGATGACGCTGGCCGATTTCGGCTCCCTGGGCGGCGACTTCGCCCTGCAGGACCACCAGGGTCGGCCGTTCGCGCTGAGCCAGGCGCGGGGCCGGGTCGTGCTCCTCTTCTTCGGGTATACCCACTGCCCCGACTTCTGTCCCCTGGCCCTGTCCCGGGTGGCCCGGGCCCTGGAGCTGGTCGGCCCGGCTCGGGAGCGCGTGCTGGTCGTCCTGGTGAGCGTCGATCCGGGCCGCGATGATCCAGCCCGGCTGAGCCAGTACCTGTCCGGGTTCGGGCTGTCGGCGATCGGCCTGACCGGCACCGAGAGCGAGGTGGCGGCGGTGGCCCGGCAGTACGGGGCCACCTACGAGCGGCAGCCGGCCACGTCCGAGGGCGGGTACGCCGTGGACCACTCGACCTATCTCTACCTGATCGACCCGGCCGGGCGACTGCGCTACCTCTTCGGGCACCAGGAGCCGCCCGAACGACTCGCCGCCGGGATTCAGGCCGTCCTGGTCGCGGCCGGACCGTGAGGCGGGGTCAGCCTTCGCCCTGGTGAGGCGTGGCGCGATGCAGCCGACAGATCGGCGAGGAGGCCGGAACAAAGGCGCGGCAGATCCGCGGCCGGGTGGGGTAGATGGTGCAGGTGGCGGTCGAACCCTCGACGACGAGGAAGGTGCAGGGGCCCAGGTCAAGGCCCTGACGGGCCGAGACCAGCCGGTCGCCGGCCCACACCGGCTGGGAGCGGGCCAGGGCCTCGAGGATCTCCGCGCGGTCCTCGGCGGCCCAGCGATCGAGGTCGGCCGGTTCTACGTAGGCGCTGAAGTCGACCTGGCAGCAACTGCCACACCGTTGACAGGCAGGTGGACCGGCCGTGCCCGCGTTGCCGCAACCGCGGCTGGTCGATCGGTGGTCAGCAGAGGCCGCCATGAGGCGTCTTTCAGGGGTGGCGCAGCACGACAAGAACCTAACATGCGAGAGGGTGCCTGGCACGCTCCGCGTCTGCCCGGCAACCCGAAGGAGGAGATACCCATGAACTCACGTGAGCGGGTGCTCACGGCCTTGAGGCACCAGGAGCCGGACCGGATCCCCTTTGACCTGTCGGCCACCCCGGTGACCGGGATCCACCACGTCGCCTACCGCGGCCTGCGCCAGGCCCTCGGGCTGCCGGTCGGCGAGCCGCGGATCTGGCACCTCATGCAGCAGTTGGCCTGCGTGGAGGACGACGTCCATGCGGCCCTGGCCACCGATGCCCGCGGCCTGCGGCCCGGGGCGTCGGCAACCTGGAGCCTCCGCTTCCGCGACGACGGTCCGTACCGCTACTACACCGACGAATGGGGGATCACCCGGCGCATGCGGCGCGAGGACGGGCTCTACTTCGACCTGTGTGGCTCGCCCCTGTCCGAGGTCCGGACCGTGGCCGAGATCGAGCGGTACCCCTTTCCCGCGCCGGCTGACCCGGCCCGGTTCACCGGCCTGCGCGCAGCCGCGGAGCAGGCCCGGGCCGAGGGGAAGGCCTTTGTCCTGGGCGGGATCTGCGCCGGGATGCTCGAGATGGGCCAGTGGCTGCGCGGGTACGAGGGGTTCTTCTGCGACCTGGCCGCGGATCGGGCCCTGGCCGAGGCCCTCTGCGAACGGATCCTCGAGCTCAAGCTGGCCTACTGGGAGCGGGCGCTCGAGCTGCTGGGCGACCTGGTCGACGTGGTCCAGGAAGGGGACGACTACGGCGGCCAGCGCGGCCTGCAGGTCTCCCCCGAGGTCTGGCGGGCGGTGTTCAAGCCGCGGCTCGGTCGACTGCTGGCCGCGATCAAGCGCCGGGCCCCCGGGGCGTCGATCTTCTTCCATTCCTGCGGCAGCATCGCCGAGATCCTCCCTGACCTCGTCGAGGTCGGGGTCGAGGCGCTCAACCCGGTGCAGGTGGCGGCCACGGGCATGGACAGCCGCGAGCTCAAGGCGCGGTACGGCTCGGCCCTGACCTTCTGGGGCGGCGGGATCGACACCCAGCGGGTCCTGCCGGGCGGTACCCCGGCCCAGGTGCGCGACGAGGTGCGGCGCCGGATCGACGACCTGGCTCCCGGCGGCGGCTTCGTCTTCGCCGCGGTGCACAACGTCCAGGCCGACGTGCCGCCGGCGAACCTGCTGGCCATGCGGGCCGCCCTGGAGGAGTTCGGCCGGTACGCCTGAACGGCCTGGCCCGGCGGCGGTCCCCCGGGCTCCGTCGTATATTGAGGCGGCAGCATCGCCGCGGTCCTTGCGCCCACGAGGTCAGTGCCGATGGACGCCCTCCTGCTCGCCCGCCTGCAGTTCGCGGTCACCACGGTCTATCACTTCTTCTTCGTGCCCCTGACCCTGGGGCTGTCCCTGTTCGTGGCCCTGCTGGAGACGGCCTGGGTCCGCACCCGGGATCCGGTCTACCTGCGGATGACCCGGTTCTGGGGCAAGCTCTTCCTCATCAACTTCGCCATGGGGGTGGCCACCGGGATCGTGCAGGAGTTCCAGTTCGGCATGAACTGGTCGGAATACTCCCGCTTCGTCGGCGACGTCTTCGGCGCACCGCTGGCGATCGAGGCCCTGCTGGCCTTCTTCCTCGAAAGCACCTTCCTCGGGGTGTGGATCTTCGGCTGGGAGCGGCTCTCGCCGGCCAAGCACCTGGCGGCGATCTGGATGGTGGCGCTGGGCTCCAACCTTTCGGCCCTGTGGATCCTGATCGCCAACTCCTTCATGCAGGAGCCGGTCGGCTTTGCCCTGCGGCACGGCCGGGCCGAGATGACCGATTTCGCCGCCCTGATCCTCAACCCCCACGTCTGGGTCCAGTTCCCCCACGTTTTCTTCGCCGGGGTGACCACCGCCGCCTTCTTCGTCCTGGGGATCAGCGCCTGGCACCTGCGCCGGCCTCGGGAAGAGGCCGAGGTCTACCGGCGATCGTTTCGCCTGGCCGGGATCTACGGGGTGGTCGGCGCGGTCCTGGTGATGGTGCTCGGACACAACCAGGCCCAGCACATGGTCGGCACCCAGCCGATGAAGATGGCCGCGGCCGAGGCCTTGTGGGAGAGCGAGGACCCAGCGGCCATGTCCCTGTTCACCTGGGGCGACGAGGCCAACCGCCGCGACGTCTTCGCCGTGCGGGTGCCGTCCCTGCTCAGCATCCTGGCCTACAACCGCCCCGGCGGGGAGGTCAAGGGGATCAAGCAGATCCAGGCCGAGTACGAGGCCCGGTACGGCCCGGGCAACTACGTGCCGCCGGTGGCGATCACCTACTGGACCTTCCGCCTCATGGCCGGCGCCGGCCTGCTGATGCTGGTCCTGGCCCTGTACGCCGCGTGGCTGGCCAGCCGCCCGGAGCTGATCCTGCCGTCGCGGTTCCTGGCCCTGCTGGTCTGGGCCATCGGGCTGCCGTACCTGGCCAACTCCACCGGTTGGCTGATGACCGAGATCGGTCGCATGCCCTGGGTGGTCTTCGGGGTGATGCGGGTCGAGGCCGGGCTGTCGCCGACGGTGGGGGTTCCTGAGCTGCTGTTCTCGCTGGCGGTTTTTACCCTGCTCTACGGGGCCCTGATGGCCGCCGACTTCTACCTGCTCCGCCAGTACGCGCGGGCCGGCGTGGCCGCGGCCGCGGTGCACGGGTAGGGGCACTGGAGAGGGAGGAGGATCATGGACCTCAACACGCTCTGGTTCATCCTCGTGGCCGTGCTCTTCACGGGGTTCTTCCTGCTCGAGGGGTTCGACTACGGCGCCGGTGCCCTCCTCCCCTTCGTCGCCCGCGACGACCGCGAGCGGCGGGTGGTGTTCAATGCTCTAGGTCCCTTCTGGGACGGGAACGAGGTCTGGCTGCTGACCGCGGGTGGCGCCATCTTCGCCGCCTTCCCGCACTGGTACGCCACCATGTTCAGCGGGTTCTACCTGGCCCTGGTGCTGATGCTGGTGGCCCTGATCGTGCGGGGGGTGTCGTTCGAGTTCCGCAGCAAGGACCAGCACCCAACCTGGCGGGCCACCTGGGACTGGATGCTCTTCCTCGGGTCGGTGATCCCGGCCCTGCTCTGGGGCGTGGCCGTGGGGAACCTGATCCAGGGGGTGCCGATCGACGCGGACAAGCAGTACGTGGGCGGCTTCCTCGACCTGCTCAGCCCGTACACCCTGGTCGGCGGTCTGGCCACCCTCTCCCTCTTCGCCCTGCACGGGGCGATCTTCCTGTCCCTGCGCACCACCGGCGCGGTGCTGGAGCGGTCCCTGGCCCTGGCCCGCCGGCTGTGGCTGCCGGCCCTGGTCCTGGTGCTGGGCTTCGTCGCCTTCGGTTATTCCGCCACCGACATGTTCACCCGCCTGGGACTCAATCCCGGGGCCACCCCGATCGTGGCCGGGATGGCCCTGGTCGCGGTGCGGCCCCTGCTGCGCGCCGGTCGCTGCGGCTGGGCCTTTGCGATGACCGGGCTGACTCTCGCCGGCGCGGTGCTGACGATCTTCATCGGGCTGTTCCCCCGGGTGATGGTCTCCAGCCTGGACGACCGCTGGAGCCTGACGATCTACAACGCCTCGTCGTCCCCGTACACCCTGAAGGTGATGAGTCTGGTGGCCCTGGGCTTCGTGCCCGTCGTGGTGGCCTACCAGGTCTGGACCTACTCGACCTTCCGCCAGCGGGTGTCGCCCGAGGGGGAGCTGGAGTACTGACGCGCCCGGCCACGGACGGGATCGACCGGATACCCCTGTCCCCCGGGCAGGGGTATTCTCTTGATCACGGGCTCTGCGGCGCGATCTCGAGGGCTGCGCCATGTGCGTCGAGCCGCGGCTGACCGCGCTCCTGCAGGGCCGCCGCCGCTGGCTGGTCGCCAGTGTCGGTGGTGGTCTGCTGGCCGCGGCTGCCGGGGTGGGCCAGGCCTGGCTCCTGGTCCGGGCCATTGACGGGGCCTTCCTCCGCGGTCTGGATCTGGCCGGGATAACCCCCTGGCTGGTCGGCGCGGCCGGACTGGCCGTGGTCCGGGCCGCGGGGACTTGGGGTGGGCAGGCCGCGGCCACCCGGCTGGCCGGTGCGGTCCAGGCCGCGCTGCGCGAGGCCCTGAGCGTCCACCTGGGCCGCCTGGGACCGAACCACGCGGCCGACGAGCGAGCCGGCGAGCTGGTGACCACCCTGACCGAGGGCGTTGACCGGCTCGAAGCCTACCTCCGTCAATACCTGCCCCAGCTCTTCCTGGCCGTGCTGGTGCCGTTGGGCCTGCTCGTTGCCGTCTTTCCCCTCGACCCGCTGTCCGGCCTGGTGCTGCTCCTCACCGCGCCCCTGATCCCGCTCTTCGCCGCGCTGATCGGCCGCGGCGCCGGGCAGGTGGCGGCACGGCAGTGGCAGACCCTGGGCCGCTTGAGCGCCCACTTCCTCGATCTGCTCCGCGGCCTGGCGACCCTCAAGGAGCTCGGCCGCGGCCAGGACCAGGCCACGGCGATCGCCCGGGTCAGCGACGCCCACCGGCAGGCCACCCTGCAGGTCCTCCGCCTCGCCCTCCTCTCGGCCCTGGCCCTGGAGCTGGTGGCCACCATGGGTACCGCGGTGGTGGCGGTGGAGGTCGGCCTGCGGCTGCTCTACGGCCGGATGGAGTTCGCCCCGGCCCTCTTCGTCCTGCTGCTGGCGCCCGAGCTGTACCTTCCCCTCCGGCAGCTCGGGGCCCACTTCCACGCCGGGACCGAGGGCCTGGCCGCGGCCGACCGGATCTTCGCCCTGCTCGAGACGCGAGCGGTCTCTGGCGGTAACCGGGAACCCGCCACCGCGCCGGAGCGGATCGTCTTCGACCGGGTGTCGTTCGCCTACCGACCGGGACGGCCGGTGCTGCAGGAGGTCTGTTTAGAGCTGCGGCGCGGCCAGACCGTGGCCCTGGTCGGCCCCAGCGGCTCGGGGAAGACCACCCTTGCCGGGCTGCTGCTCGGATTCAGCGCGCCGACCGCGGGCCGGGTGCTGATCGACGGTCGACCCCTGACCGAGCTGGACCCGCGGGCCTGGCGCCGCCGGGTGGCCTGGGTGCCGACGCGGCCGCATCTCTTCGGCGGCACCCTGGCCGCCAACCTCCGGCTGGCCCGACCCGAGGCGACCACTGCCGACCTGGACGAGGCCGCGCGCCAGGCTGGTCTGCAAGCCCTGATCGAGTCCCTGCCCGAGGGGTGGGAGACCTTGATCGGCGAGGAGGGGGTCTGCCTCAGCGCCGGCGAGGGGCAGCGCCTGGCCCTGGCCCGGGCCTTCCTCAAGGAGGCGCCGGTGCTGATCCTCGACGAGCCCTCGGCCCACCTCGATCCGCAGACCGAGGAGGAGGTCCGGGCCGCCCTGGTCCGCCTGCGGCCGGGCCGCGCCGTGCTCCTCATCGCCCACCGGTTGACCACGGTGCAGGAGGCTGACTTGGTGGTGGTGCTGGCCGATGGTCGGGTCCAGGAGCAAGGAAGTCCGGCGGCCTTGCTGGCTCAGGGCCGGTGGTACCGCGCCATGCTGGCGGCGTACCACCGGGAGGAAGCCGCGTGACCTGGCCGCTGATCCCCTTGCTGCGCCTGGCTTGGCCCTGCCGGGGCTGGATGACCGTGGCGGCGGTGGCCGGATGGCTGGCGGTGGCCGCCGGGGCCGGGCTGCTGATGACCTCGGCCTGGCTGATCGGTCAGGCGGCGCTCAGGCCGTCGATCGCCGCGCTGCAGGTCAGCATCGTCGGAGTCCGCTTTTTCAGCCTCAGCCGGAGCGTCTGCCGCTACCTCGAACGGCTGACCGCGCACGACGCGACCCTGCGTCTGCTCGGTCGCCTGCGGGTGGGGTTCTACCGGGCCGTGGAGCCTTTGGCCCCGGCCGGCCTGGAGGGGCACCGGCAAGGGGATCTGCTGGCCCGGGTCGTGGCGGACGTGGACACCCTGCAGGGGTTCTACCTGCAGGTCCTCCGGCCGCCGCTGGTGGCCCTGCCGAGCATGGCCCTGATGGCCGGTCTGCTGGGCTGGTACGAACCCCGGTTGGCCGGGCTGCTGGTCCTGGCCTGGGCCTTGGTGGCCGTGGGGATACCGTGGCTGACCCGGCCGCTCGGCCGTGACCTGGGGTCGCGGCTGATCCAGACCCGGGCCGAGCTGCACGTGCTCCTGGTCGACCAAGTCCGGGGGATCGCCGATCTGCTGGTCCACGGGGCGGCCGACGACCACCAGCGCCGGGTGGCCCGGTGCAGCGGCACGCTGCTGGGCCTGCGCCGCCGGAGCGCGGACCTGGCCGCGCTCCACGAAGCCCTCGGCGGCCTGACCGTGCAGTGGACCGCGCTGGCGGCCGTGGCCCTGGCCGTGCCCCTGGTCCGGCAACAGGTCCTTGAAGGTCCGGCCCTGGTGGTGATCGCGGTCGGCGTCCTGGCCGCCTTCGAGGCCGTCCTTCCCTTGCCGGATCTGTGGCGGACCCTGGCCGAGAGCCGCGCGGCGGCGACGCGCCTGTTCGGGATCGCGGGGGTCGACCGCGCCGAGGTCGGGCCGCGTAGCGCACCGATCGGGGGGAGTCCGGGGAGCGCCTCGGACGAGGCGGCGGCCGCCGCCTGGTTCGAGGCCGCGGCTGCACCCGGAAGCGACCGCGACCCGCACCCGACGCGCCCGCTCCTGCCGGCGGAGGTCGCCCCTCGGTGGCCCGTTCCCGGCGGGTCGTCTCCTGGCCCGGTCTCTCCCCCCGATCTGGTCCTCGAGGGGATCGGCTTCGCCTACCCCGGTCGCGGCCCGATCCTCGACCAGGTGAGCCTGACCGTGTCGGCCGGCCAGCGGGTGGCCCTGGTCGGGGCCAGCGGCTCGGGGAAGTCCACCCTCTTCCACCTGTTGCTGCGGTTCCGCGCGCCGGCCCGCGGCCGGGTCCTGGTCAACGGCCAGGACCTGTCCGAGCGTGCTCCCGAGGCGGCCCGGGCCTGGTTCAGCGTGCTCAGCCAGGGCTCCCATCTCTTCGGCGCCACGGTGCGCGAGAACCTGCTGCTGGCCCGGCCTCAGGCCACGGACGAGGAGCTCGAGGCGGCCTGCTGCCGGGCCGGGATCGACGAGGTGATCCGGGCGCTGCCCCAGGGGTACGACACCTGGATCGGCGAGCAGGGGGTGAACCTGAGCGCCGGCGAAGCCCAGCGCCTGGCCCTGGCCCGGACCCTGTTGCAGGATGGGCCGATCCTCCTGCTCGACGAGCCCACGGCCCGGCTCGATCCCTTTTCCGTGCAACGCGTGCACCAGGGGCTCCTGGCAGCCAGCGCCGGCCGCACGACCTTATGGATCACCCACCGTCTGAACGGCTTGGCCGCGGTCGACCGGATCTGCGTGCTGGCCAACGGCCGGGTGGCGGAGACCGGCACCCATGCTGAACTGCTGACCCGGCCGCAGGGCCAGTACCGGCGATTGTGGGACCTGCAGCGACAGGCCGCGGTCCTGGCCACCTCGCCGCTTGACGGGGTCGATCCCGGCGGTAGATTTGAAACGGATCGCACGGCTCCGCAAGGGCAGCAGGGTTACCGAGAGGATGAGTCATGCTGAGGATCACCGAGGCGGCCGAGCAGAAGATCACCGCCCTCATCGGCGAGGCCGGCAAGCCGGTCAAGGGGCTGCGCGTCGGCGCCACGGCCAAGTCGCCGTTCAAGATCGATTACCGCCTGGCCTTCCTGTCCGACGACCAGGTCCGGCCGGACGACACCCGGATGCAGTTCAACGGCTTCGACGTGTACCTCGACGGGGGAAGCGCGCCGCTGTTGCTCGAAACCACCATCGACTTCGTCAACGAGGTCACCGGCGCCGGCTTCAAGATCGAGCGGGCCAACAAGGTGCCGCCCGAGCTGAAGGGAACCCTGGCCGAGCGGGTGCTGACCGTCATCGAAGAGCAGATCAACCCCTCGGTCGGCGGGCACGGCGGGTCCGTCACCCTGATGGACGTCAAGGACGGGGTGGTCTACGTCGAGCTGGGCGGCGGCTGCCGCGGCTGCGGCATGGCCAAGGTCACCTTGAAGCAGGGGATCGAGCGGATGATCCTCGAGGCCCTGCCCGAGGTCAAGGAGGTGCGCGACGTCACCGACCACGCCCTGGGCGAGAGTCCCTACTACGCGCGCGAAGCCGCGGAGTGAGTCCGCGGCGGTACCTTGATACCAGACGCCAGGCCGGGCGGCCTGGCGTTTCTGTTAGCAGCCCGGTGGAAAAGCCGCTTTGTTCGGCGAGGTCGAGGGATGACGGGGTCTGGCTAGGCGCGCGAGTGACGCCGCATCGAGGGGAGATGCGGCAAGCGAGCGGCACAGGGACGTGGCCGGATCGAGAGCGATCCGGCACACGACGCCAGGGCTCGTCAGCACCGACCGCGGCGCGAATGGGCTTTTTCAACGGGCTGCTAAGTCAGGAGGGGTAGATGCTGGAGGCGGCGATCTTCGACATGGACGGCCTGCTGGTGGACTCCGAGCCGCTGTGGCGGCGGGCCGAGCGGGAGGTCTTCCCCACGGTGGGGATCCGCCTGACCGACGAGATGTGCATGCAGACCATGGGGACCCGGGTCGACGAGGTGGTGCGCCACTGGTACCGCACCAGCCCCTGGCCGGGTCCGTCCCAAGAGGAGGTGGCGGAGCGGATCGTCTCGGGCGTGGTCGACCTGGTCCTGGCCGAGGGTACGCCGATGCCGGGCGTGGAGCAGGTCCTGACCCGGTGCGCCGGGCGCGGCCTGACCCTGGCCCTGGCCTCGTCGTCTTCCACCCGGTTGATCGACGCGGTGGTCGATCGGTTGGGGATCCGCGACCGCTTTGCCTTGCTCCAGTCGGCCGAGCACGAGCCCTACGGCAAGCCCCACCCCGGCGTCTTCCTCACCACCGCCACGCGGCTGGGGCTGGAGCCGACCGCCTGCCTGGTCTTCGAGGATTCCTTTGCCGGGCTCATCGCGGGAAAGGCGGCGCGGATGAAGGTGGTGGCCGTGCCCGCCGCCGAGCAGTATTCCCAGACCCGCTTCGACATCGCCGACCTCAAGCTCCCCTCCCTCGCCGACTTCGGCGAGGCCGCGCTCGAGCGGCTCCAGCAGGCCTGATCAGCCACAGCTATCCCTTCTGGGACGGCCGGGCCAGCCAGGCCTCGATCGCGGCCAGACTGTTCCCCGTGGCCATCCCGGTGTCGACCTGGCCGGCCAGCTCCGGCCCCCAGTGCCGGCCGCAGTACTGGCCCAGGGCGTGCAGCATCCCCCCGTCCCAGGGCTCTCCCGGGGCCTCGAGCTGCCAGTGGGAGAGGAAGGCCACGGCCTCGCCGGCCAACTGCTCGTAGAGCAGGTCGCCGGTCAAGGCGTGCAGCTCGAGCAGCGGCTTGACCGCCTTGGCCGGGCCGATCGGATAGAGCAGCGGGAAGTCGTCCATGCGGCAGCACTGACCGCCGCGGGCCACGCCGCAATGGGCCAGCGGCAGATCGTAGAGGTAGGTCCAGCAGGCGCCGAAGGCCACGGCCTGGCGACAGCCGGCCAGCACCTCCTCGTCGCCGGTGGCGGCGTAGAGCGGCACCAGCCCCTCGAGCACGTAGTACGCGGCCTCCCCGTCCACGTACTCCACCCCGGGCGCGATCAGACCGTCGAGCATCTGGTTGGTGTACTCGTACCGCGCGAGTTGAGGGGCCACGACCCGGAACAGCCGCAGGGCTCGCTCCACGTACCCATGATCGCCGCTCAGGCGGCCGAAGCGGGTCCATAGGCCGCAGACCACAGCCCGGGCCGTGATCCGGTGCGGCTTGCGGTTGACCTCGCGATCCTGCTCGTCGAAGATGTCGTGCAGGTCGCCGTCCGGTCGCTGCTGACGGGCAAAGAACCGGGCGATGGAGCCGGCCGCGGTCCACCAGGCCTGCCGGGTGGCCGGCAGCGGGTACTCGGGCGCCTCCTCGTAGAGTTGCAGGAGTTGGCTGGCGGTGTGGCCCAGGGAGTGGGTCCAGATCCGCTGGCCCGGGACGTGGTCCATCAGGAAGTCGCCGAAGCGGACCCCGTCCGCGCGGTCGAGGTAGGGCTGGTCCTCGCCCGGGCCGCGGCGGAACCGCTCGATGTTTCGGCTCATCTCGTCCACGTAGGGCAGCAGCTCGACGCAACCGGTCCGGCGCCAGTGCCGCACCAGCCCGAGCATCGTCTCCACCGCGATCCCCTCGCCCCAACCCAGGTCGAAATACCCGCTCATCTCGCCGCGCTTGCGGGCCGGCCCGGTCTGGGTCCGCACCCACATGTTGCTGAACCAGCCGCGACCCGGACCCAGGGCGTTCGGCTCCCACAGCCCGCAGCGCGGGTAGAAGGCGGCGATCCGGTCGGCCACCGGCGCCAACGGGGCGCCGACAGGTGGTTGGTCGAGCAATAGCCCAACGGCCAGCCGCACCGCGACCAGCAGTGGCTCCTCACCCGGAGCCACCGGCGCCGCGGCGATCAGCTCGGTCAGGCTGATCTCGGTCCCCGCGGCCAGCTCCACCTGCTCGGGGAGCCAGGATGCGGCCGGCCGTTCAGGGTCGTACGCGGCACTGTCCGGGTACCGGATCCGCAGGCCGACCGGGTCAGACCCGCTCGCCGGCAGGAGTTCGAGGGTCCCGGGTGACACCCGCTTGTCCAGGCCGTAGAGCGCCACCCAGTCCGGACCGTGCCAGACGTGGAAGGGGAAGGGGAGAGCCCAGTCCACGGCCAGCCGCGCGGCCGGCAGGCCGGCCAGGGGCTGCTCGTGCAGGCGCAGGGGATAGGTGTAGCGGATCGCCGGGTCAGGGCTCAACCGGAAGCCGGGGTGCACGGCGACTGGACCAGACGCCTTGATCCGGTAGGTCTGCCGTCGTACCAGGACCGAAGGCACCGCGCCGAAGCCGATGGTCTCGGTCGCCTCCCAGATCGGCTGGCAGCAGGACAACCTCCAGGTCCCGCCCATCCCGGAGTCTGCCGAGAGGTCGGCGTCCGTGGCGTCGGTGCTGCCGTACGAGGTGGCGAACTCGCGATCCCAGGCTCCGTCGAGGAGCCGCTGCCAGCGGTTTCCCAAGAGCAGCTCCACCGAGCCCAGGCGGAAGGTCTGGCCAGCACCGCTGTCGTTGACCTCGAGGGCCACCCGCAGGGCGCCGCTGTTCAGTGACTCGAGCATCATGCTTCCTCGTCAGTGATCTCGGGCGACGGCCGAAGCGGTCCGGGAGTCGCGGCCCGAGGTCAGCGTTCCTCGAGGCTACCCAGTTCGAGATCGGTGTGGCGCAGCCGTTCGGCGATCGACAGGGCCAGCCGCGAGAAGACCTCCACCCCGAACCCCGAGTCGGCGTTGATCCACTCGTCGAACCTGGTCCGGGACAGGGCGAACAGCTCGGTCGGGGTCTTGGCCTCCACGTCGGCCGAGCGGACCCCGCGGTCGAGGAAGGACAGCTCGCCGAAGAAGTCGCCCCGACCGATGGTGGCCAGGTGGTGCCGCCGGCTGCGCTCCAGGGGGAGCATGATCCGCACCGCCCCCTGTCGGATCAGGAAGATCTCGTCGGCCCGGTCGCCGTGGGAGAAGACCTTCTCGCCGGCCGCCACGCTCAACCGGCGCAGGCAGGGGGCCAGGCGGGCCAGCAGGGTCGAATCGAGACCGCGGAAGAGGTCGATCTCGGTCAGCTCCAGCGGCTGCTCATCGTCCTTGGGCAGGGCTCCGGCCGCCTGGAGGATCTGCTCCTCCATCCACTCCAGGGCGCTGTCCATGGTCTCGGCGATCATCACCCCGGCGCCGTCCCGCACCAGCCCCACCTCGATCAGGTACCGCTCGAGATCCTGCTGGTGGGGCAGGGCCGAGGGCATGCCGCTGAAGAGCAGCCGGCCGTCGCGCTCGGCCAGCAGGGCCTGCATCTGCTCGAAGAGATGGGCCGCGGTATAGTCCAGCGACTGCACCCGTCTGAGGTCGAAGAGCACGAACCGCCGGGTGCGCAGGTCGGCCTCCAGGTGGGAGAGGAGCTGATCCGCGGTGCCGAAGAAAAGGTTCCCCTGCAGCTCGCAGCAGACCCCCTGGTCGCCGTGTTGGCGCAGCAGTTTCCGCTCGGCGCTCAGGCGGCGGGTTTTCGAGGAAATCTCGTTGAGGTACCGCTTGTGGCGGATCACCGAGCCGTGCACCTGATCGCGGATGAACAGCAGGATGGCCATGCCCACGCCGACCCCGGCCGCGGCGATCAGGTCGACCAGGACCGCGACCAGCACCACCGCGGCGATCACCGCGAAGTCCTGCCGACCGGCCGGGTAGCGCAGCAGGCGGAACAGGTGCCAGTCGAACATCCGCCAGGAGACCACCAGCAGGATCCCGGCCAGGGCGCTGATCGGGACCCAGGCGATCAGGCCGCCCAGGGCCACGGTGGCCAGGATGACGAGCCCGCCCTCGATCACCCCGGCCCGGGAGCCGCGGCCGCCGCTGGCCAGGTTGACCAGGGTCGGGCCGAGGGTGCCGGAGCCCGGCATCCCGCCGATCAAGAGTGAGGAGAGGTTGGCCGCGCCCTGGCCCACCAGGGCCTGGTTGGAGTCGTGCCGCTGCCGGGTGAGGGTGTCGAGGATGACCCCGGTCTTCAGGGTGTCGATGGAGAGGAGGACCGACAGGGTGAAGGCCGGCACCAGTGCGGCCTCGATCGTGCGCAGGTCCACGGCCAGCAGGGACCCGATCCGGCCGGTGAGGGAATCTAGGAAGGAGCCCGAGGTCTGGATCGAGCCGATGAGGAGCGGATTCCCCTCGAGCCGCAGTAGCCCGGGTACGAACCAACCCAGGGAAAGGTAGGTCGCCATTCCCGCGGCCAGACCGAGGATGGCGGCCGGCACCTTGCGGGTCAGGCGGGGGGCGGCGGCCATCACGCCGATGGTTACCAGGCCGACCACCACCCCGGGCCAGCGCCACTGCTCGGGCGTGGTCAGCCCTTCCCAAAGCGAGGCGCCCGCGGGCAGACCGAGCAGCTTGGGGGCCTGACCCAGGGCGATGAGTATGCCGACGCCGGCCAGGTACCCGCTGACCACGGGATAGGGGACGTACTTGATCAGCCGCCCGCCACCCAGCAGACCGTAGAGGACCTGGAGGAAGGCCGAGAACAGGGCCGTGAGGGCGAGGAGCGGCAGGATCTCGTCAGCGCTGAGCGGTGCATGGCCCCCGACCAGGCTGGCCACCATGCCGGAGAGCACGGCCGCGGCCGGGGCGCAGGGTGCCGAGATCAGCCCCCGGGTGCGACCGACCAGGGGCGCCACCAGGCCCAGCGCCGCCGCGCCCAGCAGCCCGGCCAGGGCCCCGGCCGCGGCGTATCCCTTGCCCAGGCCGCTGTAGGCCAGCACCCCGTAGGCGATGGAGGCCGGCAGGGCCACCAGCATCGAGGCGAGCCCGCCCCACAGGTCGCCGCTGAGGGAGGCGGGACGGTCCGCGGTCCCGGTCTTCGCGTCCATGGCGCTCCTCCACCGCGACGGCCCGCGGTTGTCGGTATCGGTAGATCGTCCGTGGTCGGTGGCCCCGAAAGGTGCAGCGGCGTCGGACCGGGCACAAGAGGGAGAAGGCGGCCCAGACTCGGGCGGGGGTGATCTCGACGCGGCCCAAGCCGGTGACCTGACCGCCTTTAGCCCTGTCCGAGCTGCGCGCTCAAGGAGCCTTCGTCTCCTGGTTTCGCCGGACGGGACGCAGATCGCCTTTTCCGCCCACAGCCGGCTCTACGTGATCAGTGCCGACGGTTCCAACGGCCAGCGGCCCGAGCCGGTGGCCACTGGGCTGACCGGGATCAGCAGCGTGGCTTGGGCGAGGGGGGCTGTATCGCGACTACGCGCTGGTGGCGCTGCATCCGCGACTGCGCCGTCGCGGTAGTCGCTCCACAATCGACGCCCACCGCCCCCCGAGGCGATCGCCTACCTGACCCCCGAGGTTCAGCGCTCCTACGCCGAGTTTCTCGCCCTGCTGATCCAGGATGAGGTGGCCGTCGCCGTACTCGCGTGAACAGATCAGGCTCGGTCGTGTGTTGCTAGAAGGTGACACCTTTTTCAGGCGTGTGTGCGGGGGCCACACGGTGGCTATCTTGAAAGGAAGCCGTCTCTGGACGGGTTCCCTGGCATACTTCTTGATGGCCATGGCGCCAGCCGCGATCTTGCCGCAGATTGCCGAGCTGAGACTCCAAGCCGGGGAGGCCGGCCGCCTCATGGTCTATTTCCCCTACCGCCCCGATCTGGTCGCTCGGATCAAGACCCTCCCTGGTCGCCGTTGGCATCCGGAGAAGAAATGCTGGAGCCTACCCCATACCTCGGAGAGCCTGGCCCGTCTGCAAGGGCTGTTTTCCAGTCCCCGACCCACCCTCCAGATTACCCCCCCGCTGCCAGTCCGCTCCAGTACGCCCCCACTTTCTCCGGCAGAACACCTATTCCTGGAGTGAAGTTGACCCGGTTTGGTGGACACCTTCCCTTTTGGGGAGAAGGGCAAATACCACGCGATCCACGGACCCTATCGGAAGTACGCCGAGTACCTGCCGGCGAGGCTCGCCTGGTGTACGACGGCGAACGGGGGTGGGTTGACGTCCACGGCGAGGCGTATGCCCTGAGCGGCTCGAACCTGCGGGAGGTGGAGCGGCGGGCCTGGCGCTGGGACTTCCTCTCGCGCTACCTGGGCGACGGGGTGCGCCTGGATTACCTGGGGGGCAAGGGGGAGGCACGCCTGCCGCAGTCCCAGTCGGTCATTGCGGTGGAGGATCTGAAGTACGGGACCGAGACCTTCCGGGCCGGGTTCGACCAGGAGACCGACCTGCTGTCCCGGGAGGAGTTCCCGTCCTCTCCAGGGGCAGACGCCAGGTTCGATCTCCGGCATCTGCGCCTGGAGTACCTCGACTACGGCCCGGTGCAGCGGGCCCGTCTCTGGCAGGCCGTGGGCAGCAAGCTGGTACCGGGTTGGGGTCGAGCCACGGTCCTCCCCGTAAGCTATGACTCCATCCCCGAGCACCTGTTCGCCCTGTCGCGACCGGACACCGGTAGCGTGCGGCTGCCTGCTCCGCCGGACGGTCCCCAGGTGTGGGTGAAGGTGGTCATGGCCAACACGTGGATCGGGGCGAACTACCGGATCCTCCCGGCATCCCCGGGAGCGTTGGGATTAGGTCAGCGCAACACCCTTCAGAAATGGATGCTCAAGAAGGCGATCGACGAACTGGACCGCAAGGGGCTGTTCAGCCAAGTGCTGCCCACGGAGATCCCCTCGACGCTGTCCACGAGTTCGTTGAGTGGGTACCTCCTGCA
Organism: Candidatus Latescibacterota bacterium; assembly: GCA_041661365.1. Taxonomy (GTDB): domain Bacteria; phylum Latescibacterota; class UBA2968; order UBA8231; family UBA8231; genus CAITNQ01. The sequence goes on from JBAZUN010000002.1 coordinate 22,727, forward strand.
CATCGAGGTCCACCAACCGAGCGGGGTACCAGGCTGTCCGGCGCCGACCCGCTACTTCGCCTGGCTGTCGGACGCCTCCGGGACGTTGCTGATGCTGGACGGTCCTCCGAGTGCCTGTTACTACAGCCAGCACCCCAAAGGTCCGGGCGACCCCGGATGCTCGGAATACAGGATCAGGACCATGTCGATCGACCAGACCGCGGCGTACCTCGACCAAAAACCGCTGCTCTTTCTGTTGGTCCGGACCGCGCACAAAGCAGCCGCCGCGGTGCAGGCCTTCGAGGCCGGGGAGCCCCTTCCCTATATGCGGGAATGCTGCTACTGCAAGTCGCCGTGAGGACAGAACGACCTGACCGGTGCTGGGGCCGCAGTATCCACAGCGCACTTGCAGCGATAAAACCACCAGCATGGCTGAACCGGACGATCACCGCCAACTGCGGCTGGACCGATCCCGGAGAGATACGGCAGGGAGTTTGCGTCGTAGAACATGTGTGCGTGGGTGTAAGGGGGACACCCTCTTCGCAGTGACGGGCTCCACGCCCGGCTGACTCCTACGCCAAAACAGATGAAGGGCTGGAGAGCGTCCGGCTTGGTCGGTCTGGGCCGCTCACCCGCCGATCGGTTCCCCCGGATCAGGCCGGTCGACGAAGTGCCGGATCAGACGGTCGGTGGCGGCATGGGGACGCGGGTCCACGTGCCGGGGCAACTGGTCGTAGATGGGGTAGACCCGCTGCCAGTACCGCTGCCGCAGACCGTCGTAATCCGGGCTCGGACCGGAGAGCGCGGAGAACAGCTCGGCGAAGAACAGCAGCTCCTCGCGGTACTCGGGCACCGTGGGATGGAAGGGCACGGCCTGGCCGGCCTCGGGATGCAGGTCGCGCAGGCACTCCGCCAACCGGGTGAGTTGGCAATGATACTCGCCCCGGGTCAGCTCGATCCGGGTGCAGTTCCCCCAGTCGGGGATCGCCTCGAAGAGGGGGAGCAGGGGCACCAGCTCGCGGCCGGCCCGGCCGAAGAGCCGCTCGTAGAAGCCGCTGGCCAACCCCTCGGAATCGGCGTCCGGGTCGAGGAAGGACTGGGCCGCCTCGTAGAGCGAGAGCTGGTTGAGCCGCGGGGTCATGGTGAAGCAGATCCCGCCCTGGTACGGGGCGGCCGCGCGCTCGCGCCGGCGCTGGGCGAACAGCCGCGCGAAACGATAATGCGGCACGACGGCGTTCTCCCCCTCGGTGAGGCTGAAGTCCCAGGTGCGGATCGGCCGCTGGCGCGCGATCTCGTTGGCCCAGGGGATGGCGTTGGCCTCGCCCGCGGGATCGCTGTTCCCGTTGAACCCGAGATTGATCGAGACCACGGTCCGGTCGGGGAAGTCGGGCAGGCGACGCAGCAGGTGCTGCATCGAGCGGTCGGCCCGCTCGCGGCTGAAGTCCCAGGCCGTGTGCTGGTACTCGGGGATGAACTCGCCCTGCCAACCCTCCGGGTACTGGAGGTTCCCCCAGCCGAAGAAGGGCGGTCCCCAGGTGCCGAGCTCGATCTCGGCTTGCGGCAGGTTGCAGCGGATGAGCCCGGCGATCTCGGCCGAGCGGTCGATGTAGGTCTCGGCGGTGCACCCGTTGCGGCTGCAGGCCCCGGGGTCGCCGGGGAAGATGGCCACCCCGTCGACGATCTCGAAGCGGCGGGTCCAGGCATCCCACAGGTGCCGGACCTCGGCCCACTCCTCAGGCAGGTTAGGGCACAGGGTCCGCCAGTCCGGGCCGACCGTGGCCAGGGCCGTCAGGAGGATGGTCCGCACCCCGTGCTCGTGACCGTGAGCCGCCACCGCGGTCATCTGGCGGTGGAACTCGCGGCCGGCCTCGGACTCCATCCCCTCGCGGAAGAACAGCCTGGGCTCGAGCCAGAGCTCGAAGGCGTTGAAGCCGAAGCCGGCGATCATCTCGATCAGCCGGAACCAGTCCTCGTCGGTCCAGCGATGCGGCAGCCCCGGGTAGTACATGTTCGGGTTGTACCCGTTAAGCAGGTGGGCCGCGAAGTTGTTGTAGTAGATCCGCTGCTCGCCGAAGTGCGGAGCCCTCGAATCCATAGGTTGATCCATCGACTGATTCATAGACCGGTCCATCGAGAGGAGAAAGTCTCAGAGGGTCAGCCGGTAGAGGGTGGTGCCGCCGGCCACGTAGACCTCGCCCGCCGGGGTGACGGCCATGGTGTTCACCTGTCCCGGCAGCTCGCCGGCAAAAACCCGCGTGCCACTCAGCGGATCGAGCAGCCACAACTGACTGCCGCAGAACAGGGCCGCCTGCCCCGAGGGCAGGGCCGCCAGGTAGTGGCAGGGGGTTTCCAGCTCCACGGCCCGCTCGAAGCGGAGCTGCGCGGGGTCGAAGATCTCGATGCGCTGATCCACGGACAGGGCCACCTTGCCGTTGACCGCGGCCACGCCCTTGAGCGCCACGCCGACCGGGAACTGGTGCTTCCAGACCAGGCGCCCCTCGGGACTCCAGACCCCGAAATGCAGCGGCTCTTCCTTGGCCGGCAGGCCGTTGGCCCCGCCGCTGGTGATGAAGTAGAGATACTGCCGGTCCGCGGCCAGACCGACGATGGCCTGGGCCGGCATCGGGTCGTACCAGCTCGTCATCTCCAGGGTGCGGCTGTCGATGCGGGAGAGCCCGCCGCCGTAGGTGCCGTACCGGGCCATCCAGCCGGTCCAGAAGTGGCCGTCCGGTCCGACCACGCTGCGACCGGCCGGCCGGATCAGCTCTGGCCCCACCGGCTGCAGGGTGCGGGGGTTGAGGTTGTTGATCTGGTCCCAGGGCTGGGTCGGGTCGTAGACCACGTGGTCGCCGCCCGAGTAGCAGGCCAGGAAGAGCCGGCCGTCGATCTCGGCCAGGCCGTAGACCTCGCCGCCGTTGTTGCAGACCACCTGGGAGTTCCACGGCTCAGCCGCGGCCGGGTCGTGGCAGAAGATGGTCTGGCCGAACCCGGCCGGGCCCCAGATGCGACCGGCCGCGTCGGCGATGATGGTGAGGATGTGGGTGGCCGGCCTGGGCGCGGGAATCGGCTGGAGCAGGGGCGCGACCTCGCTGCCGTCGTCGAGGTAGTACTCCTGCCCCCGGGTGGCCAGGGCGCGGCCGTCGGCCAGGCCGATGGAGAAGCTCATCCCCGAGTACCGGGCCGGTCGACCAGCCGGAGTCAAGCGGCCGCTGAGGTCGCCCTCCAGGTGCTCGAGCGTGTGCAGGTCGTAGAAGTCCAGCTCACTGCCGGTCTGCAGGCAGAGGAAGTCCTTGTTGATCTCCTTGACCGAGGCCCCGGGTCGGCCGAAGCGGCGCCAGGTGCGGCTCTCCATGGACCACAATGACAGGTGGGACTCGGCCGAGCCGCAGGAGATCAGGATATGCCCCGGGATACCACCGTAGACCAGGCGGCTGTACATGTTGTCCGGGTGGTCCGAGACCCGGCCCAGGTTTTCCAGGGTGCGGCGCTCGGGGTCGTACCGCAGGAGCACGCACCCGGGCCAGGTACCGCCGTAGACCAGACCGTCGGACCCCAGGCAGAGGTTCCAGATGTACTGCTCCCGCTCGTCGCGCAGCGGGGCGTCCCACTGCCGTGTGGCCAGGTCGAGGGAGTGCAGGTACCCGTACTGGCCGCAGGTGCCGATGAGGAGCCGCTCGTCGCGCCAGTTGAGCACGGCCCAGGCCCCGTTGTCGCCGGGCAGGTCCAGGGCCTCGCCGGTTCCGGTGGCCGGGTCGACGAGGACGATGCTGCCGATGGCGCCGGAGGCGAAGTTCGACAGCACCACCTTCTCGCGATCACCGTCGCGCGGGTCGTTGAGCTTGGCGATGCCGAGGATCTGGAAGTTGCGGCAGGGCTGACCGATTGGCTGGCAGTTCACCGGGCAGTTACCTCGGGTGAAGGGTGAAACGGTCCCGGGCCTAGAAATCTCGAGTGTATCCGGCGGTCCAGCCGCCGTCGACCGGCAGCACCGCGCCGTTGACGTAGCTGGCCTCGGGCGAGACCAGGAAGAGCACGGCGTGGGCGATCTCCGCCGGTTCGCCCGGCCGGCCGAGCGGCACGTGGGCCAGCATGGCCTGGGCCTTCTCGCTGTAGCTGCCGCCCGGACCGTAGAACAGGGCCCGGGTGCCGGCCGTCAGGGTGGAGCCCGGCGCCACGCAGTTGGTCAGGATCCCGTGCGGTCCCAGTTCGAGGGCCATGGAGCGGGTGAGGTTGACCACCCCGGCCTTGGCCGCGACGTACCCCGACTGCAGGCGCAACGGCACCAGGCCGGCGATCGAGGCGATGTTGACGATCCGGCCGGAGGGCTGGCGCAGGATGGCCGGGATCACCGCCTTGCTGACCGTGAAGACGCCGGTCAGGTCGACCTGGATGATCCGGTTCCAGTCCTCGGTGGAGTACTCGTGGATCGGCTTCCGGTTGCCGCTGGTGTTGATCCCGGCGTTGTTGACCAGGATGTCGATCCGCGACCAGCGCGCGAGGATCTCGGCCACCACCGCTTCCATGCGAGCCGCGTCGGTCACGTTGGCGGTCCAGGCCGCGGCCTGCTGTCCCGCGGCCGTCACCTCGGCTGCAGCCTTGGCCGCGGCATCGCCGTCGAGGTCGAGGATGGCCACGAGAGCCCCGTTGGCCGCCAGGTCGTCGACGATCGCCCGGCCGATCCCGTTCCCGCCGCCGGTCACCACGGCCACCTGGTTCTTCAGGTCGACTTGCATGGCTCATCCCTCGCTTTCGACCAGCTCGAGGCTGATCGGCGTGAGCTGGCGCAGGTTGTCGGAGACTGGGCAGCGCGCGTCCACCTCGTGGAGAAAGGCGCGCTTCTGCTCGGCCGTCAGGTCAGCGTCGATGCGGGCCTGCACGGTGATCCCGGTGAAACCGGCCCGGGCGTCGCGGGACTTGCCCAGCAGCACGTCGACGTCGAGGTCACCGGCCACGGTCACCTCGAGACCGCGCAGGGCGATCTTCTGCTGGTGGGCCGCGATCCGGGCGATCGAGGCGATGCACCCGGCCAGGCTGCAGAAGAGGAGCTCGAGCGGGGTCGGACCGGTGTCGGTGCCGCCCTGATTTTTGGGCTGATCGATGCAGACCAGGTGGTCGCGGACGCGGCTCTCGATCCGCATCCCCGCTCCCAGGGTGGCGCTGACCCGCACTTCCTTGACGGTGGCCATGGTTCCTCCTTTCGGGATTCAGACGGCGGATCGCCGCGCCGCGGCGATGGTGACCAGCAGTTGCTCGGCGGCGGCCTGGAGGTCGGCCATGCGACCTTCCTCGTACGCCGGCGTGGCCAGCCCGTTGGCCAGCACGGTGACGACGCTGGCGCCGGCGCGGATGTAGTCGCCCACGTTCCCCAGGTTGATCCCGCCGGCCGCCATCAGCCGCACCCCGGGGAAGGGACCGACGACCTCGGCGAAGAAGCCCGGCCCCACGGCCGAGGCCGGGAAGACCTTGATGACGTCGGCCCCGGCCCGCAGGGCCAGCATGATCTCGGTCGGCGTGACCGCCCCGACGACGCTGACCACGCCGAGCCGGCGGCAGGCGGCCACCACCTCGGGGCAGAACCCCGGGCCGGCGATGAAGGAGGCACCGGCCTGCACGGCCAGCTCCACGGTGCCGGGGTCCATCACCGTGCCGGCCCCGACCGCGCAGCCGGCCGACAGCTCGGAGGCGGCCCGGTGCACCAGGGCCAGGGCGTCGGGCATGGTCAGGGTGTATTCGATGCAGGAGATCCCGGCCTCGCAGTAGGCCTGACTGGCCGCCATCAGGTGGTCTAGCTGGTGGGTGCGGAAGACCGGTAGCAGGCCCGGGCCGCACATCCGCTCGATCAGCTCCTCGCGCTCCATCGGTTTCTCTCTTCTCTTCATTCGTGTTGTTCGTGTCTACTGTTCGTGGCAGGCCCGGAACAGGGCCTCGATATTGGGCAGCGGGATCTCCGGGGTCAAGACGTTCGAGGGGCCCACCAGGTAGGCGTGGTTGCCGGCCCGGCCCAGCAGGTCCACGGTGTGGCGCACGGCGGCGCGCACCTGGGCCGGGGTCTGCCGCGCGATCTCCTGGTCGCTCAGACCGCCGCAAAGGGCCACCCGGCCGCCGAACTCGCGGGCCAGGGCCGCCAGGTCCATGGCCTCGGGCTGTAGCGGATCGAGTACGTCGATCCCGGCGTCGATCAGGTCGCCGACGATCGCCGTCACGTTGCCGCAACTGTGGAAGATCACGTCCAGCCCGACCTGGTGGGCCTGGTCGAAGATCCGGCGGTACCGGCCGAGGAAGAACCGTCGCCACATCTCCGGGGAGATCATCAGGGCCTGCTGCGTGCCCCAGTCCTCGCTCATGAACAGGCCGTCCACCCCGGGCAGGCGGCCCCAGGCGCGGACGATCTCGAGGTAGTACTCCGTAAGGGCGTCGAGCAGCCGCTCGCTCTCCCGGGGGTGGAGGCACAGGTCCTCGAGGGTATTCTCGAAGCCCCGCAGGCAGTGCATCCGCTCGAAGAGCATCAGGTGGGTCATGCCGGCGAAGTACTGCTTGCCGCCGAAGCGTCGGAGGGAGGGGAGGACCCCGTCGAGCCGGCCCGGTAGTCGTGGGTCCGGCATCCGGGTCAGGTAGGACTCCAGCTCGCTCCAGTCAGGCAGGGGCGCGGCCACGGTCGAGGCGCCTACCCCGCCGGCCGCGTGTCGCCAGCGGGTGCCCCACTCGTCGGTCCACTCGGCCTCCCGGGTCAGGGCCGCGACCAGGTCCACGGCCTCCGGGTCGTCGGGCCGCTGGTACCCCAGGAAGATGTCGTACGGCTGGGCAAAGACCACGTCGTCGGGGTACGCGGCGAACAGCTCGATCAGGGCCTTGCCGTGGCGCAGGATGACGTCGAGGGACAACCGCCGCAGCCGCACCGGACAGCGGGGACCGCCGCGCCGGTGCAGGACTTGCTGCACCCAATCGCGACCGGCCGGCTGGGCCTCCATGCCGCGGTTGACCGCCTCGTTGAAGCGGTCGATGGCGGCCCGGACCTGGGCCGCCGGGAGCGGCGAAGGCTCAGGTATAGGTGCCGAGCCGCAGTCCCTGTTCGACGAAGTACCGGTAGGTGTCATAGTCCACCTGGTCGGGAACGGAGTGATCGACCTGCAGCACGTACCCGCTGCCGGCCATGGCCGCGGGGACCTTGGCCTCCAGCTCGGCCCGGACCGCGCCCAGGTCGTTGGTCACCAGCACCCGTGCGTCCATGCCGCCGATCAGGGCCAGCCGGTCGCCGTACTCGCGCTTGAGGCGGACCAGGTCCATGCCGGCCTTGGCCTCCAGCGGCTGCAGACAGTCGATGCCCGCTTCGAGCAGGGCCGGCAGCAGGGCGAGGATGCGGCCGTCGCTGTGAAGGATGACCTTCAGCCCGCGCTGGTGGGCAAAGCCGAACAGCCGCCGGTGCGCCGGGAAGATCAGCTCGCGATACATGGCCGGGGACATGAACGGCCCGTTGGCGAACCCCAGGTCGTCCCACACCCACATCCCGTCGGGCAGCCCCTCGCGCGCGAAGAGTATCTCCAGCAGCTCGATGGTCAGCTCTCCGTAGAGATCGGCCATGGTGCGCACCCATTCCGGGTCCAGGGCCATCCCGGCCAGCAGGTGCTCGTGGCCGCACATCAGGGTCATCAGGTCAAAGGCGCCGACCACCCCACAGGCCAGGAAACGCTGATCCTGGTCGCATTGCCGGCGGGCCTGCCGGTACAGCTCGAGGTTGATCCGCCTTTCGAGCTGACCACGGTCGCGCAGTCGGGGCTCGAGCTGGTGCTCCCACCCGGCCCGGTCCCGCACCAGGAAGTCCACGTGCTCGGGTGCGCCCGAGACCCCCTTGGGCCAGCGGAGCACGGCGCCGTTCCCGTCGCGGACCAGGCGGGTGGTCGCCGTCTCCTCGAGGACCTGCTCCCCGGCGTCCAGGTCGGCGACCAAGTCGAGGAGCTTCCCCGAGATGGAGAGGGCGCCGCTGCTTCGCCTGAGGTCGAGGTCGAAGTGGTCCTCGATCGCCTCGCCGGGCGGGAGATGACCCTCGGCGGTCCAGCGTCGGGCGGTATCGGCCCAGAAGACCTCGAACAGGCCGATCCGGTCCACCGGCTCGTGGGCCAGGATCCGGCGGATCCGCTCGCGGCTGGTCACAGCCAGGCCGGCGCGATCAGGCCCAGGTCGGCCACCAGCCCGCGCAGGCTGTCGCGCACGTCGGACGGCAGGTCGATCCCCTGCTTCAGGGCCCGCTGCCTGGCCTCCCACTCCTTCTCCCCGGGGAGCCAGATCCGCTCCTGGCCCTTGGCCTTGGGCGCCTGCCGGATCTCGCGGATCAGGGCATCCATCCGCCGACGGTACTGATCGAGGGGGATGAAAGCCCCCACGTCGAGGGCCAGGAAGGCGTGCCCGTGGTCGGTGGGCAAGGAGGGGTCGCTGTCGATCCAGCTCCCGATGGCCCCGGTCAGGCTCGCGCCGCTGAGCAGTCCGGAGAGAACCTCGATCATCAGGGCCAGGCCGTACCCCTTGTGACCGGCCATCGGGGTCAGCGAGGCCTGGTACGGGTAGAGGTTCGGATCCAGGGTCGGCACCCCCTCGTGGTCGACCAGCCAAGTCGCCGGGATCGGCTGATTGAAGGTTGCGGCGATGCGGATCTTCCCCCCGGCCACGGCCGCGGTCGAGACGTCGAGGAGGATCGGTGGCTCCTCTCCGGCCGGGGCGGCAAAGGCGAACGGGTTGCTCCCCAGGACCGGGCCACGCGAACCGGGCGCGGTGACGCTGGCCGTGTCGCTGGCCATGGCCTGACCGACCATCCCGTGATGAACGGCGAGCTGGGCATAGTACCCGGCCGCGCCGAAGTGGCAACTGTTTTTAACCGTGGCAAAGCCGATCCCGCAGGCCTTGGCCTTGGCGATGGCCGTCTCCATGGCGAAGATCGCGGTGACCATGCCGATGGAGGAGTTGCCGTCGACCACGGCCCAGGCCGGACCCTGGCGGACCACGACCGGCCGACCTCGTGGATTAAGACCGCCCCCGCGCAAGCGCCGGGCGTACCCCCGCAGGCTCTTGGTGCCGTGGGTGAACACGCCCCAGGTGTCGGTGGTGACCAGCACCTCGGTGGCGGTCCGGGCGTCCTCGGGACTCAGGCCGCAGAGGGTGAGGGCCTCGAGGGCCAGCCCTTCCAGGGCCGCGACCGGGACGGGACCGGACTTCGCATCCATCGCGTTGATGTCCTTCTCGAAATCACCAACAACTCAGACGACGCCGTTGACCACGTTGACCGCCGGCTCGTCCCTCAGGGCCCGGGCCACGGCCTGGGCCGCGCTGGTCCGCAGGGCACGCACGGCCTGCACCGTGGCCGAGGCCACGTGGGACGAGACCACCACCTGGTCCAGGCTCCGTAGCGGGTGGTCCTTCGGCAGGGGCTCGGGACTGGTCACGTCGAGCGCGGCGCCGGCGATCCGGCCGCTGTTCAGCGCGGCCACCAGGTCGTCGGTGATCACCAGGTCGCCCCGGCTGGCGTTGACCAGCAGCACCCCGGGCTTCATCCGGCTGATGGCCTGGGCGTCGATCATCCCGCGGGTCTGGGGCGTGCTGGGGCAGTGCAGGGAGACCAGGTCGCTTTCGGCCAGCAGTTGGTCCAGAGCCACCGGCTCGGCCCCGGCCTGCTGAATCGCCTTGGCCGGGACCAGGGGATCGTGCACCAGCAGGCGGCACTTGTGCGGCCGGAGCCGGGCCGCCACCTCCCGGCCGATCCGGCCGAAGGCCACCAGCCCCACGGTCATGTACTTGAGGGCGCGCAGTTGCTCCAGGGAGCCGGCCAAGCCCCAGCCGCCGCCGCGGAAGAGCAGGTGTCCGGGCACGACCTGCCGCACCAGGGTCAGGATCAGGGCCAGGGTGTGGTCAGCCACCTCGTCGATGCAGTAGTCCGGGACGTTGCAGACCGGGATGCGGCGCTCGGCCGCCGCGGTCAGGTCGACGTTGTCCACGCCGATCCCGTACCGGACGATGACCCGGCACTGCTTCATGGCGGCGATGGCCTGGGCCTTGACCGGGGCGAACTGGGTCAGCACCGCGTCGGCGTCAGCGACCAGCGTCGCGACCTCGGCCTCGGTGCGGCACTGGGCCGGCACCAACCGGCAGCCCAAGGGACTGAGTACCTCCTCCTCCAGGTCGAACGGCCCGAAGGTGGCATCGGTGATGGCGACCTTCCACGTCGGCTTGTTCATGGGATCAACCTCGCTCCAGGGTTCTCGACCAGGACCCGGACCCGCTCCAGGAAGCGGGCCGCCGGGCCGCCGTCGACGATGCGGTGATCGAAGGTCAGGCTTAGCCAGAGCCGGTCGCGCGGCACCACCGCGTCCCCCACCACCGCGGCCTGCCGGGTGATGCGGCCCACCCCGAGGATGGCGCACTCCGGGGCATTGATGATCGGGGTGAAGGCATCGATCCCCATGGGGCCGAGGTTCGACACGGTGAAGGTGCCGCCGCCCATCTCCTCGCTGGCCAGTCGCCGGCTGCGGGCCCGGTCGATCAGGTCGCGCGAGCGGGCCGCCACCTCGCGCAGGGTCAGGCCCGGCACGTCGCGGATCACCGGCACCACCAGGCCGGCCTCGGTGTCGACCGCGACCCCGACGTGGATCCCGCCGCAGAGCACGATCCGCTCGCCGGTCCACCGCGAGTTGAGCTGCGGGTGCTCGGCCAGGGCCACCGCGACCAGCTTGATCAGGATGTCGGTGAAGCTGGGCAGCGGCTCGCCGTCGGTCGCCAGGGCCTTGAGCTGGGTCCGCAGGCTGACCAGGTGGGTGGCGTCGGCCTGGACCATCAGGGTGACCGCGGCCGTGGCGGTCTGGCTCTGCATCATCTTCTCGGCGATCATCCGTCGGGCCGTACTAACCGGCACCTCGCGGTCCGGCGACGCGGTGAAGCGACGACCATCCGCGGGTACAACCGGGGAGCCGCCACCTGCAGTCGCTGCGGCGCGGACGTCCCGCTCGCGGATCCGGCCGGACCTGCCCGAGCCGGTCACCACGGCCAAGTCCACGCTTAGCTCCGCGGCCAGGCGGGCTGCCCGGGGCGAGACCGGAACCGTTGGTCGGATCGTGGGTGCTGGCCCTAAGGCAACCGGTTCGGTCGCGGTCGTGCCGCCGGCAGCAGGAGCTCCCTCTGCCTCGCTCGGTTCCGCGGCAGGACGGACCGGGAGCGGACCGGCGGGCGGCTCTTCACCGGCCGCGAGCAGGTACCCCAGCACCTGACCGACCGGGATCATGTCCCCTTCGGCCGGACTGCCGGGCGGGATGCACAGCAGGCCGCTGTCCGTGGCCTCGACCTCCTGCACCGCCTTCTCGGTCTCCAGGGAGAAGAGCGGCTCCCCGGCCTTGACCTGCTCGCCGTCCTGCTTGAGCCACTGGACAAAGACCCCCTCGTCCATGGACCAACCCAGGCGGGGGAGCGTGATCTCGATGGCCATATCCCTTCCTCTACTCGTCAAGCAGGTCGCGCACGGCCTGGGCGATGCGTTGCGGGCTCGGGGTCACCAGGGCTTCCAGCGGCGGGCTGTAGGGGGTGGGCACGTGAGCCCCGTGCAGCCGCCGCACTGGCGCGTCCAGCTCGTCGAAGCCGGATTCGGCCACCCGGCCGACGATCTCGCTGGCGAATCCGAACGGCCCGAAGTCCTCGTCGACCACCAGCAGGCGGCCGGTGCGGCCGACCGAGGCCAGGATCGTCTCCAGGTCCAGGGGCGCCACGGTCCGCGGGTCGATCAGCTCCACCTCGATCCCCTCGCGGGCCAACTCCTCGCTGGCCTGCAGGCTGTGGTGGACCATCAGGGCCAGAGCCACCACGGTGATGTCCCGGCCCGGGCGGACCACGCGCGCCCGGCCGAACTCGATCTCGTAGTCGTCCTCGGGCACCGGCCCCTTCACCCCCATCAGCTCCCGGTGCTCGAGGAAGAGGACCGGGTCCCGGCCGCGCAGGGCCCGGGTGAACAGCCCCTTGGCATCGTACGGGGTGGACGGCACCGCGACCAAGAGCCCGGGGAAGTGGCCGTACATCGCGTAGTAGCTCCCCGAGTGGTGGGTGGCGGCCGAGTGACCGATGCCGATGCAGCCGCGCAGCAGCACCGGCATGGCCAGCCGGCCGTTGCTGAGGAACTGGATCTTGGCGATCTGGTTGACCACCTCGCCCACCCCGTCGAGGATGAAGTCGGCGAACATGAAATCGACCACCGGCCGGGTCCCGGTCATGGCCGCGCCGCCGGCCAGGCCGACGAACCCCCGCTCGCAGATCGGGGTGTCGCAGAGCCGCACCGGACCGTACAGGTCGTACAGTCCGGTGGTGGTGGCGAAGTTTCCGCCCCGCTTGCCGATCCCCTCGCCCAGGACGAAGATCCCGGGGTCAGCGGCCATGGCCGCGACCAGGGCCTCGTGGGTGGCCTTGGTGTAGGAGATCTCGCGGCCGGTCTCGGGCGCCGGCGGCTCGGGCAGCGGGACCGCCTCGCTCACCACGTGCTGGGCCAGGCGGTCCGGCTCGGGCCACGACTCAGATTCGGCGAAGCGCTGGGCCTCCTCGACCCGAGCCTGGATATTGGTCGTGATCGCCTCCAGCTCCTCGGGCTTGGCCAGCCCTGCTTCAAGCAGGTGGGTGCGCAACCGGGAGATCGGGCAGCGGGCCTTCCAACCTTCGACCTCCTCGCGGGTGCGGTAGGTGTAGTCGCCCATCCCTTCGGCGTGCGGCCGGGTGCGGTAGGTGACGCACTCGAGCAGGGTGGCCCCCTCGCCGGCCCGAGCCCGGGCCACGGCCTCGCCGGCGGCCCGGTGCACCGCCACCACGTCGTTCCCGTCCACCTGCACCCCGGGCAGACCGTAGGCCGCGGCGCGGGCCGCGATATTTGGATTGCCGGCCGAATAGGAGATCGGCACCTCGGTGGCGAACTGGTTGTTCTCGCAGACGAAGAGGACCGGGAGCTTCCAGATGCTGGCCATGTTGAGGCCCTCGTGGAAGGCCCCGTTGTTGGCGGCACCGTCGCCGAAGAAGGCCACGGCCACCCCGCCGTCCTGCCGCAGCTTGAAGGAGTACCCCCCGCCGGTCGCCTGCAGGATGCACGGCCCGACGATCCCGCTGGTCCCCATCAGGCCGATCTCGGGGGCGAAGAGGTGCATGCTGCCGCCGCGACCGCCCGAGCACCCCGAGGCGCGGCCGAACAGCTCGGCAAAGAGCCGGCGCGGGTCCAGGCCCTTGGCCAGGGCATGGCCGTGCCCCCGATGGGTGCTGAAGACCACGTCCCGGGCGCTCAGGTGGGCGCAGACCCCGGTGGCGACCGCCTCTTCCCCTACATAGGTATGGCAGGCGCCGTGGACCAGGCCCCGCCCGTGGGCCCGGGCCAGTTGCTCCTCGCACTGCCGGACCAGCACCATGGTGCGGTAGAGCGTCAGCAGGCCTTCCCGGTCGGGTTCGGCCCCTGCCGCGGACCGCTTCCTCTGCTTGCCCATCCGATCCCCCTCTTGACAATCATCATATGATCTGATGAAAATACTGTCAAAGAAATTCTCCGGCAAGACTCCGGCGCCAGGTGATCCAGCCGCACCGGTGGCCGGAGCCGCTCCTGGCCTCGGCGCAGGGGCAGGTGGAGGACGAGATGGAGCCGACGGTTCCCCGGCAGACCCTGGGCGAGGTGGTGGTGACCCGGGTCAAGCAGCTCATCGTGGACCAGGGACTCCAGCCAGGAGACCGTCTGCCCACCGAGCAGGAGCTGGCCGTGCGCTTCGGGGTCTCGCGGCTGAGCGTGCGCGAGGCTACCCGCACCCTGAACTTCCTGGGGATCATCCGCGCCGCCCCCCGCCGCGGCCTGACCGTGGGCGAATTCGACGTGACCCGGATCGCCGAGATCCTGGGGTACCACCATGCCCTGGTCCGGTACCCCGGCCGCCAGCTCGTGCAGGCCCGGCTGGTCATCGAGGTCGGCGCCCTGCCGTTCGCCGCCGAGCGATTGGCCGGCGAGCCCGAGCTGCGCGAGCATCTCCTGGAGCTGGCCGCGCGCACCGAGGATGAGACCTTGCCCGAGGCGTTCATCGAGGGGGAGATCGCCTTTCACCGGGCCCTGGTCGAGACCAGTGGGATCGGGCCGCTGGTGCTCTTCAGCGACATCCTGCACGCCTTCTTCCGGCGGTTCCAGGAGACCGTGGTGGCCCACCGGCACGACGAGGGGGTGAGGCAGCATTGCCAGCTCGTCGAGCTGCTAGGACGCGGCCGACTGGCTAAGGCCGAGGCCGTGCTGCGGGGCCATCTCCAGGCCTTCCTGGCCGCCGAGCAGGAAGGGTGAGCGGACGCTCGCTGGACCCGGCCCGCGTGGCGGCGTTACCTTACCTCCCCGGCAGGACGCGACAGTAGACCACCGCGAGCCGGGGCGCCGCGGGGGTACCGGGAAAGGGGAATCGCGTGGTGCAGGGATCGGTGACCTGGGTCCTCGACGACCTCGAGCGCCTGCAGGCCGCCGGCTTTTCGGTCGAGGGCGCGCCTCGGGTCGCTCCCTGTCCGCTCGGCCGGGCCGTGGTCTTCAGCGGCGACCGCGACAGCCTGTGGCTGGAGACCAACCCGCTGGCCGGCCTGACCGCCTTCACCGTGGAGGTGGTCTTCCGGCCCGATCCCGGTGGCCTGACCGAGCAGCGGTTCCTGCATCTCGGGCAGCCCGACGGCGACCGCCTGCTCTTCGAGACCCGCCTGGTCGGTGCCGACTCCTGGTACCTGGACACCTTCATCCTGTCCGGAACCGCGGACAGCACCCTGCTCAATCGGAGATTCCCGCATCCGACCGGTGCCTGGTACCACCTGGCCGCGGTCTGGGACGGCCGGCGTCACGCCAACTTCGTCGACGGCCGGCTCGAGCAGGAGGCACCGTTCGACTACCACCCCGCGACCGGCGGCCGGACCTCGATCGGGGTGCGGCTCAACCGTGTCTGCTGGTTCCGCGGCGCGATCCACCGCATCCAGATCACCCCCGAGGCCCTGGATCCCGAGCGCTTCACCCGGCCTAGAGCCACCTAACGCGCCCAACGGAGGAGCACCGATGCCCGTCAGCAAGAAGGACCGCGAGATCATCCGTAGCCTGGCCGCCGAGGTGGCCGAGATCGCCGCGCTGCCCGTTCAGCAGGAGACCATCAGCCTGTGGAAGGCGCTCAACGGGCTGCGGCCGGTCCGGCCGATGGTGATGATCGACCAGGTCTGCTGGCACGAGATGGAGGTCGACGGCGAATTGACGGTCCGGTCCGAGGATCCGTTCTGCCGCGGCCTGGAGGGCGGGCTGCGCCGCACCCTGTACTCGTGGAAGCACATGCCCGGGGACATGGTCGTCGAGCCGGTGATCGAGGTCGGCAAGGCGATCCGCAATACCGGGTTCGGGGTGCAGACGATCGAGCAGACCGCGGCCACCGACCCGAAGAACGGGGTCGTGGGTCACTACTACATCGACCAGATCCGGGACGAGGGGGAGCTGGAGAAGATCCAGACCCCGCGGATCAGCCACGACGAGGCCGCCACGGCGGAGCTGGAGGCCAAGGCGCGGGAGCTGTTCGACGGCCTCCTCGAGGTGAAGATGCAGGGGGCCTTCCCCTCGTTCGCGCCTTGGGATGCCATCGTCCAGTGGCGCGGGGTCGAGGGGCTGCTCTACGACCTGGCCGACCGGCCCGAGTTCATGCACCGGATCATCGGCCGGCTGACCACGGCCTATCTGTCGATGCTCGACCAGCTCGAGGCTCAGGGGCTCCTCGGCCACGGGCAGGCCACCATCCACTGCACCGGGGCGTACACCGACGAGCTGCCGGCCCCGGGGTTCGATCCGGCGCGGCCCCGGGCCTGCGACCTGTGGACCTGCGGCATGGCCCAGATCTTCTCTACGGTCGGCCCGGCCACCCACCAGGAGTTCGAGCTGGCCTACGCGCGGCAGTGGTACGCCCGCTTCGGCCTGGTCTACTACGGGTGCTGCGAGCCGCTGGACGAGAAGATCGCGATCATCCGCCAGGTGCCCGGGGTGCGCAAGATCAGCATGAGCCCCTGGGTCGACCAGGAGCGCGGGGCCGAGCGGATCGGGGGCGACTTCGTCTTCTCGCGCAAGCCGTCACCGGCCTTCCTGGCGATCCGGCAGTGGGAACCGGCCGCGGTCGAGCGCGACCTGCGGCGGACTCTGGAGACCTGCCGGCGCCACGGCTGCCCGCTGGAGTTCATCCTCAAGGACATCAGCACCGTGGCGTACCAACCGCAGCGGCTGTGGGAGTGGGCCGCGATCGCCGCACGCGTAGTCCGCGAGAGTGCCTGAGGCGAAGATCGGTAAGGCTGCCAGCGGGCAAACCTCAGGGAGAGGAGAGAGACCGATGGAACGGTTGTCCCGGCTGCTGCAGTCGGCTGCCCCGGTCAAGTGGCTGTTCTACGGGGACAGCATCACCCACGGAGCCCTGCATACGTTTGGGGTGCGCGACTACACCGAGGTCTTTGCCGAGCGGGTCCGCTTCGAGTTGGGTCGCGGCCTGGACGTAGTGATCAACACCGCCATCAGCGGCCACAATACCCGCCTGCTGCTCGAGCAGTTCGACTGGCGCGTGGGGCAGTTCGCGCCCCAGGCCGTCTTCGTCATGATCGGGATGAACGACTGCTCCGCGGCCAGCGGCATTTCGGTTGCCGAGTTCAGCGCCAACCTGGAGACCCTGGTCTCGCGGATCGCGGGACTGGGTGGCCAGACCGTGCTGCAGACCACCTGCCCGATCCTGCCCGGCGCCGCGCCCGACCGGGAGGCGGGGTTCGGGGCGTACATGGAGGCGGTGCGGCAGGTCGCGGCCCGGACCGGTGCGCCGCTGGTCGACCACGAGCGGTTCTGGCGGGAGCGGGTCGACCGTCACTACTACTGGATGAGCGACGCCTTCCACCCCAACGAGTACGGCCACCGGGCCTTTGCCCATCTGCTCTTCGAGGCCCTGGGGATCGCCGACCCGCAGAGCCACTGCTGCCGGCTGTTCCGGCCGTAAAGGGCGCCGGGCGGGGGCCTATCCCGTGGACAGCAGTAGGCGGCCCAGCAGCGACTGCAGGTCGCGGCGGCCATCGGCGATGAGGTGGACCTAGACGCGGCCGCCCACCACGCGATAGATGATGCCAGGCGTTGCGGTGCTGCAGCCCGGTCAGCGGCGGCCGCCGAGCTGCGTTTCGAGCTTGCGAAGGCGCGACATGGCCCGCATCCAGGAGACCAGGAGGATGAGCGAGATGGCCCCCAGGATCAGGGCGCCCATCGTGTCTCTCAGGTTGATCGTGGGATTGTTGGAGCGATAGTCCCGGCAGTGATGCAGGGGCAGGTCTTCCTTGGCCGGATCGATCGGCTCGTCATTCATGGTATATGGCTCCATTGGTCAGGCCTGACCGAAGAGCTCGACGGCCTTGGCCGCGATGTTGCGACCCAGCTTGAGGCAGCGGTCGTGGGACAGGGCGTCCTGGGGCGCCTTGGTGGACACGGCGCCGAAGTGCAGGAAGGGCATCCCCTCGGAGATGCCGCCCGAGTATACCAACATCCCGTGCACCAGCAGCGCGGCGATGATCGACATCTCGGCGAAGCTCCCTCCCCCGCCGCCCGGCCAGTTCTGCGACACGAACACCCCGGCCAGCTTGCCGGCCAGCCCGCGGGGCTCGGTGTCCAGGTACCTCTTCATCTGCCAACTGCAGGTCCCCTCGTAGGTCGGCGAGCCGAGGATCACGGCCCGGGCCTCCTCGACCCAGGTCGGGTCGACCTGGTCGATGGACATGCAGCGCGCCTCGACGCCTGCCACCTGCTGGCATCCGTCCCGGACCAGCTCGGCCATCCGCCGCGTGTTGCCGGTCTCGGAGTGGTAGATCACGGCGATCTTCATCCGCTTCCTCCTCGTCAAGCGTCGGCTCCCGGCCCCGACGCGATGCAGTATAGTAGGCACCGAGCCGGCGCCTGTCATCCCGCCGGGCGCGGCTCTGGGATGGTGTCCGTGCTGACGGGAGTCCGCATAGGCAGTCGAGTCGTCCCGGCCGATGGGGCGATGGTGCAGAACAACCAGGGGAGCGTGGATCATGTCCAGGCCAATGGGCGTTGCCGGGCAGGTCGGCCGGATCTACGGTGAGCCGGTCGAGCTGAACGGCCGGTTCATCTACTTCACGAGCTGGAAGTACGTCAGGCAGGGATCTTTTTCGTGGCAGGTCGAGGTGGCCCCGGACGCCACGGAGGCGGAGAGGAACGTGGGCGCCTGGTTGGCCGGTGACGGGACCCGGCCGGCCCGCTTCGTCCCGAACGGCATGCCGCGGGGGAGCCGGCTCGAGGCCCAGCCGGCCCGGAAGGTGCCGTTCGCGCCGGGCCAGGTCGCCGCGACCCTGTTCGACGACGGCAGGTACAAGGCCTGGTACACCCAGGCGGCCTGTGCCCAGCCGGAGCCGTTCAGCACCAAGGATCGGATCCTGCCGGGGCACAACAGCCACCTGTGCTACGCCGAGTCGCCGGACGGCGTCGCGTGGGAGTTCCCCAGGCTCGGCCTGTTCGAGAGCGCCGGGAGCCGGGACAACAACATCGTCTTCCGGGGCGACCTCGACGGCTCCACGCGGGGCCTGCACACCGCCTGCGTGTTCGTCGATCCCACCTCTCCGGCCGAGCGCTACAAGCTGTTCTACCTGGGTATCCTCTCCGAGGGGGAGTGGGAGGCCTTTGCCGCGAGATACCCCGGCGAGGTGGACAGCATGGCGCGGCGCCGGGACGTGGGTGGCTTCCGCTGCGTGATGGGGGTGTTCGGCGCGGTCTCCCCGGACGGGATCCACTGGCGATCCAGGCCGGAGCCCCTGATGGTCCAGCACGCCGACACCCACAATACCTGCGAGTACGACGCGGAGAGAGGGGAATACGTGGCCTACGTCCGCGCCTGGCAGGTCGGCGCCAAGGCGCCCGGGTTCGAGCAGGAGGGACCGGATAACTGGATCGGCGTGGGCCGGCGCTCGATCGGCCGCTCGACGAGCCGGGATTACCGGCATTTCGGCAGGACCGAGGTGGTGATGAGCACCGGGGCCGACATGCCCCCGAGCCATCTCTACTACACCAACGGCAAGACCGTCCTGCCCGGGGCGCCGGACAAC
>JBAZUN010000003.1:0-40835 GCA_041661365.1 Candidatus Latescibacterota bacterium
GGGACTTCAGCTCTCGAGGAACCGCTCCGCCTCGATCGCCGCCATGCAGCCGCTGCCGGCGGCGGTGATCGCCTGCCGGAAGATCCGGTCGCGCACGTCGCCGCAGGCGAAGACACCGGTCACGCTGGTGGCCGTGGAGTCGGGCCGGGTGCGGATGTACCCCTGGGCGTCGACCTCGAGATAGGGCTGGAAGGCGGCCGAGTTCGGCTCGTGCCCGATGGCCATGAAGACCCCGTCGCAGGGGTACTCCCAGATCTCCCCGGTCTGGGTATGTCGCAGGCGGACCCCGCGGACCGCCAGCTCGCCCTCGGTCTGCAGGATCTCCTCGACCGCGGCGTTGAGCACCATGGCCGTCTTCGGGTTCTCCTTCACCCGCTGGAGCATGATCGGCGAGGCCCGGAACCCCTCGCGGCGATGGATCACGGTCACCTTGCTGGCGAACTTGGTGAGGAAGTTGGCCTCCTCCATGGCCGAGTCGCCGCCGCCCACCACGACGACCTCCTTCCCCCGAAAGAAGAAGCCGTCGCAGGTGGCACAGGCCGACATCCCGTGGCCCATCAGCCGCATCTCCGATTCCAGGCCGAGCAGCCGGGCGCTGGCCCCGGTGGCCACGATCACCGCGTCGGCCGTGTACGCCGCATCGTCGGTGCTCACCTGGAAAGGCTGCGGCGCCAAATCGACCCCGGTCACGGTGCGGAACTGGCAGTCGGCGCCGAAGCGCTGGGCCTGCGCACGCATGCGGTCCATCAGCTCCGGCCCCATCACCCCCTCGGGGAAGCCGGGGAAGTTCTCCACCTCGGTGGTGATGGTGAGCTGCCCGCCCGGCTGGATTCCTTCGAGCACGAGCGGGGCCAGGTCGGCGCGGGCGCTGTAGAGCGCGGCGGTCAGGCCGGCAGGTCCGGACCCGATGATGATCAGACGTCGATGGCTGGCGCTACTCATCGCCGACTCCCTCCGGAGAGATGGATAACGGGCGCTCGTTGCCCGAGGGTGTGAGAATATAGCCGAGGGTCGAAAGCCGGCAAGACAAGAAACAAAACGGGAGACCCAGGTTTCCCCGGCCTCCCGCACGACTACCGTCTTCCTGTTGGCTTGAGGCTCAGACCTGCAGGTCCACCGTGCCCCCGGTGCGCGGGGGGTCCTCGGCTACGGGGTTCTGGGTCGGGGTATTTTCCCTCGGCGCGGCCTGGACCACCTCTGCGGCGGACTCCGCCGAGTCGGCTCCCTGAGCCGGAGGGTTCTCCTCGGGGTCCGGAACGTCGGTCGCGTACCCCTCGGTCCCGGGCCCGGCGGATGCCACGGCCTGCTGCGCGCGGGATTCCTGTCCCTCGCTGCCGACGATCCCGTCGATCCGGTTGACCTGACGCTGCAGCTCGTTGTATCGGGAGTAGAGCACCGACCGCCTGGTGGTGCTCACGTCCTCGGCCTTCATGTGCTGGGCCAGGGTCTCCATCCCCTTCACCAGTTCGTCGACCCGCTTCATGATCCGGTCGCGCACCTCTCCCTCGGCCCGCGCCGCCTCGGTCCTGGCCTCGACTCGACGAGCCGCGGCAGCGGCAGCCTTGATCACGCCAGCCGCGGCGGCCTCTGAGCGGATGCCTGCAGAGATACCGACAGCCATGGTCGCACCTGCTCGAAACCGGAGTGACCGCACCAACCCGATCGGCGGTGCGGAGGGGAAGAAGATGACGAGGTACTTATACGGCGCGGCAGGCGGCCTGTCAAGGGGAAAGACAAGGTCAACGGACTCTCGGCCAATGAGTTACTCGAAGGTGCCCGGATGAGGGGCGGCGCGATCCGACCTGACGGAACTCCGCAGCACTGACGGGAGCCGATCCAACCTCTATATTGCCAGGAGGTTGTACCGAATACGGCCGGCGCGGCATCGAGGTGACGCCGGTCCCCTCACCCGTCGAGGCCCTTCCATGCTGCTGGCGCACCCGACCGGTCACTATCGCTTCCTCACCGGGATCGATCCCTACTCCTGCGGGGTGATCGCCGATCCGGGGTATCAGATCGTCCGCGCCGCCTTCGCCTGCCTGCTTCCCTGGCGGCAGGGGTTCGAGCGGATCGACGAGCACCTGCGGACCACCGGCCGGGGCCGGGAGGCGGTGTGCGCCGTGGAGCTGCGTTCGCCGGCCCCCTTCACCATGTCCGGGTTCATCGCCTTCAACCGGACCTACTGCGAGCTGCTGCGCGACTGGAACCTGTACGTGGGCGAGTACAACCCCGTGGCGAGGACCAACGTGGCCCCGGTGCACCAACCTCCCTCGGAGGTCGTGCTGCATGCCTTCTCCTATACGGTTCCGGCGGCCGGACCGATGCGACCGACCCTGGTCGTAGCCGGAGCCGGCGAGCTGCGCGAGGGGGTGCTCGAGGAGGAGCGGATCATCCGCCCCGGCGAGGACAGCGCCGAGGCTCTGCGCGAGAAGGCGACCTACGTGATGCAGGTGATGACCGAGCGGCTATGCGGACTGGGCGGCGACTGGCCGATGGTGACCAGCGTCAACGTCTACACCGCTCGCCTGGAGACCTGGGTTGCCGAGGAGATCGTGCTGGCCGGGACCGGGCCGGCACGTCGCGAGGGGCTCTGCTGGCATTGCACCCGGCCGCCGGTGCAGCGGATCGACTTTGAGATGGACCTCCGCGGGGTCGCCACCGAGCTGGTGATCTAGTGTCGCGTCGCAGAAATAAGTTGTGTCATCGAGCGGGCCGAGGTGCCCGGCCAGCTAGGCGCGCGAACGCCCCGTATCGACAGCAAGATACAGGAAGTGAGCGCAACGACGCTGGCCGGGATGGATCGGCCCGCGAATGCCAAGGTATTTCTGCGACGCGACACTAGCCCCCGTCCAGCGCCACCGTCGGATCAGGCCTGTCCGGGCCGCCAGGAGCGGCACCGCGAGGACCAGTCGGTGCCTTCGGCGCAGAGTGCGGCCGCGTGGTCCGGCCCGGGACTCAGGTCCTCCAGCCGCCACCGGTCGGCGCGGACCGACTCATCGAACCCGCGCCGGATCCGCGCCTCCTCGCCCGGGGCGCAGGAAACGGCAAAGCTGGACAGCGGCACGGTCAGTCCCTCGCCCAGGGCCTTGAGCAGGGCCTCCTTCCGGGTCCAGCAGCGGTAGAATCCCTCCAGTCGCACCTCGCACGCCAGGCCGCCCAGCACCTCGCGCTCCTCGGGGGCGAGGAACCGGCGGGCCAGGGCCTCGACGTCGATCCCGGGACGGACGTACTCCAGGTCGATCCCCACCGCCCGCCCCCGGCTGATCCCGTAGAGCGCCGTTCCCCGGGAATGGCTCAGGTTGAACTCCAGCCCGGATCCGGCGCCGCCGGCCAGGGCCGGCTTCCCGCGTGGACCGTAGGTGAATCGGAGCTCCGCCGGCGCCTGACCCACGTGCGCGGCCAGCAGCAGCCGCAGCGCGGCCCGCGCCACGACGAAACGGGCGCCGTGTCCCGGCAGCCGGAAACGGGTCGCCCGCTCGCGCTCGTCCGGAGACAGCAGGGGGATCAGACGCTCCGCCTCGTCGGGCTCCACGTCGAGGTGCACCAGCCACACGTGCACCTCCCCCTCGGGCAGAACGCCGTCCGGTCGGCCGCGCGGCCATGCTCGTCCATCACCGGTCATGCCCGGAAAAACGCCGGGCCGGAAGCGGGTGTCAACCCGGGCTCTGGTCGCGGTCCGAGAGCAGGCCGATTGACATTCAGGGGGGCGTTGATTACGCTACACCGTCCCTCGCTCGATTATCCGCATCAAACCCCAAGGAGTCGGCCCGCGATGACACAGGCCATTCCCCAGGACTACACCTCCGGCGGCAAGTACCGGGTCATCGGCACCCGCCCGATCCGCCACGACGGGGTGGACAAGGTCACCGGACAGGCGATCTACGGCGCCGACGTGCGGCTGCCGGGGATGCTCTACGGCAAGGTGCTGCGCAGCCCGCACGCCCACGCCCGCATCCTGAGCATCGACACCCGCCGGGCCGAGCACCTTCCCGGGGTGCGCGCCGTGGTCACCGCCGACGACCTGGTGGCCACGGTCGACCGCGTGGCCCGCCTCGGCGAGACCAGCGTCAACATCCGCGAGGTGGCCGGCAACTCCCTGGCCTCGGGCAAGGTCCTCTACAAAGGGCACGCCGTGGCCGCGGTGGCGGCGATCAGTCCCCACGTGGCCGAAGAGGCCCTGGCGCTGATCGAGGTTTCCTACGAAGTCTTGCCGGCGGTGGTCGAGGTGCGGGCGGCCATGGCCGCCGACGCACCGTTGTTGGACGAGCGGCGCACCACCCGGGAGCTGGGACAACCCACCGACCGGCGCAGCAACGTCGCCAGCCACCACCAGCACCGGATGGGTGATCCGGAGCGCGGCTTTGCTCAGGCCGAGGTGATCGTCGAGCGCGAGTTCTCCACGGCCACGGTGCACCAGGGGTACATCGAGCCGCACAACACCACGGTCTGGTGGAAGGCCGACGGCAGCATCACCGTCTGGGTCAGCACCCAGGGGCCCTTCGACATCCGCGGCCAGTTGGCCGACGTCCTCCAGATCCCGGTCTCCCAGATCCGGGTGATCCCCTGCGAGATCGGCGGCGGCTTCGGCGGCAAGTTCCCCGCGTACATGGAGCCGGCCGCCGCGGTCCTGTCCCACAAGACCGGCCACCCGGTCAAGATGGTGATGACCCGGTCCGAGGTCTTCCAGGCCTCGGGTCCGGCCCCGGGGTCGTTCATCCGCGTGCGCCTGGGGGCGACGAAGGACGGACGCATCGTGGCCGGGGAGGCGTACCTGGCCTACGAGGCCGGGGCCTTCCCCGGATCGGCGGTCGGCGCCGCGGCAGCCTGCATCTTCGCGCCCTACGACCTCGAGAACGTGGTCATCGACGCCTACGACGTGGTGGTCAACAAGCCCAAGTCCTCGGCCTACCGCGCTCCCGGAGCGCCCAACGCCGCCTTTGCCGCGGAGAGCGTGGTCGACGAGCTGGCCGAGAAGCTGGGGCTCGATCCCCTGGAGCTGCGGCTGCGGAACGCCGCCCACGAGGGCACGCGCCGGGCCGACGGCGCGGTCTTCCGGGTAATCGGCTGCGTCGAGACGGTCAAGACGGCGATGGCCACCGAGCACTACCGCGCGCCGCTGACCGGCCCGCATCGGGGCCGCGGGGTGGCCTCGGGGTTCTGGTTCAACGGCGGCGGCCAGTCAGCCGCGGTGGTCACCGTCAACGCCAACGGCACGGTCAACCTCCAGGAGGGATCGGTCGACATCGGCGGCTCGCGGGCGGCCATGGCGATGATCGTCGCCGAGACCCTCGGACTGCGGGCCGAGGAGGTGATCCCCAGCATCCCCGACACCAGCTCCATCGGGTACACCGACGGCACCGGGGGAAGCCGGGTCACCTACGCCACCGGTCACGCCTGCTATCTGGCCGCCGAGAACCTCAAGCAGGCGATGGGCCGGCGGGCCGCGCTCCAACTCGAGGTACCGGAGACCGACGTCCACTTCGCCGACGGCGCCTTCGTCTGCACCTCGGATCCCTCGCGCCGGCTCACCTTCCGCGAGGTCGCCGAGGCCCAGGGGAGCACCGGCGGTCCGGTCGCCGGCACCGGGTCGGTGAACGCCGGGGCCCCGGGGAACGCCTTTGCCACCCATATCGCCGACGTCGAGGTCGACCCGGAGACCGGCAAGGTGACGGTCCTCCGCTACACCGCGGTGCAGGACGTGGGCAAGGCGATCCACCCGGCCTACGTCGAGGGGCAGATCCAGGGAGGCGCGGCCCAGGGGATCGGCTGGGCCCTGTCCGAGGGGTACGTCTATAACCCCGACGGCAGCATGGCCAACCCGACCTTCCTCGACTACCGCATGCCCACGGCGCTCGACCTGCCGATGATCGAGCCGGTGATCGTCGAGGTGGCCAATCCCTCGAGCCCGCACGGCATCCGCGGCGTGGGCGAGGTACCGATCGTGCCGCCGCTCGCCTGCATCGCCAACGCCATCCACCACGCCGTCGGCGTGCGGCTGACCGAGTTGCCCATGTCCCCGGACCGCGTCCTCGCGGCACTGCAGACCCGTGCTGCCGCCCCGGGGGAAAAGACCAGAGGAGAAGCCCGGTGAAACCACCGATCCAGGGCGTGCTGCCGGTCGTGCACATGCCCTACCGCGACGACCTGGCCATCGATTATGACGTACTGCGCCGCGAGGTTGATTACCTGTTCGGCGTGGGCGCCGACGGCTGCACCCTGGCCCTGGTCTCCGACCTGCTGCGGCTCACCACCCCCGAGCGGCTGGAGCTGCCCCGCCGGCTGGTCGAGTTCGCCGCCGGTCGCGGCCCGGTGGTCATCAGCGTCGGCGCCGAGAGCACCCGGCAGGCGCGCCAATTCGCCCGCGCCGCCGAGGATGGGGGAGCCGCCGCGGTGATGGCCATCCCGCCGATCTCCCAGGCGATGTCCGAGCCGCAGCTCCACGACTACTTCGGCGGTCTGCTGGACGAGGTCTCCCTTCCCCTGCTGGTCCAGGACGCCAGCTCCTACGTCGGCCGCTCGATGAGCCTGGACTTCCAGGCCCGCCTCTTCACCGAGAACCCCGACCGCATCCTCTTCAAACCCGAGGCCACGCCGCTGGGTCCCTGCATCTCGGCGCTGCGGGAGAAGACCGGCGGCCGGGCCGCGATCTTCGAGGGAAGCGGCGGCATTCTCCTGGTCGACTCCTATCGTCGGGGGATCAGCGGCACCATCCCCGGCGTGGAGCTGCTCGACGGCCTGGTGGCCCTGTGGCGGGCCCTGCGGGCAGGGGACGAGCGCCGCACCTACGCCGTGTACCTGCCGATCTGCGCCTTGATCTCGCTGCAGCTCCAGGGCGGGCTGGACGGGTTCATCGTGGCCGAGCGGTACCTGATGCACCGCCGCGGGCTCTTCCCCCGCCAGGTGCACCGGGGACCGATGGCCTATGCCCTCGACGCCGAGACCCGGGGTGAGATCGACCGACTCTTCGACCTACTCCAGGAGGTCCTGCGCTCGTGACCTCACCCTCGCCCGTCGCGGCCGCGGTCCGCCCGGGCGAGTCGGTGCGGCTGCGCCAAGTCCAGGACCCGGTCATCCCGATCGTCGCTGACCTGATCCGCGCCACGCCCGACACCATCTCCCTGGGCCAGGGGGTCGTCCACTACCCGCCGCCGCCCCAGGCCCTGGCTGCTGCCGCCGCTTTCGGCGACCGCCTGAGCGACCACCACTACCATCCGGTCGCCGGCCTGCCCGAGCTGCGGGCGGCCCTGCGCGCCAAGCTGGCCGCCGAGAACCGGCTCGAGGTGGGAGAGGACCAGGTCCTCCTGGTCACCGCGGGGAGCAACATGGGCTTCTGTCACTGCCTGCTGGCCATCGCCGATCCGGGCGACGAGGTGGTGATGATGTCGCCCTTCTACTTCAACCACGAGATGGCGGCGACCATGACCAACGTGCGGCCGGTGCTGGCCGCCACCGACGCGCACGGCCAGCCGAGCCTGGAGGCGATCGCGGCGGCGATCACCCCGCGCACCCGGGCCGTGGTCACCATCTCCCCGAACAACCCGGCCGGCGTGGTCTACGAGCCGGAGCGGCTCCGGGCGATCAACGCGCTCTGTCGCGAGCGCGGCCTCTACCACGTCAGCGACGAGGCCTACGAATACTTCACCTACAGCGGCCACCGTCACCTCTCGCCGGGATCGCTCCCGGACAGCGCCGGCCACACCCTGTCCCTGTTCTCCTTCTCCAAGGGGTACGGGATGGCCAGTTGGCGCGTCGGGTACCTGGTCGCTCCCCGAGCCCTGCTCGGGGCCCTGGAGAAGATCCAGGACACGGTCCTGATCTGCGCCCCGGTGGTGTCGCAGCACGCGGCCCTGGGCGCCCTGGAAGCCGGTCCGGCCTACTGCCGCGGCTTCCTTCCGGAGATCGACCGCGCCCGTGTCCTCTGCCTGGAGCGATTGGCCCAGCTCGGGGACCGCTGCGCGATCCTCGCGGCCAGCGGCGCCTTCTACCTGCTGGCCCGCCTGCGAACCTCGATGCCGCCGATGGCCCTGGTGGAGCGGCTGGTACGCGAGTACCGCGTGGCGGTCATCCCGGGCAGCGCCTTCGGGCTGACCGCCGGATGCTACGTCCGCATCGCCTACGGGGCCCTGCCCCCCGAACGGGTGGCGCAGGGGATCGACCGTCTGGTCGATGGCCTCGACGTCCTGCTGCCGGCTTGACCGGAGCCTGGGGATCGATCAGGCGGAGCCGCGTGCAGAGCCCTTGACTTTGCCTTGGTACCTGGCTATTTTTCCCCGCACAAGAGTGACCTGAACCCGCAGAAGAATACCACTGAGGAAGTTCTCCACTTCCCTCCAGACGTGGAACTTCGACAAAGATAGTGCGGTATTCTGGCGGGTTGGTCGCTCTTTTTTTGCCTGGCGCTTACCTCGCCGGAAAGCCCTGACCCGAGAACTCCCCGTAATGAACAGAGCGACGTACCGCCTCCCGCCGACCCGGCGTCGGTGGGTCTTCCCATTGGCTATCCTGTTGTCGGCCTGCCTGGTCGCCTCGGCATCGGCCGAGCCCCTTCAGGTCTATCCGCTGTCCGCCGACCTCGGCACGATCAAGGTGGGAGCCCGCAAGACGACCGAGGTTCAGGTCACCAACACCGGCACCGAGGCGATTGAGGTCGAGGTCACGGTCGACGGCCGCCTGTTCACCGTCTCGCCGGGCACGGTCCGTCTGGCCCCGGGAGAGAAACGACCGGTCGCGGTGTCCTTCTCCGCCGCGACCCCGGGAACCTACCAGGCCGAGCTGCTGCTGGCCCTCAAGGGGTTCCTGGCCACGCAGGAGGTCTCCGTCTCCCTGAAGGCCGCGGTCACCGCCGTCTCGGTCATCCTCGTGCCCGACCCGGCCGAGGGGCTGGCCCTGGGATCGGTGGCGGCCGGCGATACGGCCAAGCAGTCGGTGCTGGTGAGCAACGCCGGCGAGGTTCCGGTGGTCATCGACTCGGTGACCCTGGCGGCCGAGGACGGGGCCTTCGCGGTGCAGGTGCCGGCGCGTTCCGAGGTGCGCCCCGGCGACCGGCTGACCATCGCGGTGCGGTTCTCCCCCCCGACCGGCGAGCGGTACGAGAACCGGCTCGTCATCCACTCCGCTGACCTCAACCCCTCCCGCCAGGAATACGCCCTCACCGGCGACGGCCGGGTTCCCGACGCGGTCTTCTCGCCCCTGACCGACGTGGGCCTGACCTTCGGCGAGGTCGCCCTGGGCGAGACCCGCACCCTCGAGCTGACCGTGCTGAACCGCGGCCAGGCCGACCTGCGGATCGCCGAGGTGGAGATCACCAGCGGCGCCTTTGCCACCACCTGGGACCCGACCACGGCGGCCCCGACCAGGCCGGGGCAGCGCCAGACCATCCCGATCGCCTTCCATCCCACGTACGAAGGGCGGGCCAGCGGCCGGCTCATCGTCCACAGCAACGATCCGGAGCAGGGCGTGGCCGAGATCCCGCTGCTGGGCACGGCCCGCGGGAATCCGCCGCAGGTCGAGGTGCTGAGCGAGGAGCGGATGGAGTTTGGCAACGTGACCGTGGGCAAGCAGGAGCGCGACCAGCTCCTGCTCTGGAACCGGGGTGGGCTGCCGTATACGGTGGTCCTCGACCTGGAGGGGGAGGCGGCCGAGGACTACCTGCTCGAGAGCCCCTCGGTCGTCGTGCAACCCGCCGAGGTCCGCAAGGTGCCGATCCGGTTCAAGCCGCGGCAGAAGGGGGACCGCCGGGCCGAGCTGGTGGTCACCACCGAGTCGGGAACGCGTCGCATCGGCCTGCGGGGGATCGGCAAGTTCCTCGAGCTGTCGCCCCTGTCGGTCGACTTCGACCGGGTCGTGGTCGGCAAGACCGGGACGGTCCAGACCGAGATCCGCAACCTGGGGAACGCCGATTTCACCGTGACCAGCGTGATCTCGACGAACCCGATCTTCACGGCCAAGTCGCCGGTCTCCGCCTCCTCCCGCTACGTGCTGCAGGCGGACACCCTCAAGTCCCTGCCGATCAGCCTCGGCTTCACCCCCCCGGGGCGGGGAGCCTTCAGCGGGGTGCTGCAGTTGCAGGGGTACTGGGACGACGCCCTGGAGACCCGCGAGCTCCTCCTCGGGGGCACCGGCATCGCCGCCGATCTGGAGCTCTACCCGGCCGGCCCGTACGAGTTCGACTACGTCGTCCTGGGTCAGGAGCTGGCCCAGTCGGTGGTGGCCACCAACACCGGCGACACCGACCTGAAGGTGGAGGCCCACGCCGAGTCGCCCGAGTTCCGCGTGGAACCGGCCGAGGCCTCGCTCGCCCCGGGCCAGGCCGCCACGCTCAAGCTGATCTTCACCCCGAGAGGCCTGGGCAGCCGCAGCGGCACCATCCGCCTCATCAGCAACGACGTGCGCGAGCGGGCCCTCGCCCTCCAGGTCAGGGGCAAAGGCGCCCTCGACAACGTCGACCTGGCGCGGGTGGTGTCGGTCCTCGGCTCGCGCAAGGGTAAAGCCGACACCCTCGAGGTGGCATGGACCAACACCCCCCTGGTGGTGGCCGACGAGACCAAGGTCGACGTGGTGCTGAACGTTCCCGAGGCCCTGCGGCCCGCCCTGGTCGGCCGGCGCTTCGACGTGGAGTGGATCCAGCTCGACAACAACTACGACGAGCAGGGCGGTCCACAGAAGACCGAGGTCCAGATCCTGGACGCCGGGGAGGAGCGGGTGCTGGCGGAGAAGCTGAGCCTCCGGCTGGTCGAGGCCGGTACTCGACGGGTGCGCCTCAAGGTCTCCACCCAGAACTACCCGGGGGCACCGGCCTACGGCATCACCCAGATCCTCGAGGCCGGAGGATGGAAGTGGGAGTTCGAGGCCAAGCCGCTGGTCTCGTTCCTCTCCATCCGGCCGTCGCGGACCTACGTCGACGACAAGGGGGACACGGTCAAGGGGGATACCGAACGGCTGGTGGGTCTGCCGGGGTTCGCCTTCTTCGGCTACCACAACGCCGAGAACCCGTCGATCTCCGGGGTCCACCTGACCGCCACCGGGAACGTTCTCGAGGCCCTGTCGACCGAAAACTCGATCGCGGTCTCTCTCGGGGTCTCGCTCTCGTTCTACAAGGATCGCTTCATGTTCGGCGTGGGCTGGGACGTGTACGACCATCGTCCCAAGGCCAGACGCCGAGGCACGGCCGACTACATCACGACCTTCAAGTACTGGGGACTTTTTTAGGACCCTGTCGAAGGATCCGCTTCGTTGCCCACGGCCGCTTCCCGGCGACCGCGGGCGAATTTTAATCGTTGCCTGGTCCATGCCCTCGCCAGCTCCCTCCACGGCCTGCCCCTTGACAACTGAACGCATGTTTAGTATTGTTCAAATGTGCAGCGCTTATCTTCCACACGTGGAGAAGACAGCGTGGTACCCACCTTCACCCGGCGCTCCGAGTGGTTGGCCTGGGCCCTGTCAGCCGGAGGTACTGGCTACCTCTGCCTGCGCATCGGGCTCGCGCTTCTGCTCACCTAGCCTCCGTGACCACCCCCCGGACGGCCCTCCCGCGAGGACGTCCACGGTCGTTCCCGGCCGCCGGACTCTCCGGTTGACTTGCCGGCCGGATTCTCCTTCATTTATCCCTGTTCCCCTGCGCCCAGCAGCCCGTGGCAGCGATGTAACCTCGCGCCCGCCGGCCCGGTACCATCGAGGTTGACCCGCGACCAACGGCAGGCTGCCCGGTAAGGGGGCGCCTCCCGCTCTCCGCGCACGTTTCCGCGCGTCACCGAGAGAAGCTAGCCACGGTCTTGCCACGGTGCAGGAGAGGTTAGTCTGGCTGCTGGCCGTTGCGGCCGGAGCCATCCTGCTGGTTGCCGCTTTCTGGCAGCGCCCCGACAGTGGCGCCGCCACCGGCGCCCTCCCTGACCCCAGCGCCCCAGTTACTCCGCCTCCCCGGGTTTCTCAACCCGTTCGGGTGGAGGTGCTCAACGGCTGCGGTAAGCCGTTGATCGCCGGACGCATGACCAAGAAGGCCCGGGCCGCGGGCATGGACGTGATCGACGAGGGGAATGCCGAGAGCTTCGGCTTCCTCGAGAGCGTGGTGATCGATCGGCGGGGCAACCCGGCCAAGGCCCGCGAGGTGGCGGCGGTCCTGGGGATCCCGCGGTGCATCCAGCAGGTGCGCGATGACCCCTCGCGGCTGGCGGAGGTCTCCATCGTCATCGGCCGCGATTACCGGCAACTCCGACTCTTCGATCCCTGAGCCTCCCCTGAAAGGAGATCCCCCGCCGATGAGTCTGTCCCAGGAGGAGCGGTTGGCCACGATCGTGGCCGCCTTGCAGGACAAGAAGGCTTCCGACGTCGTGGTCATGGACCTGAGGTCGCTGACCGACGCGGTCGACTGGTTCGTGATCTGCACCGCCACCTCTGACCAGCACGTCCGGAGCCTGACGGACGAGGTAACGCGCCGACTGCGGGAGACCGGGGATCGGCCCTGGCACGTGGAGGGGTACGAGGCCCGCCGCTGGGTCCTGATCGACTGCGTCGACATCGTCGTCCACCTGTTCCGCCGCGAGACGAGGGAGTTCTACGCCCTGGAGCGGCTCTGGGGGGACGCCCCCCACATCCGCCACGCCAGCTCCTGGGACGGCGAGTCGGCCGAGGACGAGGCCGCGCCGGTGCCGGGCGAGATGGTTTTTTCGAGGCCCTGATGCCGGTACCCACCCTGCAGTGGCGCGACGAGGCCCTGGTCCTGCTGGACCAGACCCTCCTTCCCACCCGGGTCGAATACCTGGTCTGCCGCGACGTGGAGACCGTGGCCCGGGCCATCGAGGAGCTGAAGGTGCGCGGTGCGCCGGCCATCGGCGTGGCCGCGGCCTACGGGGTGGTCGTCGGAGCCCAACAGGCGCAGACCGCCGACGCGGCCGGATTCCGGCAGGCGGTCGAGGCGACGATCGAGCGCCTGGCCCGCACCCGCCCCACGGCCGTCAACCTCTTCTGGGCCCTCGACCGCATGCGCCGGACCCTTGCCGAGGCGAGCGACCTGAGCTCCCGCGCCGCCGCCGACCTGCTGCTGGCGACCGCCCAGCGCATCCACGCCGAAGACCGCGAGGTCTGCCGTCGGCTGGGCCGCCACGGCGCCGCCCTCCTGCGCGACGGCGGTAAGGTCATCACCCACTGCAACGCCGGGGGACTGGCCACCGCGGACTACGGCACGGCCCTGGGGGTGATCTACGCGGCCCGGGAAGAGGGGAAGCGGATCTCGGTCTACAGCGACGAGACGCGGCCTTTGCTGCAGGGGTCGCGACTGACCGCGTGGGAGCTGACCCAGGCCGGCATCGAGGTGACGGTAATCTGCGACAGCATGGCGGCCGTGGTCATGCGGCAGCAGGTGATCGACTGCGTCATCGTCGGCGCCGACCGCATCGCGGCCAACGGCGACGTGGCCAACAAGGTCGGCACCTACGGTCTGGCCGTGGTCGCGCGCGAGCACCGGGTGCCGTTCTACGTCGCGGCGCCGGTGTCGACCCTGGACGTCGGTCTTGCTTCAGGGGAGGGGATCCCGATCGAGGAGCGCCGGCCCGAGGAGGTCACCGAGGGGTTTGGCCGCCGGACCGCTCCCGAGGGGGTCAAGGTGTTCAACCCCGCCTTCGACGTCACCCCCCATCGCCTGATCGCCGCGATCATCTCGGAGGAGGGGATCGCCCGCCCGCCCTTCGCGCCGGTGCTGCGCGGCTGGGCGGACGGCACGGGGGATAGCGGAACCCCGAACCGCGGCACGAGGGGTGCGAGGTGAAGGTCCCGTCCGTCGCTCTGGCATCGGCCATCGCGATCGGCCTCGTCTGGGCCGGCCCGGTTTCCGCAGCCGCCGCTCAGACCGCCGCCGAAACCTTTGATCCGGAGTCCCTGCAGGAGGACCTGCTGCTGATCCCGTCGGCAGCACCGGAGACGCCGTCGATCACGGAGACGTCGGCTCCGGCTGCCGCACCCTCCCGGGAAGCGGAGGGCGCGACCGTCTTCCGGGTCCAACTGGCAGCGCTGAGCAGCCTCGAGGCGGCCAACCGGCTTCGCGACGAGCTGGCCGGACAGCTCGGGGTGCCGCTGGTCGTGGAGACCGAGCACGGCCTGTTCCTGGTCCGCGCCGGAGCCTTTACCACCGCCGAGGTGGCCGGCCGGTTCCGCGACGAGCTGCGTCTCCGACGCCCTAACCTCACCACGGCCTACGTCGTGCTCGGCGGCGGGAGCCCGCCTCCGGAATCGGGCGCGGCGGCCGCGGCGCCGCCGGCGATGGAGACCACCTTCGGCTGGCGGATCCTGCTCGACCAATTCCTCGCCCCCGAGGACGCCGACCGCCTGCGACAGGAGGCCATCCTCAACCTGGAGCGGACCGACGTGGAGGTCGTCTTCAGCGCCCCCTGGCACCGGGTTGAGGTCGGCAACTTCCGGACCGAATCCGAGGCTCAGGAGGCTCTGACCAGCGTCCGGTACGTCTATCCGGACGCCCTGAAGATCCGCGGCCAGATCCTCGTCCCCGGGGAGCCCTAGCGGATGCCGCTCCTCCTCCTGCTGCTCCTCCTGCCCCTGATGAGCGGCTGCGCCCCGTGGCACCGCGGCGCGAGCCTGCCCGAATCCCCGGCGGCCGCCGACTCGCTGCAGCTCGACGAATGGTCCGGCGGACCGGCCGACGCGGGACTGCTCACGGCCCGCTGGTACCTGCTCCGGGCCCAGGAGGCCCAGCTCGACGGACGTTTCGAACAGGCCCAGGAGGACCTGGACGCGGCGTATAAAGCCGTCACCGGCCTGGACGTGGAGGAGGTCGACGAGGAGGAGACACAGCCGATCCTGGCAACCATCGAGCAGGCCTACCTCGAGCTGATCCCCCATCTCAAGAGCTTCTCTCCGGACAGCCCGCTGGTCCTGCTGCTCGAGGGGATCTCGGAGGAGCGGATCGAGAGCCTGCCCCCGGATGCCACCGAGCTGGTGCGCATCCACCAGCTCAGCCAGCGCTGCGACCTGCCGATCGACGCCAACGCCAAGGTCGCGGCGAGCATCCACTTCTTCCAGACCCGCGGCCGGGCCACCTACCTGGGCTGGCTGAAGCGCTCGGGCCGGTACCGCGACCTGGTCCTGCGGATCCTGGCCCAGGAGGGCGTCCCGACCGATCTGCTCTACCTGGCCATGATCGAGAGCGGCTTCAACCCGCACGCCTATTCGCGGGCCAAGGCGGTCGGGATGTGGCAGTTCATGGCCGAGACCGGCCGCGAGGAGGGACTGCGGCAGGACCAGTGGGTCGACGAGCGCCGCGATCCGGTGCGGGCCACCCGGGCCGCGGCCCGCTATCTGCGCGATCTCTACGCCGAGTTCCAGGACTGGCGTCTGGCCCTGGCCGCGTACAACGGGGGCGCGGGAAGGGTCTCCCGGGCCATCGCCCGGGCCGGACACCGCGACTACTGGCGGTTGGAGCTGCCGCGCGAGACCCAGAGCTACGTGCCCCTGTTCATGGCCGCGGCGGCGATCGCCAAGGATCCCGCGCTGTGGGGACTCGAGCCGGCCTCACCCGATCCGCCGTTCACCTTCGACGAGATCGAGCTGCCGGCCGACCTGGCCGCGATCGACCTCAAGACCGCCGCGCGCAGCCTGCAGGTCAACCTGACGGTCCTGCGCGAGCTGAACCCGGAGCTGCGCCAGCGGCTGACCCCACCGCGCAAGAGCGGTCAAACCTCGTACCGTCTCCGGGTTCCGGCCGGCTCAGGAGCGGGATTCCTGGCCCGGTACACCGCCCTGCCGGCCGCCGAGCGGCAGGCCGTGCGGCAGTACAAGGTCCGGCGGCGGGATACCCTGTCCAGCATCGCGCAGAAGCTCGGCGTCGATCGCCGCGCCCTGGCCCAGGCCAATCGCCTGAAGAATCCCAATCGACTCCATCCCGGGCAGGTGCTGCGCATCCCCACCGCCGACGGTGCCGTGGAAGAGCCCGAGGCCGTAGCGGCGGCGGCCGACGACGGACCGGCGCCGGTCCACGACCGCAAGATCCACACGGTCAAGCGCGGCGAAACCCTGAGCGCCATTGCCCGGCGGTACGGGATCACCACCCGCAACCTGACCACCTGGAATCACCTGAAGAGCACGCGGCTGCAGCCGGGCGACCGACTGAGCGTGTGGCTGCCCAGCGCCGGAGGTGCCACGGCGGCCTCGCCGCCCAAGCGCCAGACCCCCCAGACCTCGAAGGAGCAGAAGCCGGCCTCGCGGCCGCAATACCACACCGTCAAGTCGGGCGAGTCCCTGTGGAGTCTGTCCCGTTCGCTCGGGGTGTCGGTGGCCGAGCTGAAGACCTGGAACAACCTGAAGGGCACGGCCCTTCGTCCCGGCCAGCGCCTGACGGTGCGACCGTCGAAGGCCGGACAGCCGAAGACCGGCTCGCGCTCCGTCCGGTACACCGTGGTCAAGGGCGACACCCTGTCCAGCATCGCCCGCCGCTTCGGGATCGAAACCCACGACCTCGCCCGGCAGAACAACCTGAAGATCTCCAGCACCTTGCTGGCCGGCACCACCCTGACGATCCAGACCAGGAGCGGTCGCTAGTGCGCGTGGTGCGGCATATCCTGCTGCTGCTGCTGGCCTTCGTCCTCCAGACGACGTGGCTGCACCTGTTCGCCGTATCCGGGCTGCGGCCCGATCTCATCCTGGTGGTCCTGGTCCACGTCGCCCTGCGCAGTCCACAATTGGAATCGACCGTCCTGGGGTTCGGCGCCGGCTTTCTGCAGGACCTGTACTCACCGGCCGACCTGGGCCTGAACGCCCTGGCCAAATCCCTGGTCGGCTTTACCGTGAGCTACGGCCGCACCGGCGTGGTGGCCGACAGCGTACAGGTGCAGATCGCCTTCCTCTGCGGCTCGGTGGTGGTGCACGACCTGATCTGCTACCTCGGTTCGAGCGGGGTAACCTTGGCCACGGCACCGGGGTACTGGCTCGGACACGGCCTGGGGCAGGGGCTCTATACCTGCGTCCTCGGGACGCTGGTCTCGGGGGCGATGCTGGGCCGGCGCTGGCTGCTGACCGGGAACAGGCCCGAGCCATGATCTCCCGCCCGCCCAACGCCCAGCCGCGCCCCGTGCGGGAGGTGATGGCGTGCGTCTTCCTCCTCTTCGCCATCCTGGCCCTGAGATTGTTCTACCTGCAGATCACCACCTCCGCGGGGTATGCCCGCGAGTCGGACGAGAACCGCATCGCCCAGAAGCGGGTAAAGGCTCCCAGGGGCGTGATCTACGCCCGCGGCGGGGAGATGCTGGCCCGGAACCGGGTGTTCTACACCGTCTCCACCGAGCGCCCGGCGCGGCGCGATTTCGACGCGATCGTGGCCGCCTTGAAGCCGATCGTCGGGGAGGATCGGGTAGCCACCCGGTACAGCCGCGGTCAGCGCTCGATCCGCCTGACCCGCGACATCGACTTCAGCACCGTCTCGGTCGTCGAGGAGCAGCTCAGCGATCAGTGGCCGGAGCTGTTCATCGAGATCGAGGCGCAGCGGGACTATCCCTATGGAGCCACCGCGGCCCATCTCCTCGGCTACATGGGGGTGATCCAGGAGGACAACCTGGCCGCGATCCAGGGGAAGGGGTACCTGCCCGACGACTACATCGGGCGAACCGGGGTGGAGAAGGTTTTCGAGGACACCCTGCGCGGCCGCGACGGGGTCCGCTTCGTCGAGGTCGACGCCGAAGGGCGTATCCGGCGGGAGTTCGCCGGCCGCGAGCAGGTCGCCGAGTCGGGACACGACCTGCACCTGACCATCGACCTCAAGGTGCAGCAGGCGGCGGAGAAGGCCCTCCCCGACACCCTGGCCGGGGCGGTGGTCGCCCTCGACCCGCAGACCGGCGCCGTTCTCGCCATGGCCAGCAAGCCCGGCTTCGACCCCAACATCTTCGTCTCCTTCTCGGCGCAGGACGAACGTCAGCGGGTGCTGCAGAGCGAGACCACCCTGCTCAACCGGACCATCCGCGGCCGCTATCCCCCGGGCTCGACCATGAAGATGGTCTCGGCGGTGGCCGGCCTCGAGACCGGCGCGACCGATACCCTGAGCGCCTTCGCTCCCTGCTCGGGGAGCCTGCGGGTGGGGAGCGCGGTCTTCCACTGCATGCACAACCGGGGTCACGGCGCCCTGAACCTGCAGGGGGCGCTCGAGGTCTCCTGCAACATCTACTTCCTGCACCTGGCCCAGCACCTCGGCTTCGACACCTGGTACTCCTACGCCTCCCGGTTCGGCTTCGGTCAACCGACCGGGCTCGAGCTGGTGCCCGGCGAGTCGGCCGGCCTCCTCCCCTCGCGCGCCTACTTCAAGGAGCGGGGCGGGTACAGCCTGGGGCACCTGATGAACCTGGCCATCGGTCAGGGAGCCATGCTGGTCACGCCGGTGCAGATGGCCAGGTACGTCTCGGCGATCTGCAACGGCGGGTACCTGGTGACGCCCCACCTGTGCGGTCCGACGCCCCCCCCGCGACGGATCACCGGCGTCTCGGACCGCACCATCGAGACGGTCAAACGGGCCATGCGGCGGGTCGTGCAGGGGGACCGGGGCACCGGCCGTCGCGCGCGGATCGACGGTCTCGACGTCGGCGGCAAGAGCGGCACGGCTCAGGGCCCGCGCGAAGACGACGACGCCTGGTTCGTGGCCTTTGCCCCCTACTACCGGCCCACCATCGCCGTGGCCGTGGTGGTGGAGGCCGGCGGCAGCGGCGGTGCCGTGGCCGGTCCCGTGGCCCGCGAGGTCATCAAGGCCTACCTGCGGCCCGAGGAGCAGGAAGAGGAGGAGAGCGTCCCGGCCGGCGAGACCCCGGCCGCCGCCGCGGCTCCCGCCCCCGCCGACTTCTGGGCCCTGCGGTGACCCGCCCCCGCCGAACGACGCCATGCGCCGTCTATACCAGCTAGATCTCGGCATCCTGAGCGCCGCGGTGGTGATCACTCTCCTAGGGATCACCATGGTCTACAGCGCCGCCTACCACAGCGAGTCCGGGGTCCTGCAGAGCGCCTGGGAGCGGCAGTTGTTCAGCGCCGTCGTCGCCGTGGCGGTGAGCGTCGGCATGATCTACGTGCCGAACCGGTTCATCTACGGACTGGCCTACCCGCTCTACCTGGGGTGCCTGACCTCGCTGGTCCTGGTGCTGGTATGGGGAACCGGCGAGGACGCCACGCGGTGGCTCGACCTGGGCCTCACCACGGTGCAGCCCTCGGAGTTCGCCAAGGTCATTGTGATCCTCGCCCTGGCGCGGTACCTCAGCGACCGGCGGGGCGACCAGCTCAACCGCTTCCCCGATCTGGCGGGCGCCCTCATCATTCCCGTGATCCCCATGGCCCTGGTGGTCCGCCAACCCGACCTGGGCACGGCCATGGTCCTCGGCGGCGTCCTCCTCCCCATGCTCTACTGGGCCGGCATGAGCCCGGTCGCCATCTTCCTGCTGGTCTCTCCGCTGCTCAGCACGATCTTCTCCTTCGAGCCGCTCTGGCGGGGAGCGGCGCCGTTCGTCTTCGCGACCTTCATCATCCTCAGCACCGCGGCCGTTCACTACCTGCTCTCGCGGCTGTGGGTCACCATCGGCATGGTCAGCGCCAACCTGGCCGCCGGACTGGCGTCGGTCTACCTGTGGGAGCACATGCTGCGGCCGTATCAGCAGGACCGCATCCTCACCTTTCTCGATCCCGAGAAGGACCGGTTGGGCACCGGCTGGAACATCATCCAGTCCAAGATCGCCATCGGCTCGGGAGGGCTGACCGGTAAAGGGTTTCTGCAGGGAACGCAGACCAAGTTCGAGTTCCTGCCCGCGGCCCATACCGACTTCATCTTCGCCGTCATCGGCGAGGAGCTGGGGTTCATCGGCACCATGGTGGTCCTGGCCCTCTTCCTCTACCTGGTCACCCGCGGGGTACAGGTGGCGGCCGCGGCCGAGAACCGCTTCTACAGCCTGGTTGCCCTGGGGCTGGCCGCCATGTTCATCTTCCACGTCTTCGTCAACGCCGGGATGACCATGGGGGTCATGCCGGTTACCGGGCTGCCCCTGCCGTTCCTGACCTACGGGGGATCCTCGCTCATCACCAACTTCGCGGCCGTGGGCCTCCTCCTCCACGTGCACCTCCACCGCCATGAGCTGTGAGCCGGCAGGCCGTCGCGCCGGTCTGATGGTCTGCGGCGCCATCCTGGCGGTGTTCGTGGTGCAGCGCCCACAGTGCGGCGAACACCGCTACGACCATCCGCAACTGGCGCTGGAGGCTCTGCAGGTCGGCCGGTACGACCAGGCCCTGCTCGAGGTTCGCCGATCCCTGCGGGAGGGAGCCGATACCCCCGGGGTGCGGTTGATCGCCGCGATGGCCCACCTGGCCGAGGACCGCGTAGAGGAGGCCGTGACCGAGCTCGGGGCAGGTCTTGCCGTGGCCCCCGACGACTCCCGGCTGCACCAGACCCTGCGGGAGGTGTCCCTGCAGGCCC
Source organism: Candidatus Latescibacterota bacterium (assembly GCA_041661365.1). Classification (GTDB taxonomy): domain Bacteria; phylum Latescibacterota; class UBA2968; order UBA8231; family UBA8231; genus CAITNQ01. The sequence goes on from JBAZUN010000003.1 coordinate 20,435, forward strand.
GGCGGGTCGGGTTGGCCGACACGGTTCTCCAAGGCGCCTTGAGGCGTCACCCCGAAAGCACGGCCCTGTTGACCGCCCTGGGCTGGGCCGCCACCGAGCAGGGACAGGACCAGCGGGCGGCCGAGCTGCTGGCGCGTGCGGTGGAGCGATCGGCCGGAGATCCCGCGCCCCGGGTGGAGCTGGCCCGCCTGCACCTATCGCAGGAGCGGTTCGGCGCGGCGGTCGAGGTGGCCCAGGAAGGGCTGCGCGCCACCCCAGATGATCCTCATCTGCTGCTGGTGCTGGGAGAGGGACAGCTACGACTGGGGCGCCTGGCCGAGGCCGACACCGCCCTGGCCCAGGCCGTGCATCTGGGAGACTCCGAGGAAGTCCTGGCCGGCCGGGTGGCCCAGCTCTACTACGATGCCGGACACCGGCGTCAGGCCATCCGATACTATGAGGCAGCCCTTGCCGCCGGACCCCAGCGACCTTCGGTGCTCAACAACCTAGCCTGGAGCATGGCCGAGGAAGGGGTCCGGCTCGACGAGGCACTGGAACTGGCCTCGCGGGCGGTGAAGCTCGACCCCGACAACCCCGTGTTCCTCGATACCTATGCCGAGGTCAACTTCCGCCTTGGTCGACCGGCCCGGGCCGCCGCCGTCATCCGTCGCGCCCTCGATGCCGAACCGGTCGACGGCGAGCATCGGCTCTACCTCGAGCAGCAGCTCGCCCGGTTCACGGGTATCGCGGCCGCGGCCGGCGATCGATAACCTGGAAAGCGGACCGTACCACCAGGCCGGACCGACGGATCAGCCGCGGAAGCGGTCGTAGTCGATCTCCAGGTTGTCCAGCTTCATGTAGAGATTCTTTCGCGACATCCCGATCGCATCGGCCACCTGGGCGATGACCCCACGGTGACGGCGCAGGGCATCGCACAGATACCGGCGCTCGAACAGGGCCCGGGCCTCGTGGAAGGATACCGGTCCGGCAGCGGGTTCTTCCCCCGGCTCGCGCCAGTCGGCGATCTCCGCCGGGATATCGGCCAAGGTGAGGCGCTCACCCGCCGCCAGTACCACCATCTGCTCGATCACGTTCTCCAATTCGCGCACGTTCCCCGGCCAGGGATAGGCCTGGAGCCGTTCGACGGCCGGTCCGGCAATGCTCCTCACCGGACTGCCGTTGCGGGCCGCGGCCTCGGCAAGGAAATGCTCGATCAGCAGGGGGATGTCCTCCCGTCGCTCCCGCAACGCCGGCAGTCGTACCGGCACCACGCTCAGTCGGTAGTACAGGTCCTCGCGGAAACGCCCCTGCCGCACCTCGGCCTTCAGGTCGACGTTGGTCGCGGCCACCACCCGCACATCGACGCGCAGGGTCTCGGTCCCCCCTACCCGTTCGAACTCGTGTTCCTGCAGCACGCGTAGGAGCCGCAGTTGCACCTTGGCATCGGCGGCTCCGATCTCGTCGAGCAGCAGGGTCCCCCCGTCCGCCAGCTCGAAACGGCCCGGCCGTTGACGGACCGCCCCGGTGAACGCCCCTCGCTCGTGTCCGAAGAGCTCGCTCTCCAGCACCCCCTCGGGAAGACTGGCGCAGCTCAGCCGCACGAAGGGACCGTCGCGCCGAGGACTCCAGCGGTGCAGGGCACGGGCGACCACCTCCTTGCCGGTGCCGCTCTCCCCCTCGATGAGCACCGTGGCACTGGCCGCCGCGATCCGCGAGAGTCGTTCAAGGAGAAGCCTCATCTCCGGATTTTGCGTGAGGACCTCCCCTCTTCCATCAGAAGCCAAGGCCCCTTGGGCCGCTACCTGGACAGGGACAGGATGATCCGCGGACACGGAGGAGAACGATACATGATCCATGATATACCTCCAGTGGATATAACGGCCACTATTTAATGTTGATATACGAATAAGAAATGTATTTGTCAAGTAATAAATGCAGGAGAAACGAACCGCGATCTTTGGTCCGGACTATTGGGCCAGGAAATGTCGAAGGGGGTCTGGCTAGAGCCTGTCCGAGTATTCGCTTCGCAGGCGAGGTCGAGTCATGGTGGTCGAGGGCCAGGCGCGCGAGTGAGGCGCATTGACCACGAAATGCGCCGAGTGAGCGGAACGCCGCCCTCGGTCACCAGGGCCGGCCGCAGCCCGAATGGGATACTCGGACCGGATCCTACGAGCGAGGGGCAGCGTCGCCGGTCAGGAGACCGGCATGACCTCAAGCCGCGAGGGGTGAACCTGCTCGCAGATCTCGGCGGCCAGACGAGCGTAGCTGAGGGCCCCGGTGGACAGGGGATCGTAGAGGATGATCGGCTGACCGAAGGCGGGAGCCTCGGCCAGACTCACGTTGCGGCGGATGAGGGTGCTGCAGACCTTGTCGCCGAAGTAACCGCGCACCTCAGCCGCCACCTTGCGGGAGAGTTGCAGCCGCTCGTCGTACATGGTGAGCACCACCCCTTCGAGGCGCAGACGGGGATTGAGGTGGCGCTGGACGAGGCGGATGGAGCCGAGCAGGTTGCTGAGCCCCTCCAGGGCATAATACTCACACTGGACCGGGATGAGCACCGAATCGGCAGCGGTCAACGCATTGACGGTGAGCAGCCCCAGGGACGGCGGGCAATCGATGAGGATGAAGTCGTAGTCCTCGCGGACCGGCGCCAGGGCCTGGGACAGCTTGCGCTCCCGCCCTATAACGCTGGCCAACTCCACCTCGGCCCCGGCCAAACGGATATGGGCAGGCACCAGGGAGAGGTCAGGCACCTCGGTGGTGCGCGTCACGGCCCGGATGTCGGCCTGGCCCAGCAGAACCTCGTAGCTCGACCCGGCCAGGCTCTCCGCTGCCGCTCCGCACCCGCTCGTGGTATCTGCCTGGGGATCGAGGTCAACCAGAAGGGTCCGCCGTTGGTCGGCCGAAAGGCAGGCGGCCAGGTTCACCGTCGTCGTCGTCTTCCCGACGCCACCCTTCTGGTTCGCTACGGCGATGATCCTGCCCATTCCCGCGATCCGCCCTGTTCCGCCGGCCAGACAACCACCCCAGAGGCTACCCTCAGACCCTGGCCATAGCAGGCCTGCGGGGCACCGTCGGGCAATACACTGACCTTCATCCGAGGGCCGGAAATTCATCCGATCATTCGAATGTGCATGAACGAGAAAAATGTCATGCAGAGGTCAGGATCACCGCTGGGGCGACAATATACGGCGGTCCAGAACGGGAGTCAAGGCCTGTTGAAACAGAACCTCAACAAAGCTCCTAACTAATTGATTTATTTGAGTATCTCAATGCTGAGAGGGGTCGAAAATCACCCGGCGGAGAGGAAGGCCAGAAGGGCTCCCAGCGATAGGCCGGTGACGACGAAAAAGGCCAGGCACGCGCCCAGGGATGGCCAGGTTCTGTTGCCCGATCCACATTTGTGCATGGCCGACCTCCAGGGCCTTTGGTCAAGGAACTGTCCGACATCCCATTCGGGCCGCGACCGGTCCTTGCGGCTGAGATCGGCGTTCCGCTTGGCCGCAGGGACAGACCTTTATGCGGGTATATCGGCAGGCGGGTAACGGTGCCCTGTCTGGAAAGAAGTTCCGGGTAGGGCAGGCCATTTCCTCGAGATCCAGGCCATAGCACCCTGGCACCCGCGGTTCTGACCGGTATGGGGGGAAGGGAGCAAAGCCCGAGCCTGCGTGAGCGGGCTCAGTGTTCGAGATGACCGCGCAACCGGCCGCCGAGCCGGGGATGCCGCATCTTGGCCAGGGCGACCTCCTTGATCTGGCGGACCCGCTCGCGGGTCAACCTGAGCCGGATGCCGATCTGGTCCAGGGTCAGCGGGGGCTCCTCGTCCAGTCCGAAGTACAGCCGGACGATCTTGGCCTCGCGCGCGGCCAATCCCTGCAGTACTTCGGTCACCTGCTCGTGCAGGGATCGCCCGAGGACGCCGTCCTCGGGAGAGGGCTGCTCCGGGTCCCACAGATTATCGAGCAGACAGCTTCCCTCGCCGTCCTCGAACGGGGCATCCAGCGACCGCACCGGCTGCCCGTCGATCAGGGCCCGCTCGACCCTTTCGGTGGTGCAGCCGAGAACCCGGGCGATCTCCTGGCGGGTGACGGGCTCGCCTGCCTGCTGCAGGGCCTCGGAGGCACGCGCGATCTTGGCGCAGGTGTCGACCCGACTGACCGGCAGACGCACCGCCGGCTGTTCGAGAAGGGCCTGGAGGATCGCCTGGCGGATCCACCAGACCGCGTAGGAGATGAACTTGAAGCCCCGGGTCTCGTCGAATCGTTCTGCCGCCACCAGCAGGCCCAGGTTCCCCGCGCTGATCAGCTCGGCCAGGGACAGGCCACGGCTCTGGTACTCCTTGGCTACCGACACGACGAAGCGGAGGTTCGCCTCCACCAGCAGGTTGCGCGCCTCGCCGTCCCCCCGACGGATACGGACGGCCAGCGCCGTCTCCTCGCCCGCGGTCAAAGGCCTGGAGTCGGCGATATCGGCAAGGTATGCTGCCAGCACCGGATCCCCGTCGCCGGGATCGCTGCGGCGCTGGCGGTCGATGCGTCCGGCTCTGATTCGGATGGTCATGGCCCCTGCTCCGACAGGCTCCTGGGATTCCCCTGTGAAACCCCCAGAACCGATTGCCGGTTCCCGCGGTTTGTCGGTTGACACCGGCACCGGCTTCGGGCTAATTCGGTTCCCCATCCGCAACCGACGAGGCGCCATGTCCGAGGATCGCGATCAGCGTACCACCGTGGCCCAGCTCCGCCAGCGCATCCGCTCCTTCGTGCACGAGCGGGACTGGGAGCAGTACCACCACCCCAAGGATCTGGCCATGGGCCTGGCCATCGAGGCCGCCGAGGTGATGGAGCACTTCCGCTTTCGCAGCAACGAGGAGACCGCGGCGCAACTGCGCGACCCCGCCTTCCGTCGCTCTATCGGCCACGAGCTGGCCGACGTCCTCTACTTCGTCCTGCTCACCTGCGACTACCTGGGCCTCGACGCCTCGTCCATGCTCGAGGAGAAGCTGGCCATCTCGGCCGAGCGCTACCCCGTCGAGCTGGCCCGAGGGAGCAACCGCAAGTACACCGAGCTGACCGGAGACTCCCGATGACCGACCCCGGCCCGTATCGACAGCTCGTCGAGATCATGGCCAGGCTGCGCGCCGAGGACGGCTGCCCCTGGGATCGACAGCAGACCCACGAATCGCTGCGCAGCTACCTCATCGAGGAGGCGTACGAGGTTCTCGAGACCATCGACCAAGGCCGCCACCACGAGCTGTGCAGCGAGCTGGGAGACGTACTCCTGCAGATCGCCTTCCACGCCCAGCTCGCCGCCGAGGCGGGGCGGTTCACCATGGACGACGTCTGCCGGGCGATCGTGGCCAAGCTGATCCATCGGCATCCCCACGTCTTCGGCGAGACCCGGGTCCAGGACGCCGCCGAGGTGCTGACCAACTGGGAGCGGCTCAAGCGCGAGGAAAAAGGAGAGGCTGCCGAGGCCCACTCGGTCGTCGACGGGGTTCCCGTGCACCTGCCGGCCCTCCTGCGCGCCCAGCGGATCCAGGCGCGCGCGGCCCGCGTCGGCTTCGACTGGGATCAGATCCAGGGTCCGCTGGACAAGGTGCAGGAGGAGTTCGCCGAGCTGCGGGCCGACTGGGAGCGGGGGGATCGCGTCAAGGTCGAGGAGGAGCTGGGTGACCTCCTCTTCTCCCTGGTCAACGTCTCGCGCTTCCTAAAGGTCAACCCGGAGGATGCCCTGCGTCAGGCCGTGTCCAAGTTCGAGCGGCGCTTCCGGGCGGTCGAGCAGACCTTTCGCGAACAGGGACGCGAGCTGTCGTCCGCCACCCTCGCGCAGATGGACGAGGTATGGGAGCGGGTAAAGGCGTCAGAATCGACGAACGGAACCGACGCGCGGAAGGAGGCCTGATGGCAACGCAACCGAGCCGGAGCACCAGGGACGGAGGCTCCCGGTACCGCTGGGTACAGGTCAGCGGGCAGGCCGCCTTTGCGCCCAGGGACGGGGCCGGGGCCCTGGTCTTCAACGGCCGGATGTGGCTCCTGGGAGGGTGGAATCCTCCGGACCGCGTGCACTTCCCGTGGAAGTGCAGCAACGACGTGTGGAGCTCGGTCGACGGTGCCCGATGGGTGCTGGAGAAGGAGAACACCTTCTGCGAGGGAAGGTTCGAGCCGGAGCGCGACTGGGAGGGACGCCACACGGCGGGGTACGCGGTGCTACGCGACCGGATGTGGATCATCGGGGGCGACCCGCTTCAGGGCCACTATCAGAACGACGTCTGGAGTTCGGCCGACGGCCGCTCCTGGCGACACGAGAACCCGGGCCGCCAGGTCCCCTGGGGACCGCGGGCCCTGCACTACACCTTGGTCTTCCGCGACCGGCTGTGGGTGATGGGCGGTCAGACCGTGCCGCAGTTCGCCCCTGCGCCGCTGCACCTGCACGACGACGTCTGGTGCTCGACCAACGGCGTGGACTGGAGCCGGATCGAGCCGGCCGGGTCTCGCTGGTGTCCCCGGGGGATGATCGGCGGCAGCGCGGTCTTCGCCGACCGGATGTGGGTCCTCGGCGGCGGCACCTACGACACCCCGGAAACCCCGTCGCGCCAGTTCTTCAGCGACGTCTGGAGCTCGGCCGACGGTCGCCACTGGGAGTGCCACTGCGAGCGCGCCCCCTGGCATCCGCGGCAGTACCACGAGGTCGCGGTCTTCGACGGCCGGCTCTGGGTTCTCGAGGGCTGGAACCAGGCCAACCGGAACGACGTGTGGTATTCCGAGGACGGGGTCGAATGGCACGAGCTGCCCGACACCCCCTGGGCACCCCGGCACGCGGCCAGCGTCTTCGTCCACGACGACGCCCTGTGGATGGTCGCCGGGAACAACATGGAAAGCGACGTCTGGCGCCTCGAGCGTCAGCCGATTTCGACTTCAAGCTCCTGACCTACTCCACGTGGAAGGTGGTCGGGTGCAGCCCCTTCCCCCGCGGCACCGCGGCGACGCAGACCAGCCCGACTCCGCGCCGCTTCACCACCTCGAACTCCGCCGATATCGTCGCGCCCGGTACCAGGTCGCGGAAGACCAACCGCGGCGTGCCCTTCAGACGAGCGCTTCCCCGGGGTAGTACCTCCAGCCGCAGCCGACCACTAGCAGTCATCTCGCCGAGGTTCTCCGCCATCACCCGGTACCGGCCGTCGCCCAGGGTCTCGTACCGCGTGCGCACCAGCTCTAGCGGCCGTTCGGTAGCGTAGGGCCAATCGGCATAGGACGTCGGTCGCCCCTGTCGGTCGCGCGGCCCGGCCAGCTCCGGCGCCAGGGGCCGGAACCCCAATCCCGCGGCCGGACCGTCTGCCCGCAGCGCGAAGTCGCCGCCGTCCGGATCGACGAACAGCGGATCAGCCACGACCGTCCCCAGGTGCTGGCCTTGATCCTGCCAGTAGGCCAGCTCGACGCCCTCGGCGAACAGCGGCATCCCGGCGCCGGGCCAGAACAGGTTACCGCGAAACAGGTAGTGGCTCACCGGCCAGTCGCGGGCCCGCAGGGTCCCCTGGCGCCAGCAGACGACGTTGCGCTCGAAGAGGGTGGTTCGGTGTTGCTCGAGCTTGCCCGGGTTGACGTGGTCGCGGCCGGACAGGGCAAAGAGGTTGTTGCGGACCCAGTTGTCGCGGCCGTAGTGGGTGGAGAACCCGGCGCCATCGGTTCGATAGACCAGGTTGTCCTCGATGAGGATCTCCGAGCTCCCCTCGTCCGGGTAGATCCCCCAGCCGCCGTACTGGTAGCAGCCGATGTCGTGGATCAGGTTGCCGCGGAGCACCGTGCCCGGTTGAGTCCCCAGGGTGTAGATCCCGCCGTTGTCGCTGAGCACCCGGGCGGTGTTGATGTGGTGGATGTGGTTGTACTCGATCCGGTTCGCCATTGTGGCCGTCGGCGCGTACCCCCAGGTCCAGCCGCAGGAGATGCCGGTGTAGTTGAGGTTGAAGATGCGGTTATGGCTGATCGTGTTCCGGCCGGCGTTCCCCACCCACACGCCGATGGCGCTGGGGTGCAGCAGGGCCCCGTCGTGGATGCGGCAGTCGGTCACCGTGGTGGCCATCGGCCGGGCTGTATCGCTCTGCCCGGCTCCACCCGGACTGGTCGCCTCAAGCGCTCCCATCCATTCGTGCCCGATCCGGACCCCGCCGGCTCCCATGTCGTGGATGGCGCAGGCGACGATGCGGTTGGCCGAGGAGCCGGTGCGCACCTCGAAGCCGTACTGGGCGATGCGCGACACGTCGCACCCGTAGAAGACGCAGCGCTCGGCCCGATCGAGGAGGACGGCGCCGGGAACCTTGAAGGCCGCCTGGATCGAGCCCGGGTCGTCCGGGCCGTAGTCCCACTCGGAGTGCTGCAGTCCGAGGTTCTCGAAGCGGACGTCGTGAACCGGGACGCCTGGTTCGCCGCGGAGCACCACCAGGCTCTCCAGCCGGGGAGCGACCACCTCGGTATGCGCGGGATCCTCCCCCGGCAGGGGTAGGTAGTACAGACGGCCGGTCGGCCGGTCCAGGTACCACTGCCCGAGGGTGTCGAGCGCCTCGAAGACGTTCTCGACGCAGTACCGGGCCAGCTCGCCCCGCTCGTCCTTGAGGCTGCCCAGACTCGGAGCCCGGAAGACGACCAGACCGCGGTCCTCGTCGATCTCCTTGATCCGGTGGTGCGCCTCGAACCAGAGCTGCAGGGCGAGGATCTTGATGTCGTTCGGATTCCGCCATCCTGCTGATAGGTGTCCCGGTTGGAAGTGGACCCGGTCCGGCCCGTGCATCCACTCCACGTGATCGCTCGCGCCCTCGGGGAGGCGGGCGAAGCGGTACCAGCCCGTGCCGGGCAAGCGGGTGCGCGGCCGCCGAGCCCCGTTGACGAAGAGCTGGGTGAACCGCCAGGTACCGGCGGCGACCTCGGGCAGGTCCGCGGTCCAGCAGGTCAGACCGGCGTGCTCCCCCACCTGCCACGAGGTCACGGCCACGCCGCCGCTGAGGACCGCCGCCTCCCCCGGATACGCCGCGTAGACCACCGGAGCCTCGGGGGTTCCCGAGTCCCGCGGTCCCAACAGCAGGGGTTCGTCCAGCGCGTGTACGCCCCGACGGATCCAGACTCGAGCCGGGCCGACGGCAGACCGGGCCCGCAGGCGGTCGCGGGCCGCCTGCACCGTGCGCAGCGGGCCATCAGAGCCATCGGCCGAGGGTGCGGCATACTCGCCGGACCAGTCGTCGCGGCCGTCGAGGGCCACGTGGAGGATCATCGCGTTACCCATCGGTTCACTTGCCTTTCAGTGACGTGTCTACAGATGCTTGGGCTCAACCGGGTCCGATCTCCGTAAGCGGAGGCCCCATGCTCGTATCCCTCGGGGCGATTACCTTAAAAAGCGCCGGGTCACGCGGCGCGCAGCGCTCCTGCCAGGGCCTCCAGCCCCGGAACCGTGGCCGCCTCACGTGCGGCTGCCGACTCCAGCGTGGCCACCTTGGCGTCGTCGGCCAGGGCCTTATCGCTGGCCTTCCCCACCAGCTCGGCGATCTCGCCGAAGGCCGTGGCCAGCTCGAGCGCCGGGTCCGCCACGTGGGGATGCTCGGCGGCGATCTCGCGCAGGAACCGGGAAGCCATGCCGCGACACTCGGCCCAGACCGTGCCGTTCCACCAGTTCCCGTGGCTGTTGCCGTGACCGGCCCGCACTGCGTCGATCCAGATCTGGTACGCCCGCGGTCCGGCTCCGTACGGGGACCCACTGTGGTGCTCGGGATGGCGGTGCAGATCGACGGCGTACTCCAGGCCGGCGGCCGCGGCCTGCTGCGGCGCGATCGGCTGTCCCCGCCGGAGGCTGTAGAAGTTCAGGTGGATCCCCTCGTCCAGCTCGGTCCAGGTGTCGAAGGTCAGGTGCTTGGGCGGGAAGTCGACGTGCGGGGCCCAGGGCTGGGCCGTGAGCAGGCCGGTGTCGTCGAACCCGGTGATCAACTGGTTCTCCATGTTGAGCAGCGAGCACGGCACCCCCTGACGCAGCTCGGCCATCAGGATCGCCTCAATCTCGCCGCGGGGGACCGGTCCGTTCCTGGCCCCGAAGAACCCATGGTCGATCACCTCGATGCCGAGGTTCCCGGCCAGACGCTCGAAGGGTTCGCGGTTCCAGCAGTACGGACCGCTGGGACAGAGCACCTCGTGGATGTTGATGAGGAAGGCGTGCCCGCTGGCGCCGAAGAGGAAGGCGTCGCTGACCGGCAGGCCGTAGTAGGTGGCCACCCCGCGCAGCACCCCCAGGGCCGTGGTGTTGAAACCCGCTTGCTTGAGATTGGCCAGTTCCATGCTCCACCTCCTCGAATGCGTCCCCCGGCGACGGACCGGGCATTTTCCTGAAGAGAAGACGCGAGGGTTGACCGCGGTTAGCGACGGGCATTCGTCACGAATGAACCGGCTTCTGTGATACCGCGGATTAGGGACCGTGTCAACCCCGCCGAAGGCTGGGTCGGCGACGATCACCAGACATCGCCGGGGTGAGCTTGACAAGGTTCCGGTCGAGGGGGTTCGTTGAGCCTCCGTTGACCGAGCGTCGGCCTATCTCCGTCCCAGCGCCTCCAGACAGGAGCCTTCCTTGCCCAGCGAGCCCGAGCCGGCAGAACGTCCTGATGACGCCCTGAACAGACCCTCCTTCCTCGTTGGCATCGTCAGCCGTGCCCTGCCCCGCGTCGGTCTGCCCTTTTCGCGCAACCTCGCCCTGCTGGCGGCCGCGGGGTTCTGCCTCTCCTTCGGCATGGCGGCCCAGAACGCGGTGGGGAACAACTTCCAGGTCGAGACCCTGGGGATGACCGCGGCCGACCGCGGGATCATGGAAGGGGGACGCGAGGTGCCAGGCCTCTTCCTGGTCGCCATCTCGGCGCTGACCGTGGCCCTGCCCGTACCCCGCCTGGCCATGCTGACCGTGGGCACCATGGCGGTCCAGTACTTCGGCTTCTACTTCGTCGAGGACATCTGGCAGTTGATCGGCCTGGTGATGTTCGGCAGCATCGGCTTCCACCTGTGGATGCCCCTTCACCGCGAGCTGAACCTGTCCCTGGGAGACCGCTCCCACTCGGGCCGCGCCCTGGGATTCATGGGCGGCGTGGGCTCGGCCGGTGGCCTGACCGGGATGGTGATGGTCTACATCCTGGCTCCGGCCCTGGGGTACCGCGCGGTCTTCCTCGTCAGCGCGGTGGCCCTGACCGCCGCGGCCGTCCTGGTCGGCAGGGTCACCTCGCCTCGAGCGCCGGAGCACGAGCGGAGGAAGCGCCTGGTCTTCAGGCGCGAGTACGGGTTCTTCTACGTGCTCAACTTCCTCGAGGGCTCGGCCCGCCAGATCTGGGGCTCCTTCGCCATGTTCACCCTGGTGAAGTCCTACGGCATCAGCGTGCGCACGGTCACCGCCATGTTGATCGCCAACAGCCTGCTGACCGTGTACATGAACCCGCGGATCGGCGCGTGGATCGATCAGTGGGGGGAGCGGAAGGCCCTGATGGTCGGGTACAGCGGGCTGGTGCTGGTCTTCCTGGTCTTTGCCTTCACCACCACGGCCTGGCAGGCGATCGCGGTCTACTTCACCTACTCGACCCTCTTCGCCTTCAACATGGCCACCCCGAGCTACCTCCACAAGATCGCCAGACCGGGGGAGCTGTCCCCGAGCCTGGCCATGGGGGTGACCGCCGAGCACCTGGCAGGGGTGGCCATCCCGGTCGTCGGCGGGATGCTCTGGGTGACCTACGGGTACCGGTTCGCCTTCCTCATCGGCGCGGCCGTGGCCGTGATCTGCTTCCTGACCGTGACCCGGCTGCCGCGCGGCCGGTTGGCACCCGCTGAGGCCGTTGCTTGAACCTGCGCCTCAACCGATCTCGGCATCCAGCACCACGGCGCCGCGGCCCGGGATCTTGACCTGAAGGGTCGATCCGGCCGGGACGACCGGGAAGAGCGGGAAGCGGCTCCTGACCTGCAGCCGGGCGATCGGTCGCTCGAGGTCGACCCCGGCGAGGACGTACCCGGGCCCATCGTTCCCGAGCAGCAGCCGGATCGCTCCCCCCTCCAGCTCGAAGGCGGTCACGCGCACCCGGGCCGCGCCGCGGATCACGCGCGGGGTGCCGGTGCAGCGCCGGATCACCTCAGCGCAGGCGTCGAGGAAGGTCCCGGATACCGGGACAAAGACCAGATCCTCGAGGAAGGACAGGGGCTCGGTCACCTCTTCGCTCGAGGTCGTGCGGGGGAACGAAGGCTCCTCTCCCTCTACGGCGGTTCCGCGGTCCGACATGCGCATCGGAGTGTCCTCCGAAAGGAGGATCCGATCAGCCGGCACCCCGTAGACCGCACAGGACGCGGCGCCTCGCTCAGGTTCGTCGGCAAACCCGACCACCGGCTCGGGCAGACCGTCCGCGGGAGGACCGAGCAGGATGACCGGAGCTCGAGCGCCAGCGAGGAGCCGCTCGAGCTCGGCCACGGGCCAGAGGTGGGGATGGAGAACCAGCAGGGGACCGGTGACCTGGTCGAGATGCCCCGCATCGACCGCGGCAACGACCGGCGCGCCGTGGGCTGCCAGGGCGTGGAGCCAGCGATGCGCGGTCCAGCCACGGCTTCTGGGGAACTCCTCGAGGTGTCGGTCGAGGGCCACGTCCGACCAGACCACGGTAGCCCCGAGGACCCGCACCGGGTGAACGGCGAAGGCCAGGTCCCAGGTCTCGCGCAGCCAGCGCCACTCCTCGGGCCGGATGCCGTCGGCCAGGCAGACCACCGGCCCTCGGGTGCACGGCTCGAGAGACAGGACTGGACGCCGAGGTCTCGACGTGGTGACAGGCGCGACAGGCTCCCCTGCTACATCGGCCGAACCCGTTGGCGAACTCGCTCCTGCTGACGCGGGCGAGCCAGGCAGGGGCAAGGCTGCTGGCCCGATCGACGGCTGCGGCGCTTCGATGCGATCCGCGCCGTCGGTAGCGGACTTCCACAGGTAGAGGTTCCCGAGGGTCAGGATCTCGCGCTCGAGCGAGGTCGGCGCGTGGCGCAGGACGTTCCACTGCTCGCGGGTGTCCTTGACCCCGCACAGATTGCGCAGGGGCACCCCCGGCATGGCGGCCTTGAGCAGCAGCAGCATGGCCGCGAAGTCGTGCAGCACCCGGGCCGAGGACTCCTCGCGCTCGGTCTCCGAGGCGGCCGCGGCAGCCTCGACGATGAACCCGTCGACCCCGGCCCGCACCAGGCGCCGGTAGTCCACCCCGTAGCGGTACACGGCCTCGAAGGGATCGCGGGTCCAGCAGGAGTTGAGCACCACCTGCCGGCCGATACCGTGCACCGCGTCCGTCACCTTGGCCCAGAACCGGGTGAAGCGCTCGACCCGGAAGCCGCGCCACGCCGAAGACCAATGCGACCAGATCCAGTCGGCCCGGCCGCGGATACGGGCCGGATCGCCGTCCGTTGGCGCGGCCAGCGTCGCGGGGAGCCGCAAGCCCGTGGCCGTGAGGAACTGCCCGACCAAGTCGTCGGAATAATCCCCGTCGTAGATCGCCAGCCGCGGGTGGCCGTACCCGTCGGCCCCGTGGTACCCGTCGAAGCCGTAGTCCCGCAGCACCCGCACCAACCGATCGACGAAGAAGTCCTCATAGAGCGAGCCGTCGGCCAGCCGCTTCTGCGGACAGACCGAGGCCAGGCGCTCGCCGGTGCGCCGGACGAACAGGATCTCCGGGTGGCGGCCCAGCCATTCGTCGCTGACGAACAGGTCAAAGACCGCCGGGTACACGGCGATCCCGTGCCGGTGCAGGGTCTCGACCAGGCCGCGCAACTGGCCCCAGGTCCAGGCCTGCCGCTCCCGCTCCTCGTTGCGCGGGTGTCCGGCATAGGAGCAGCAATCGACCGGCAGCAGCCGATCCGGATCGAGGCGATCGTGGAGGTGAACGAAGTCCGGGTTGAAGAGGAGGAGGGAGACCGCCTCGGGCACGAACCCCGTGGTGTCGAGGAACCGGTCGACCCCGTAGTCCGGGGCCGCGTGGTCAAAGCCGATCAGCTCGATCCAGAACCAGCGCTCGTGGGTCGCGGCGCCTATCCCGGTCGGGGTACGAACCGCCGTGGCGTGCCCGCAGTCCGCAGGGGGATGCTTGCTCATGGCGCGCACACGTCGCCGTGCTGCACGGCCTGGCGGTTCGCCTCGTCGACGATCACCTGGGCCATCAGCCCGTCGTGGCCGGTGGCCAGGGCCGCCGGCGGTGCGATCCCCTGGGTGACCACGGTCGCGAAGTCGGCCAGCAACTGCGGGATGACCGCCGCGTGCCCCTCGGTGGGGAACTCCCGGGTCTCGGTCAGACCGGCGCTGACCAGGCGGACTGTATCCCGACGGGCCGCGGTGTCCCGCCGGAAGTCGATCACCCCCGCGGTTCCGACCAGCACGATGCTGTCGTGCAGGTCGCGCGGCTCGATGTAGGCGGTGTACGCGAAGCTGGCGTTCAGGGTGACCAGCACCCCCAGGTCCAGCCTCGCCTGGACGGAGATGTGCGGCGGGAAACGGACCTGCTCGCCGAACCAGGCCCCGGTGGCGTGGACCTCCTGCCAGCGGCCGCCGCCGCAGTAGTACCGGGCCAGGTCGAGATGGTGGATGCCGCAGTCCAGGCAGCCGCTGGCCTCGGTGAACCGGTGCCGGCGCTCGGCCAGCGGGCCGAAGACCTTGTGGCCGTCCCAGAACTCGTTCATGTGCACGGCGTGGACCCGGCCGAGATGGCCGGCCTGGACCCATTCCTGGATCTGCCGGTGAACCGGGCTGTACCGGTTCTCGAAGTCCACGGCGAGGAAGCGATCGGCAGCCGCGGCCGCGGTGACCATCCGCTCTCCGTCCACCGCGTTCATGGCGATCGGCTTCTCGGTGACCACGTGCAGCCCGGTGGCCAGGGCGGCCAGGACCGGTTCGAGGTGCACCTCGCAGGGGGTGGCCACGTAGATCGCGTCGAGCTCCTCGCGGGACAGCATCTCGGCGTAGTCTTGGTACCGCGCCAGCCCGGGCTCAGGCCACTCGAAACGCTCCAGGCTCTCGGCCGAAAGGTCGGCGACCGCGGTCAGGCGGACGTTGGGACATTCCCTGAAGGCCGGTCCCACGGCCCAGCGCGCGTGGTTCCCGCAGCCGATCAAACCGAATCGCAGCATCGTCCTCCTCCTGTTCCCCAAGCAGCCCGTTGAAAAAGCCGCTTTGCCTGGCGAGGCCGAGGGATGGCGGGGCCTGGCTAGGCGCGCGAGCAACAGCGCATCGAGGGAAGATGCGCAGCGCGAGCGGCACAGGGACGTGGCCGGATCGAGAGCGATCCGGCACACGACGCCAGGGCCCGTCAGCACCGGCCGCAGCCCTAATGGGCTTTTCAACGGGCTGCTAAGTCAGGTCCGCGGCACCCGCAGCAGGAGCACCGGCACCTGGACGAGGTGGCGCACCTTGTCGACGGTGCTGCCGTAGATCAGGTCGCTGAGGAAACGGTGGCCGTGGGTCGGTGAGCAGGGAACCATCAAGGTGGACCGTCCGGGTCGTGGCCGCTTGGATCGGTTCTCCTGCCCGTCTCTCCGGAACTACCACCCGGCTAGGCCGGCGACGCCGGCCGGGTCAACCCCGTAGACAAGGAGATTGCCGCATGGAACGACGCAACTTCGTCAAGAGTCTGGCCGCAGGGGCTGCACTCGTGCCCCTTCTCGCCGAGGTCGCCCAAGCCTTGTCGGACGGGCTGGAGGCCCTGCGCGCCGATCTGGCGGCAACCCCGGACGACGCGGCCTACTGGGCCAGGGTCCGGGAGGAGTTCACCGCCCTCGAAGTGGTCTACTTGAACAGCTCGACCATCGGCGCCACGCCGCGGTCGATCATCACGGCGCTGTGCGGGTACCTCGAGCGTCTGGAGAGCTATCCCCGCAGCTACGTATTCGGGGGCTTCCCCGGAGCCTCGATCGAGACGGTGCGCCAACGGGCCGAGGAGTTCCTCGGCGCGTCGGATGACGAGGTGGCCATCACCCACAACACGACCGAGGGGATGAACTACGTCGCCACGGGGCTGAAGCTGCAGGCCGGCGACGAGGTGCTGATGACCGACCAGGAACACCCCGGCGGCACTGCCGGGTGGCAGTACCGGGCCAAGCGGGACGGCATCCGCATCGCCACCATGTCCCTGCCGACGCCGGTGGAGAGCAAGGAGCAGATCCTGCAGCTCGTCGAGGACCACCTCACGCCGAACACGCGGGTCTGTTCCTTCTGCCACATCATGACCGAGACCGGGCTGCAGATGCCCCTGGCCGAGATCGCCGCGATCACCCGTCCCCGGGGCATCTTGCTGGTCTGCGACGGCGCCCACGCCCCGGGCATGCTCCAGGTGGACGTCAAGGCCCTCGGGGTCGACACCTACGCCTCCAGCAGCCACAAGTGGATGCTGGCGCCCAAGGGCAGCGGCCTGCTCTACATCAGCAAGGAGGTGCAGGACCGGATCCAGCCGGTCGCACTCTCCGGCGGATACGGGGTGTATTCCGGCGCCTCGGGCACGCCCAATACCCCGCACGTCCTTGCCCACGGGGACACCATGGCCTTTCACAACACCATCGGCCGCGACCGCGTGGAGCGCCGCGTCCGGCAGCTCCAGGCCTACCTCCGCGCGCGGCTGACGGCGATCGGCGCGACGCCGCTGGTCCCAGACGTTCCTGAGCTGTCCTCCGGCGTCACCAGCTATGCCTTCTATTCTTTCAGGGGCCGCAACTCGGACAACCTATACCAAGAGCTCAAGAAACGGGGCATCGACGTGAAGGCGGAACCCCGGAACTCCCTGCGCATCTCGACCCACATCTTCAACAGCGAGGAGGAGATCGACCGGCTGACCGACGAACTGAAGAGCCTTCGGGGGGTCACCTCCGTCGGCGAGACCGGGAGCGCCCTGCCCAAGGCGGTCGGCCTGCAGCAGAACTACCCGAACCCGTTCAACGCTTCCACGCAGATCCGCTACGAGCTGCCGGCCGACGGCAACGTCCGCCTGGAGATCCTCGATGCCTTGGGGCAGATCGTCGACGTCCCGTTCCGCGGCTGGCAGACCGCCGGCCGGCACGAGCTGCTGTGGAGTGCCGGCCTCTTCGCCACCGGAACATACCTGTGTCGACTGGTCGCCGACGAGGAGACGCAGACGCGCAAGATGGAGCTGGTCCGGTAAGGGCTCGACAGAAGCCGCTGGCCGGCGACGCTGGAGGACCGGGTGCAGAGATTCCCGTGCCGCCGGAGCAGCGATGACGTCATAGGGCTACATCGCCTTCAGCGTCTTCCTGGCCAGGACCTCCGCGGTCAGGTCCGCGGCACCCGCAGCAGGAGCACCGGCACCTGGACGAGGTGGCGCACCTTGTCGGCGGTGCTGCCGTAGATCAGGTCGCTGAGGAAACGGTGGCCGTGGGTCGACATGGCGATCAGGTCGACCTGCTTCTCCCGCGCCAGGCGGATGATCTCGTCCGCCGGCTCCCCCATGACCAGGGAGCACTCGACCTCGAACCCCTCGGCCTGCAACTGCCGGGTCTGCTCCTCCAGGTAGGTCAGATCCTGTCGGATCTCCTCGCTGGCGGCCAGGTTCAACTGGTCGAAGTTACGCGCCGCCCACCCGTCCGCCACGTGCACCAGGAGGAGGGTCGCACCGGTCAGCTTGGCCAGGGGGCGGATGTGGTCCAGGATGACCTGGTCGGCCGCGGTGTTCTCCAGCGGCACGAGAATCCGATTGTACATCTGCCTAGCTCCTTTCAGCCGGCCGGATGGACGAGATACGCGGTCAGGCCGGAGAAGTCGGCCAGGTACTTCACGTTGAGGACGACGATGACCGTCGCCACGGTCCAGGCCAGGGTTTTGAGCCAGAGGGGATTGGTAAACTCACCCATCCACTTCCGGTCGCTGGTGCACACGATGAGTGGAATCACCGCAAACGAAAGCTGCAGACTGAGGACCACCTGGCTGAGGATCAGCAGCTTGGCCGTGCCGCTCTCGCCGTACAGGGCCGTGACCACCACCGCCGGGACAATGGCCAGGCCACGGGTGATCAGCCGGCGCAGCCAGGGCTTAAGGCGGATCTGGAGGAACCCCTCCATGACGATCTGACCGGCCAGGGTGCCGGTGAGGGTGGAGTTCTGCCCCGAGGCCAGCAAGGCCAGGGCGAAGAGGGTACTGGCGATCGGCACCCCGAGCAGGGGCGAGAGGAGTTGGTAGGCGTCGGCGATCTCGGCCACCTCGGTCTGGCCCCGGGTGTGGAAGGTGGCCGCGGCGATGATCAGGATGGCCGCGTTGATGAACAAGGCCAGCATCAGCGCCACGGTGGAGTCGACGGTGGCGTAGCGGATCGCCTGCCGCTTACCCTCCGGAGTCCGCGCGAAGTTGCGCGTCTGCACGATGGAGGAGTGCAGGTAGAGGTTGTGGGGCATCACCGTGGCACCGAGGATGCCAATGGCGATGTAGAGCATCTCGGGGTTCCGGACGATCTCCAGGCGCGGCAGGAAGCCGCCGAGCACCTCCTGCAGCGACGGCTGGGAGAACAGGATCTCCAGGCCGAAGCATCCGCCGATCAGCGCGATCAGACTGATGACCAGGGCTTCGACGTACCGGAAGCCCCGGTTCTGCAGGTAGAGCACCACCAGCACGTCCAGCGCCGTGAGGCAGACCCCCCAGAGCAGCGGCAGCCCGAACAGCAGGTTGAGGGCTACCGCCGAGCCGATCACCTCGGCCAGGTCGCAGGCGCAGATGGCGATCTCGCACAGCACCCAGAGCCCGAACGATACGGGGGGTGAGTACCGGTCCCGGCAGGCCTGGGCCAGGTCGCGTCCGGCCACGACCCCGAGTCGGACGAACAAGGCCTGTAGCAGGATGGCCATCGCGTTGGACAGGAGGATGACCGAGAGGAGGGTGTAGCCGAAGGCCGACCCCCCGGCCAGGTCAGTGGCCCAGTTGCCGGGGTCCATGTAGCCGACGGCGACCAGGTACCCGGGCCCGCAGAAGGCCAGCATCCGCCGCCAGACCCCCGCGCCCTGGGGCACCGGGACGGTGGCGAAGGCCTCGGGCAGGCTCACCCGGGCGCCGCCTGCCGGTGACCCCGGCGGGCCGGTGGTGGGCGCCGGGGCAGCGGTTGGGGTAGGCATGGGGCTGCTCCCTGGTGTGACCGGACCGGTCCCGCGTGGCACGCCCGGCCCAGCCAGGTGGTGGTCGAGGCCGACCGAGTCGGTAGGGCGTGGGCTTGCCGAGGTGGCCCCCTAGACCTACTTTTCGTTGGCCTCTGGCCGCGTTATTAGCATATCAGATGGCGCTAATTTAGGAATAACCTAAACTCCGTCAACCCCATGCCCACACACACGGTCGAGCAGTACCTCAAGGCCATCCACCGCCTGCTGGAGGTCCAAGGCAGGGTCGGCACCACCTCCCTGGCCCAGACCCTGGGCGTCAAGCCGGCGTCGGTGACCAACATGCTGCAGCGCCTGGCGCAGACGAGCCCGCCCCTGCTCGAGTACGAGCGCCACCGGGGGGTGACCTTCACCGCCGCGGGCCGGAAGGTGGCGCTGAGGGCCATCCGCCACCACCGTCTGCTGGAGTTGTACCTCCACCAGTTGCTCGGGTATTCCTGGGACCGGGTGCACGAGGAGGCGGACCGGATGGACCACGTGATCTCCACGGAGTTCGGCGACAAGCTGGCCGCCCTGATGGAGAATCCGCGGTTCGATCCCCACGGTGACCCCATCCCGACCCGAACCCTGGAGTTCCCGGAGTGCGACCTGGAGGCGCTGGGCGACCTGCAGGTCGGGCAGGTCGGGGTCCTGCGGCGCGTGCGCGACGACGACCCGGCCCTGCTGCGGTACCTGGGCGAGGCAGGGCTGGTACCCGGGGCGCGGTTGACCGTCGTCCGCAAGGAGCCGTTCGAGGGTCCGATCACGGTACGGGTCGGGCGGGGAGCGAAAGGGCCGGAGCAGTCGGTGGGCGTACGGATCGCCCGGGTCCTCCAGGTGGCCCGGGAAGGTAGGAGAGGACCGGGTTAGAACGGGGAACGAGTCGCCCGGACCGAGAACAGGGCCGGCAGCATGAGGTCGAGCTCGGACGGCGAGGGAGCCCGGAATCCACGGCCCACTGAGGCGCGCAGGGCGGTCCCTTCCGGATGGTGTCTACCGATTCCTTGCAGCGAACGTCGCGGTGCTGCGCGAGCACCGCGGGATCATGCATGCCACTGACGATCGCCCGGATGATCGTCATACCGGTGACCCCGGTCTCGGTAGCATCCAGCCCGTCCCCGCTGCCCGTCCCCGGTTTCGCTCGTCCCTATCGCGTCCCCGCCGTGCCTAGGTCCAACTCGCCAACTCCCCGACTACCCCCAACCGGATCTGTCAAGTTCCTCATCGTCCGGGTCCGACCCCGTGGTAATGAAACGGGTCGGAGCGCCGGTCGGGGGATGGACGTG
>JBAZUN010000004.1:0-3880 GCA_041661365.1 Candidatus Latescibacterota bacterium
CGTGCTGCTGGCCGGGGGGCTGTCCCTGAGCCAGGCCACCGTGGACTCCATGCCGTCGGCGCGGCGCCTGATCGCCAAGGACTCCCTTCACCGCCACGGGAAGGATGGTCAGAACCACCTGGCCCCCGAGGCCTGCGCCACGGCCCTGCGCGAGGCCAAGCGGATCGCGGCGGCCGACCCGCGGGTGGAGGCCTTCCTGATCGACGACTTCAGCACCGGGAGCATCGCCGCCGGCGCCCGGCCGGATGACCTGGCGCGGTTGCAGTTCCTCAACGCCTCCGAGCGGCCGCAACTGCCGCTGCTGGGCACGGTCTACGAGATGTCCCTGGAGGACGAGCGGGTCTGGGCCTGCCTACCCTACTTCGCCGGGTTCCTGAGTCCGTTGTGGCACGCGGCGGACATCGACCGGTTCCCCGGGTACGTGGACCGGATCGCCGAGCTGAGCGGCGGCAAGCCGCAACTGGCCTGTATCTATCTGTACGACTTCGGTAACAACCAGGTGCTGAGCTACGCCCAGATGGAGCGGCAGTTGGTGGTGACCGAGGGATTACTGCGGGAGGGGCGCGTCTTCGGGGTCTGCATCCTGGGGACGTGCATGATGGATCAGGCGTGGGAGGCCAACCGCTGCCTGGGCGATTGGCTCGCCCGCGTCGGGGACGCGACGCTCTGAGCGACCGCGGCCGAACCCCCTCAGCTCAGACCAGAGGAGAACCTGTCATGGCCAAGACGGCGATCGGCCCCCTGTGCATCGGCAACGGCCAAGGATGGACCTTCCTGAACGGCGCCTGGGAGGACGGTCCCGACGGCGAGCTGGGCCCGCCCGACGGGACCAGGGTGGAGTACCTGGCCATCCGCGAGAAGGAAGCCTTCGCGGACTTCTCGGCCAGCTTCCGCTTCCGGCTGCGGCACATCACCCCGGTGCGGTTCCTCTTCCGCCTGCAGGACAGCCGGCGGTTCTACGCGCTCGACGTTCCCTTCGGGGGGCAGCAGTTCCGCTCGCGGGCCTGCTGGGCCGGGATGGTGATCGCCGACGGCACGCCGCTGCAGCGGTACCTGAGCTTCGGCCTGGTGCCCGGACTGTGCGCCAGCACCGGGCAGTGGTACGAGGTGCGGGTGGAAGCCGTCGGTCCTCGCCTGCGGGCCTGGATCAACGACATCCCGGTGGCCGACGTCGAGGACCGCACCTATGTCTCGGGCCGCTTCGGCCTGGGATCGCTGCAGACGCCCTACCTGGAGGCACCGCGCTTCGACCGCCTGCGGCTCGAAGGGGAGGTGCAGGCCGCCTTGCCCTGGCCCGGCCTGCAGGCACCGGCCCCGCACTGGATCACCCCCTGCCGGGAGACCGACCCGAGCACCTACCAGAGCTACGCCAGCCTCATCAAGAGCAGCTCGGGCGAGGTGACGCTCTACCTGACCTACGGCAATCCCAACGCCGGCGAACGGAAGCGGGCGGTCTTCCTCCGCTCCCGGGACGGCGGACGGACCTGGGGGCCGCCGGAGCCGGCCACGCTGGAGGTGGGGTTCGGCGGGCCTTTCGTGCGCCGCGATGGCACCTGGGTCTGCCTGCACGCCCGGCCGGACGACGCGGCCACGCCCCTGGTGGCGTATGAATCGGGAGACGAGGGCCGCACCTGGCGCGGTCCCGAGGCGCTGCGGATCGCCGGGGGATGGCCGGCCCAGTGGCGGGCCGGGGGGCCCTGGCGGGTGGTGCGGATGAGCGACGGCGCCCTGGTGGCACCGGTCATGGTGACCCCGACCGATGAGCCGAAGGCGCCGACCCAGTGTCCCTACTGGGCGGCCCTGGCCCTGCGCAGCGAGGACGACGGGCAGACCTGGTCAGCGCCGGTCCTGTGCGATGCCGACGCCAGGGAGGCTCCCGCGCCCCCGGCCATGCTCCGGTACGCGGCCCGGTACTACGAGGTAGCCATGGACGAGGCCGAGCCCGGGACGCTGGTGGGGATCGGCCGGCCCGACCGGGACCCGTACATGTGGCAGTTGCGCAGCCCGGACGGCGGGCGCACCTGGGCGCCGGGCGCCATCGGCCACTTCCCCGGTTTCTGCCCGTCCCTGACCCGCACGGCCAGCGGGGCCCTGGTGGCCACGACGCGGTATCCGCACTTCGCCGCCCACCTCAGCCGCGACCACGGACGGACGTGGAGTCCGCCGGTGATCCTCGACTATGCCATCTGGGCCAATCAACAAGCGGTGGAGATCGAGCCCGACGTGGTGCTGGTGACCTACATGGGCCACATCATGGAGCCTGGCCAGGCCGACAGCCGCATCGCCCGGCTGCGGGTGACCGACCAGGGGTTGGTGCTGGATCACTGAGCGGCGGGTACCCGCCGAGCGGCCGGAGGAGGATCTGCAAGGGGTCGCGGTCCGATCAGCGGTCGGCGGCCTGCACCGGGGCGCCCCGCGCTGGCATCCTGGGGGCCTCCCGCAGCCCCTCCAGATGGTGGGCCAGGAACCGGGTGGCCCACTTGTACACGTGGCGCCGCTCCATCCCCACCCGCTCCGAGACGTGGCAGACCGGCAGGCCCTCGGCCAGGAGCAGGATCACCCGCCCCCGCCGGGCCAGCCCGGCCGGAATGGTCATCGACCGCTGCCAGGCCTCGAGTTCGAGGCGGTGTTCCTCGGACAGGGTTATTGCGAGTCGAGTTCGGCGTCCCCGGGTGCTCATCTGGCCCTCCAGAGGTGACGGGGCATGGACAGGACGGCGGCCACCAGGATCAGGGTCGGGCATCCCCACGTGGCCCATCGACCGCCCAGTATGGCCAATTCCCCGGCGCGCTCAGCGGCCAGCCACCACGGCCGCCCGGCCCGGGTCCACTCGGCGCCGACCGGCGCCACGGCCAGGTACTCGTAGATCGCGCTACAGGTTCCTGCGTAGAGAACCCCCACGTGGCTGATCCAGAGCAGACCGGTCACGGCCAGGCACCAGGCCAGCCGTCGCCGCACGGTGAGCCCCGGGATGCTGAGGAGCACCGCCAGGGCCACGACCTGGCCGAGGTACGCCACCTCGTCCCCGGCAAGCCGGAAGGCTCGCCAGCCGGTGTCCGTCTCCAGACCCACGACCACGCTCCGGCCTTCGTGGGTCAAAGCCACCGGGGCGCTCCCGAGCAGCAGGTGAACCGGCTCGACCAGCGAGGCCACGTACCCGCTCTCGATCTGCAGCCACAGCAGCAGGAGCAAGGCGGCAGCGCCGATAAAGCGGACGCTCATCCGCCAGGGACTGGTCGCGATCCGGTCAGCCATCGCGTCCCACCCTTCCGGTCCACCACAGCCAGAGGAAGAGGGCGAACCCCAGGTTGGCCACCACCATCAGTCCCATGTGGAACAGGGTCAGCCAGGCCGGGATCGCCTGACCGACGACGCCCAGGACCACCAGCCGCGCCGTGCTGAACAGGAAGACCCCCCCCACGCCCAGGGTCACCCCCCAGGCCCTGGCGCCCAGGGTCGCCGGGTAGGCCAGGACGGCCGCCAGGTAGATGAAAAGGGTAAAGATCCCGGTGCACTCGGGGATGACGCGGAGGCTGGTCTGCTCCATGACGATGGTGCAGAACCCCTGGCTGAGGGTGCTGGCATCCAGTCTGGCCGCGAACCCCGCGGCTGCCAGCACCGCGGTGGTCGTCCGGCAAACCGGCCGGAGATAGAGGCGCGTCCACAGTTCCTGGCTGGACTCGAAGAGCACCGCAAACCCGGCCAGGAACGCCACCAACCGCAGGCAATACCGTGCCCGGGGCGAGCGCCGCCAGAGGTCGTCGATCCGCGCGAGACAAGGAAGGGCATCCGCCTGACGAGCCATGGGATCGATCTCCTACCGGAGTTTCCAGAAGGCAGCGGCCAGCAGCAGCAGCACGGCCAGCCATACGTACCCGAC
>JBAZUN010000004.1:3890-37860 GCA_041661365.1 Candidatus Latescibacterota bacterium
ACCCGACCGGCACCGTGACCGTGGCCGCCCCCTGGACCACGGTGGCCACCGATACCGCCTGGCTGGCACCGCCCGAGGTGGCCGGGATCCGCAGCAGGGCCTGGCCGCCGGTGCCCACGGCGATCGACGGATTGATGATGGCCACGTCGAGCAGGTTGGCGACGCTGCCCTGGGTGTCGTCGAGCGACCAGGTATCGCCGAGATCGGTGCTGGCGAGGATGGTGCCGTTATCCCCGACGGCGAGTACCAGGCTGTTGCCGTAGGCCACCGCGGTCAGGTTCGCGCTCCCCGCCGGCACCGTGGTCGGGTCGCTCCAGGTATCACCGGCGTCCGCCGATACCAGGATCCGGTACCCGCTGCCGCCCGCCTTGGCGTCGCCCACGGCCACGAACCGGGTGGGGGAGACCGCGACGACGTCGAGGAGCGGCACGTTGTTCGGCGCCCCGGAGGGGAAGCTGCTCGGCAGGTCCCAGGTGGCCCCGGCGTCCGTGCTGCGGAACATGGTCACCGTGGGTCCGTCCTTGTCGCCCACGGCCATCACCACGGCGCCGCTGACGATCACGGAGTTCATGTTCTGGTTCGGCGGGTTGTTGTAGGTAGGCGTGCTCCAGGTCGCCCCGCCGTCGGTGCTGCGCAGCACGGTCGGATTGGGTCCCTGCCGGTCGCCGACGGCCACCAGGGTCGTGGCGTCGACAAAGGCCACGTCGTTGAGGTTCTTCTCGCCGGCCGCCGTCAGGAAGCTCGCCTTGGGCACCTCGACCCAGTTGGCCCCGCCGTCGACGCTGCGCACCGCGGTGAAGTACCGGGTGGCCGGCGCCCCGACGGTCTGGGCCTGGCCCACGGCCACGACCGTGTTCCCGTTGTAGGCAACGGCGAAGAGGGGCAGGGTGCGGGTGGGGACGCTGACCTCGGTCCACGAATCCCCGCTGTTGGCGCTGTACAGGATCAGGCCGCCGTCGCCCACGGCCACGCCGTTGGCCCCGCTGAAGGCCACGTCGTTGAGGTTGTCCACCGGCCCCACCGGTGACACGTCGCTCCACGACGCTCCCCCGTTAATGCTGAGGAGCACGGTGCAGTTGTTGCCCACGGCCACCACCCGGGTGGCCGACAGGAAGGCCACCGCGTTCAGCGAGACCGCGGCCGGGGTGGTCTCGGTCCACTGCTCGGGCCGGGCCGGGACCGCCCCGACGACCAGCATCGCCGCCGCGACCACCGCCAGAACCTGGAACCTACCTCGGCGCAAGGGACACCTGTTCACCCGGGGTACGTGGGGGGAGAGAGGGGCGATAGCCGAACCGGCAGGCCGTACTCAAGGATCGGTTGCGGGTCTCCTGATCCTGTCCGGTGTATCGGCCGAAGCGGGATCGTCCATGAGCAGCGTTATTGTTCCCCCCTCGCCGATCCGTGCAAAACCTGTGCCTTCGTCTGCAGGCAGACAACCCCTCTGAAAAACAAGCTCTTGCCTGCCGCGGCGGCCTATCCGCCGCCACGCTCAAAGGGAACAACCCGCCCCTGGCCGGAAAGGGGTGCGCCGTTAAGGAGATCGCCTTGAGTACCGAGGGCCCCGAGTCGCCCGGCCCACTAGGCGCGCGACCGACAGCGCATCGAGGGGAGATGCGCAGAGGGAGCGGAACGACGTGGGCCGGGATGGATCGGGGGCCGAATACCAGGTCATCTCCTTAACGGCGCACTGGACTGCCGCGAGCCTGTTGACAGCGCCCACCTCCCGGGCGTTTCTACTTCCAGCCTGATTCCCACCAACAGCCAAGACGCCCATGACCAATCCGACCGACCGGAACCCCTCGTGGAAGTGGATCGTATGCGGACTGCTCCTCTGCGCCTCGACGATCAACTACATGGACCGCGTGACCCTCTCGACCATCGCCACGCGGATCACGGCGCAGTTCGGGCTCACCCAGGAGCAGTACGGTAACCTCGAGTTCGGCTTTGGCTGGGCCTTTGCCGCGGGCTCGCTCTTCTGGGGGCTGCTGGTGGACCGGCTGCCGGTGCGCTGGGTCTACCCGGCCGTGCTGATGTTGTGGTCAACGGTCGGCTTCCTGACCGCCTACGCCGGCAACTACCACGAACTGCTGTTCTGCCGGATCCTGCTGGGCCTGTTCGAGGGCGGTCACTGGCCCTGCGCCATCAAGACGACCCGCGCCCTGCTGGACCCGGCCAGGCGCTCGTTCGGCAACAGCATGCTTCAGAGCGGTACCAGCATCGGGGCCATCGCCACCCCGCTGGTGATGCGCCTGCTGCTGTCGCCTGATCCCGGCAGTTGGCGCATCGCCTTCCAGATCATCGGCGCCGCCGGCCTGCTGTGGATGGTCGCGTGGTTCGCGCTGATCCGGAGCGGCGACCTGCGGACGCCGGCGGACGAGCCGGGCTCTCCGGTGACGGCCGGTGCCTCGGGATCGCTCTGGGAAGCGATCTTCAGCCGCCGCATGCTGGTGGTGCTGGTCGTCATCGCCCTGATCAACACCTGGTGGCAGCTCCTGCGCGCCTGGCTGCCCAAGGTGCTGCAGGAGGGACGCGGGTACGCGGAAGCCGACGTGCTCGCCTTCCTGCCGGTGTTCTACATCGCCACCGATCTCGGGGTCTTCGCCGCCGGGGCCGCGACCCTCTGGCTGAACCGCCGCGGCATGTCCGTTCACGGGGCGCGGGTGGCGGCCTTTGCCGTCTGTGCCGCCCTCAGCGCCTTTGCGGTCGCGGCGGCCGTGCTGCCGCGCGGCCCGGCGCTGTTCGGGGTGCTGCTGCTGGCGGGTGCCGGCGCCCTGGGGGTCTTCCCGATCTACCACGCCCTCACCCAGGAGTTCACCTCGCGACACCAGGGCACGATCAGCGGCCTCGGCGGGGTCGCGGCCTGGGCCCTGTCGCCCGCCCAG
Organism: Candidatus Latescibacterota bacterium; assembly: GCA_041661365.1. Classification (GTDB taxonomy): domain Bacteria; phylum Latescibacterota; class UBA2968; order UBA8231; family UBA8231; genus CAITNQ01. The sequence goes on from JBAZUN010000004.1 coordinate 6,776, forward strand.
AAGTACTACGGCCGGCTGGTCGACCAGACCGGTTCGTTCGACCTCGGCTTTGCCGTGGCCGGTTGCTTCCCGATCCTGGCTTTCGCCGTGCTGTGGCTGTTGTGGAAGCCCGTTCCCGAACCCACTCGCGCTGGAGACACGCCATGAAATCGACCGTCCTCTCCCGCCGCTCCTTCCTGACCACCGCCGGTGCGGCCGGCCTGGCCCTGGCCTTTACCCCGCTGCACGCGGCCACCGGATCCCGCAAGCGGATCGCGCTCATCGGCACCGAGGTGCGCACCCATTCGCACGCGCAGCACTTCATCGACCGCTTCCTGCTCGGGTACGGCTGGCAGGGCGGATGGCGCCGGCCGGACGTCGATCTGGTGTCGCTCTACATCGACCAGTTCCCGGAGGCGGACCTGGCCCGCGCCACGGCCGCGCGCCACGGCGTGCCGATCTACGCGAGCATCCCCGAGGCCCTGACCCTGGGCACCTCGAAGTTGGCGGTCGACGGGGTGGTCATCATCGGCGAGCACGGCAAGTACCCCAGGAACGAAAAGAAGCAGACGCTGTATCCCCGGTACCGCTTCTTCAAGGAAGTGGTGAAGGTGTTCGAGGACAGCGGTCGCAGCGTGCCGGTGTTCAACGACAAGCACCTGTCCACCGACTGGCGGGAATGCGTCGAGATGGTCGAGGACTCGCGCCGGCTGGGGTTCCCGTTCCAGGCCGGCTCCTCCCTCCCCGTGACCCGCCGCTTCCCGGCGATCGACCTGCCGCACAACACGCCGCTGGTCGAGAGCGTCTGCGCGGCCTACGGCGGCATGGACAGCTACGACATCCATGGACTGGAAACGGCGCAGTGCATGTCGGAACGCCGTCAAGGCGGCGAGGTCGGCATCCGCCGCGTGGTGGCCCTCCGCGGTCCGCAGATGTGGGAGTACCTCGCCGGTCGGGACGCCACCCAACGCCTGCTCGTCTCGGCCCTGACCCGCAGCCACAACCTGCCGGTGGAGAACGGGTACCCGACCGCCGCCGTCACCGTTGACTGGGCCCGCGCCGTCTTCCCCGACGGCTGGGCCTACTTCATCGAGCACCGGGACGGCTTCCACACCACCCTGTTCATGCTCAACATCCGGGACTTCAACTACGCCGGCCTCACCGGCTCCGGCGAGATCGTCTCGTGCCAGATGTACCTGCCGATGCCCACCTGGGGCTCGACCACGGCCGACTTCTTCAGCCCGCAGATCCGGCACATCGAGCGGATGGTCGTCGAGAACCGCCAGCCCTATCCGGTAGAGCGGACCCTGCTGACCTCGGGCATGACCCTGGCTGGGGTGGAGTCGTTCTACCGGGGGGCGCCGGTCGAAACGCCGGAGATGGCCGTGAGCTACCAGGTCTCCGGCGAGTCGTGGTTCTGGAACGATTGAGTCGGTAACCGAGCAGCGGAGACCTACTCCTTCCTCAGCCTGATGGGGTGGCAGGAGACGGCGCCGCGGTCCCTAAACCCAAGCCAAGCCCGATGGGGATTCGCCGACATACCCGGAACGGCCTGACCGTCCTGGCTCTGCTGTCCCTGGCCGCATGCGGTACCCGCGGTACCCCGCCCGAGCGGTCCGGCCGAGGTGGCGGTGCTTCGGTCGTGCCCGAGGTGGAAGGCTACCTGGTGACTCCGGGTCCGCTCGAGCATATCCTGGTCACCGGCGGCACGCTCAAGCCCTTTGAGGAGACCGTGCTGGCGCCTGAGACCGCGGGGCGGGTGGTCGCGCTCAACCTGCCCGAAGGTCAGCCGGTCAGGCAAGGCGCTTTGCTGGTCAAGCTCTTCGACGGGGACCTGCAGGCCCAATACGCCAAGGCCCAGGCGCAGCTTGCCCTCGCCCGGCAGTCCCTGGCCCGGCAGTCCGAGCTGCTCGGGGTCAACGGCGTCAGCCAGGCCGAGGTCGACGCCGCGGCCCTGCAGGTCAACGCGGCCCAGGCCGAGGTCGAGGTGCTCAAGGCGCAGATCCGCAAGACCGAGATCCTCGCCCCGTTCGACGGGGTGGTCGGGCTGCGTCAGGTCAGCCTGGGCGCCGAGGTGTCGCCCGGCACGGTCATCGCCTCCCTCCGGAGCGTCGACCGCCTCAAGCTCGACTTCAGCGTGCCCGAGCGGTACGCCCCGCTGGTGCGCCCGGGACTCCGCCTTTCCTTCGTCACCCAGGAGGGTGGTCCGGCGCGCTCGGCCACGGTGACCGCCACCGAGACCGCCGTCGACCTGTCGACGCGAACCCTCAACGTCCGGGCCCTGGTCGACGGTTCCGTCACCGGCCTGCTGCCGGGAACCTACGCCAGCGTGACCCTCACCCTCGGAGGGAATCCCCAGGCGCTGCTTCTCCCGACCCAGGCCATCATCCCCCAGGAGAGCGGCAAGACGGTCATCGTGGCCCGCCAGGGGAAGGCCGTCTTCGTGCCGGTGCGCACCGGCGCCCGCCGCGCCGCCGACGTCGAGATCACCGAGGGCCTGGCCGCCGGCGACACGGTGGTCCTCACCGGCCTGCAGATGCTCAAGCCCGGCGTTGACCTGCGCTTCTCGCGCGTGCAGCTCGGCGCCGCTGCCCCATGACCCTTTCCGATCTCGCCCTCAAGCGGCCGGTGGCCTCGGTGGTCGCCAGCCTGGGTATCGTCCTGTTCGGGATCGTGGGGTTCGGTTCCCTGGGGGTGCGTCTGTACCCGGCGATCGATCCGCCGGTGATCTCGGTGCGGACCGGGTATACCGGCGCCAGCGTTGAGGTCATCGAGTCCCAGATCACCGAGCCCCTCGAGCGCGCGCTCAACGGCATCGAGGGGGTCAGGTCGATCTCCTCCTCCTCCTCCACGGGGAGCAGCAACATCACCGTCGAGTTCGAGCTCGGGGCCGACCTCGAGCGCGCCGCCAACGACGTGCGCGACAAGACCTCCCAATCGGTGCGCGGCCTGCCCCAGGACATCGACGCGCCACCCGTGGTCACCAAGGCCGACGCCGACAGCGACCCGATCATCACCGTGGCGGTGCAGAGTTCGCGGCTCGATGCGCTGGCCCTGTCGGACTACGCCGAGAACGTCCTGCTGGAGCGGTTCCAGACCATCCCCGGTCTGAGCTCGGTCTTCCTCTTCGGCCAGCGCCGGCCCGCCATGCGCCTGTGGCTCGACCCCCTGCGGATGGCGGCGCACGGGGTCACGGCGTCGGACATCAACGCGGCCCTGGCCCGCGAGAACGTCGACCTGCCGGGCGGCAAGCTCAGCGGCGCGGCCACCGAGCTGGTGATCAAGACCCGGGGACTGCTCGAGACCGAGGACGACTTCAACGACCTCGTCCTCCGCCAGTCCGGCGGCGAGGTGGTCCGCTTGAGGGACGTGGGCGAGGCCGTCCTAGGACCCGAAAACGAGGAGACCAAGGCGACCCTCAACGGCGGCGAGGGGATCACCCTGGCCCTGGTGCCGCTCCCCGACGGTAACGCCATCGCCATTGCCGACGAGTTCTACCGCCGGTTGGCCGACGTCCGGCGCTCCCTCCCCGAGGGGATCCACGTCGACGTCGGGTACGACAAGTCGAGGTTCGTGCGGCAGTCGGTCAACGACGTGGTCGAGACCCTGGCGATCGCCGTGCTCCTGGTCATCCTCATCGTCTTCCTCTTCTTCCGCGACTGGGTCATCGCCCTGCGACCGCTGATCGACATCCCGGTGTCGTTGATCGGCACCTTCTGCCTCATGTCCGTCTGCGGCTTCTCGATCAACGTGCTGACCCTGTTGGGGATCGTGCTGGCCACGGGGTTGGTGGTCGACGACGGCATCGTCGTGACCGAAAACATCTACCGCAAGATGGAAGGCGGCATGGACAAGTGGACCGCCGCCTTCCGGGGCACGCGCGAGATCTTCTTCGCCGTGGTCTCCACCTCGCTCACCCTGGCCGTGGTCTTCATCCCGGTGGTCCTCCTCAAGGGGTTCACCGGCCGTCTCTTCCGGGAGTTCGGCATCGTCGTCGCCGGCGCCGTGCTCATCTCGGCCTTCGTCTCCCTGACCCTGACCCCGGTGCTCAACGTCAAGCTGGCCGGGTTCGGCCACCACTCGCGCTTCTACCGCTGGAGCGAGCCGTTCTTCGCCGGCCTGGACCGGAACTACCGTCGGCGACTGTCGGGATTCATGCGACGGCGCTGGGCCGCCTTCGTCGTCCTCGCGGGCTGCCTGGGTCTGATCTGGCTCCTGACCACCTCGCGGTACAACCTGATCAAGTCCGAGCTGGCCCCGCTCGAGGACCGCAGCGTCTTGCGCACCTCGATCATCGCCGCCGAGGGGACCGGCTTCTACTACATGCGGGACTTGGTCGACCGGGTGGCCGAGGCCGTGCGCCAGAGTGTTCCCGAGGCGCGGCTGATCTACACCCGTTGTCCGGGCGGCGGCGGTTCGGGCAACACCGGCTGGCTGAACATCTTCCTGGTCGAGCCGGGCGAGCGCGCCGCCTCGCAGCAGCAGATCTACGAACGGCTGTCCAGGCTATACCGCGGCTTCTCCGAGGCGCGCATCGTCGCCAACCAGGAGCAGACCATCTCGACCTCGATGTCCTCCGGCTCCCAGCTCCCGGTACAGTTCGTGCTCCAGACCCTCGACTTCGACAAGCTCCGCGCCGTCCTGCCCCGCTTCCTCGACGAGGCCCGGCGCGACCCGGTCTTCGGCAGCGTCGACGCCAATCTCCGGTTCAACAAGCCCGAGCTGAACGTCAGCGTCGACCGCCTCAAGGCCGCTGATCTCGGCGTCACCGTGGCCGACGTCTCCAGCGCTCTTCAACTGGGACTGGCCGGCCGGCGGTACGACTACTTCCTGCGCTACGGCAAGCAGTACAGCGTCATCGGCCAGGTGGCCAGGCCCGACCGCAACGAGCCGGCCGACCTCGGCCAGCTCTTCGTGCGGAACTCGCGCGGAAGCCTGGTGCGGCTCGACAACCTGGTTCGTGTCGAGGAGGGCAGCAGCCCCCCGACCCTGTACCACTACAATCGCTTCAAGGCCACCACGGTCTCGGCCTCACTGGCGCCAGGCCGGACCCTCGGCGAGGGGATCGAGGCCATGCGGCGGTTGGGAGACCAGCTCCTCGACGACTCCTTCCAGACCGCTCTGCTGGGGCCCTCGCGCGACTTCGTCGAGAGCACCTCGAACACCTCCTTCGCCCTGCTGTTGGCCCTGGCGCTGATCTACCTCATCCTGGCCGCGCAGTTCGAGAGCTTCCGCGACCCGCTCATCATCATGCTCACCGTGCCCCTGGCGATCACCGGCGCGCTCCTCTCGCTCTGGGTCACGGGCCAGACTCTGAACGTCTTCTCCGAGATCGGCATGATCCTGCTCATCGGGCTGGTGACCAAGAACGGGATCCTGATCGTCGAGTTCGCCAACCAGAAGCGACGGGCCGGCCTGTCCAAGGCCGAGGCCGCCTTCGAGGCCGCGGCGATCCGCTTGCGGCCGATCCTGATGACCTCGCTGGCCACGGTTTTCGGCGCCCTGCCGATCGCCCTGGCCCTGGGCACCGGCGCCCAGAGTCGCGTGCCCCTTGGCGTGGTCGTGGTCGGCGGGTTGCTCTTCGCCCTGGTGCTCACCCTGTTCGTCATCCCGGCCGTCTACACCGTGCTGGCCAACCCCAGACTGCGGGCCGAGCCTGTCCCCGTCCCGGAGGGTGCCTTGTGAGGGCCGTTCTCACCTCGGTGACCTTCGGGATCCTTCTGGCCCTGCCAGCCAGTCGGAGCGAAGGCCAGCCCCTGTTGACCGTGGACGAGGCGGTTGAGGTGGCGCTGGTCGGGAACCCCGAGGTCCGCGCCGTTCGTACTGAGGTGGCCATCGCCCGGGCCAATAACACCGCCGGTAATGCCGGCCGGCTGCCGGCCCTGTCGCTGACCGGGTCGGCCGAGCAGGGCCGCACCTGGACCGGGCAGGAGCTGGCCTCGGGCGAGGAGCGGCACCCCGACAACGGCCGGGAGAGCAGCCTGACTGGCGGGGTGGCGCTGGACTGGACCCTGTACGACGGCGGCGGGATGTCCGCCGCCCGTCGCCGGCTGGCGCAGCTCGAGGCCCAGGGCGGCGCGCGCCTGCGCGACCAGGCGCTGCAGACGGTCTACGCCGTGGTCGCGGCCTACTACGACGTCGTCCGCGCCCGACAACAGCTCGCCTCGGTAGAGGAGGTGGTCGCCCTCAACCGTGAGCGGGTCCGGATCCTGGCCACTGGTGTCACCGCCGGTCAGACTCAACGGGCCAATCTGCTCCAGGCCAGGATCGACCTGAACGTCTACGAGGGCGAGCTCGTCTCCCAGGAAGCGGCCGTCGCCTCGCGCCACCGGTCGCTCAACCTCCTCCTCGGCCGTGATCCCGATCTCCCCTTCGCCGTGGCCGATTCCATCCCGCTTCCGGCGGCCCTGCCGGACACGACACGCCTCTACGAGCGAGACCCGGCCCTGGAGTCGTGGCGGCGGCAACTGGCGGCGACCCAGGCCGCCTGGCGGGAGGCCCGGGCCCTGCGCCTGCCGAGGCTCTCGTTCGGCGCGGACTACACCTGGCAGCACAGCGGCAGCACGGCCGGCCAGGTGCGCCGGAGTACCTCCTCCGACGTCCAAGCCGGCCTGTCGCTGGCCGTACCCCTGTACGCGGGCGGCAACCTGACGCGTCAGGACCGCGTGGCCGGGCTTCAGGTGGAGTCGGTCCAGTTGGCCCTGGAGGCTGCGGAGCGACTGGCCCGGCTCCAGGCGACCGAGGCGATAGCGCAGTTCGAGGCCCGGCGGCGGATGCTGGAGCTGGAGGAGGCCAGTGCGGGCCTGGCTCGCGAGAACCTGGAGATCGCCCGGCAGCGGCTGCGCTCCGGCCAGGGCACCTCGCTGGAGTTCCGCGAGGCCCAGGAGACCTGGGTCGCCGCCGCGACCCGCCGGATCAACCTCCGCTACGACCTGGTCCTGGTGGAGCTGCGGCTGCGCCAGCTCGTCGGCGAGCTCGGACCACGGACGGACCTTCGCGTTCCTGCCCGGTAATCCTTGGATGCGCCGGACCGACGATCCCCTGCTGGCGGGACCGGTGCCACCGCCCTATGGTGCCCGGGTGAACAACCGCTTCGTCGTACAGCCCAGCGACCCTGATCGGGAATGAGCGCGGCCGCGACCCCTTCGCGCGGACCCGTTACACCCTTCGGTACTCCAGGAGGAGCGATCCCGGCTTGTCATCGATCGCGAGTACGAGCTGCTGCAGCTCGGTGCCCTTCATCGTCCGTGCCTGTTCGCGCTCGTAGGTGCGGTACAGGCTGACCTCGTACTCCGCCCCGGGATCGATCTCCCGGAGCGAGCATTCGCAGGTGTTGTACGGGGACTGGTGGCGACGGAAGGCCATGACCATCCCGTCGTTCGCGTCAGGGCGATGGTGCTGGAGGACGCACCAGGCGCTCGGATCGACGCTGACCTCGAGCAGCGGGTAGAAGTTGCCGAAGTAATACTTCCTGAGCCGCTTCGCCTCGGCGATCCCCTGCTTCAGCAGCTCGCGCGGGTAGTCCTGGGGCCGCACGTCCTCCACAAAGGCGATCCCGGCGTTGAACCCACTCCGGAAGAGGTACGGCGTGGCGCCCATCTGGCCGACGATGCTGAACGGCACGTAGCGGTTCAGCCCGGCGCTCATCACCTGGTTCTTGATCGCGGCCCGCAGGACGGTAGCCGGGTTCAGGTCCACCATGTCGCAGGTGTTGTCGCTCCGCCAGAGCGGCAAGGATCGGGACATGGTCTCGAGGTCGATCCGCCGGCCGCCGCTCGCGCAGTTGTCGATGAACAAGTGCGGATTGGCCGCGCGGATCTCGTCCCACATCCGGTATAACCCCTCGACGTAGCGTATCTCGGCCATGCCGGTCCGGTTCGGCTCCCCGGCGTCGAGGGACTGCCAGAACCCGAGCGGGTCGATGTTGAAGTCGATGCGCAGGCACGAAAGCCGGTAGGCCCTGATCGCCGCGTTGAGGTAGTCGGTCATGTACTGGCGCGCGGCGGGGATCCCCAGGTTGTAGAGTCCGCCGCCGTCGCCGGCCGGCGAGATGACCCACTCGGGGTGCTCCTTGGCGATGAAGGTTCCCGCCACGACGCGCTCCGGCTCGAACCACATCAGAAATCCCAGACCTTCTTGCTCCACCGCCTCGCCGATCGCCCTCAGCCCGTGGGGGAAGCGATCCCTCGGCTCGACCCGCTCGATCGGGAAGCCGTAGTTGCCCATGCTGTTCGGAAACCCGCTCGGCCCGGTCCAGTACGCGTCGAGCCAGAACATCTCGAACCCCAGATCGCGGATCGACTCCAGGTGGGAGAGCACGTTCCGCTCGTTCGAGTCGTTCAGCTCGTAGAAGGAGGTGCTGAGGTGGACGATCGGCGGCAGAACGAGCTGGCCGTCGATGCGGGGCATGACCTTGGCCAGCATGGTACGGCGGAACAGATTGTAGGCTCGGAAGGGATCGCCCCCCTCCCAGCGAAGCTGCAGGATACGCGGCGTACGCAGGCTCTCACCCGGGTATAGACCCGTGTGCAGGTTCTGCATCCCGGCCTGAATGCGGACCTGGCCATCGCCGGACTCCACGGCGGCACACCACTGTCCGGACCAGCCGATGGCCGTGATGATCCCGCCGCTGCCCCAGTCGACGGCAAACCAGGGGGAGACGTTGGAAGATCGGCCGTTGGTGGCCGCGAACTCGAGCCGCTGGCCCGGAGGTACCGGCTGGTCAAAGGGCAGCCAGTCGTCCGGCGCGCAGAGCGAGCCGTTCAACCGATGGAGCACGACGCGATCCGCCGCACCGATCGCGATACCGGTGTCCACCGCCTTCACCTGCTCGATGACGGGACTGTCCTTGCCGCCTCGGTTGGTGAAGTGGATGGTCCAGTCGACGCCGACCGCGTCCTGATACACCAGGCAGACGACCTTGACCTCCAGCCCCGTGGCCGGGTCGGTCAGGGTCAGGGTCCGGCAGCTCGTGGTATCGTCGATCTTCCGGTCTTGAACCTCGCGATCCCAACCGTCGATGAACCCCGCTGAGGGCTTCCCGCCATAGACGAAGGAGAAGGGGAGGCGGCCGCCTGGTCTGCCCGAGAACACCTCCTCGGCCCAGCGGCTGTTGAGCGCGACTTCCGGATCTGCGCCGTCTGCATTGGTGGCTAGGGACATCGGGGAACTCCCTCTGAGATTCGCGGTCGCGACCGGCCGCGGGGGACGTCGTGGAGATGAGAAGGGGCACGATACCGAGGCTGCATCCCATGCCAATGGCGTGCGTGCCCTCGGCGAGGCGGGTAAGATAGGAAGACCGGCCGGCGTCCGCTTCGACCGAATGGTCGAACCGCTCGACCAGGTCGTCGGACCGACGCCTGATCCAGCCCTGCAAGGCCGCGGGGAGAGTCGCTGCCCGGCCTTGCCCTCGGAATAACCGATCCTGCTGCAGGCCAGGGGCTTGCCGATCTACCGCGGATCCTGCGCGGCCCAGTGGCACACCCCTTGCATGGGTCCGGTCGAGCGCGAGGACGAACCGGCAGGGCGCCGGCAGCGTCGCCTCGCCTCAGGCGGCTGGTCCGCGCCGATGCCGAGACAGCGTCAACGCACCGCGGTCCGCCCGGGCGCCCAACTCCCAGAGCAAGCGACAGATCGCCCCGAAGTCGCGCGGTCCGATCCGGAATACCGGCGTTTCCAGTTGTCGTCGGGGTAACCGGGTCACGGTCTGGTCCAGCATTGCGCGGGACAGACCAACAGCGGCCAGCTCGGCCATGGCTCGACCGAGCGGCTCGTCCCGGTGCGCGAAGAGCCCTTCCAGGACAAGGCGGAAGAGTTCCTCGTCGGGCACGCTGAACCGGGGCCGAGTCCGCCGCAACAGTACTATTGCGGAGTCCACGGCCGGCGGCGGGGCAAAGGCCTCGGGACGGACCACCTCGAGCAGCTCGGCCTCGGCGCGTCGACCGATGGCGATCCCCAGGCGGCAGTACCCCGGCTCGCCCGGTCCGGCGCAGATCCGCTCGGCCAGCCGGTGCTGGTAGATCAGCACGGCCCGGTCGAAGCGCTGTTCTAGGAGGCGAAAGGTCAGGGGCAGGGCCGCGCCGAACGGCAGGTTGGCGACCACCTTGTCGAAGCGGGGGAGCTCTACCTCCAGGGCGTCGCCCCAGATCAGCTCCAGGTGAGGGAAGCGCCGCCCCAGCCCCTCGAGGGTCGGGCGGAAACGCGGGTCCTTCTCGATGGCGATCACGCGGCCGGCAGCACCGAGCAGGGGTTCGGTCAGGGTCCCGGGACCGGGACCGATCTCCAGCACGGTCTCGTGCCCCTGCAGCTCGGCATAGGCGATCTCGCGGGCCAGCACCGACCGGTCGCGCAGGAAGTGCTGCCCGAGGGGGGGACGATCTACCGAGGGTCGATGCACGCTGCGCCGCCGCTGCCCTGGCATGACCGGGAGCCTCAAAGGCTCGCGATGAAGGTGGCCAGCTCGTAGGGACGCAGGGAGACGGTCACGCGGCAGCCGCGCTCGCCGGGCACCGGCTCCTGGCACCGTTCGAGGTGGTCGGCCCGGTGGAGCGCGGTGCAGGGCAGGGGGAGCTCCAACGGACAGCGGACCGAACGGCCGTCCAGCTCGCGCAACCGCACCACGAAGGCCTCGGGGGTGAAGTGATCCTCCAGCATCTTCAGGGCGCAGACCTCGACGTTGGGAACACCGATCGAGAGGAAGGAGCCGGCCGGCGCCAAGGGACGCGAGGTGTCGATCCCGCCCCATCGCATCAGCCCGCCGTGGTGGGTCGAGGCCCAGATCCACTGCAGAGGCTCGAGCAGGCGATGGGCTTCGGCCGAGACCGAAGATCGGACCAGCGGCCCCTCGTGCGACCGGAGGGCGTACCGGACCTCGTGGGGACCGTGGGCCATCTCTGGGTCCATGTCCCGCACGGTGCGGATCACCGACAGCCCGAGCGTCCCATGGATCAGGTCCGCGCCGTAGACCGCGTCGGTGAGGAAGCTCTGGCCGCCGGCCTCATCGCTGAGGTCTACCCATTCGTGGATACAGAACTCGCGCTCCGGCCGCGCCACCTCCACGCTGCCGTGGCCGATCGCCGCCGTGACCCGCGGCGCATCGAGCCGCGGCGTAAAGGTCAGCTTGAGGAAGGCGTCGGTCTCGTGCCAGTCGATGAACAGGCGGAAATCGAGCCCGTCCTCGGTCAGGATCACCTCGCGGGTGAAGGTCGACCACCGGGTGCGCGAGGTGGAGGTGACTACGGCGCGGAACGGTCCGCTCTCGGTCAGGTGGGGGAACTCGACCAGGGTGAGCGGCAGGACCTGGCCGGTGAAGGCCTGCACCCACGAGGTGGCCTGTTCCTCTTCCTCGTGGAGCACCAGCCGATTGCTCGGGCCGGCCAGGAGCTGAAGGCCGGTGACGCGGTCCTCCAGACCGAGCAGGTCGCCGCTGGCCGGATCGAAGGTCAGGCGGTACCGCCGGTCCGCGAACTGCCGGCCGTCGAAGGTCGCCCGTGGCCCGGCCGCGGCCGATGAGCGGTCCTCGGTCGCGGTCGTCACGCGAAAGAGCCCGTATCCGAAGGAGGGCACCCGGGCCCGGAAGGTCACGCCCTTCGGATCGAAGCAGGCCGGTACCGGGGTCCCGTCCGGACCAAGGAGAACGAGCGGTTGGTCGATCGGAATCCCATGCACCCAGGCAGGATATAAAGCCTCCACCAGCCCCTCGACAAGATAGGCCGTGGGATTGTAGACCAGCAGAGGATACCCTTCGCCCCGGGTGTCCAGCCGGACCTGAAGCTGGCCTAGGCCGGTCCGCGTCAACGCGGCTAGATCCGCTTCGATCTGGTCGTACCAGGCGTGAGCCTGGCTGTAGACCGCGGCCACCGAGGTGCCGGGCAGGATGTCGTGGAACTGCAGGGTCAGGAACCGCTGCCACAGCTCGATGAAGTCGAGCCGGGGATAGGCCGGCTTGCGCTGCAGCACCGCGCCGATCGCGGCCAGGGCCTCGGCGCTGACGAGCCGGTGCTCCAGCAGCCGGTTGCGGCGCTTGATCTGGGCCTGCGAGGTCAGGGCCCCGGTGGCAAAGCAGTCCCGCGTGCCGCGGTATTCGGGAAGGGACCCGCGCCGGTCCCAGGGGAAGGTCTGGTCGAAGAACCCCTGCACCGCGCCGAATCGCCAGGCTGGCGCCGTGGGGACCTTGGACAACGCCCTCAGCGCGGCCAGGTCGTCCTCACGCGGACCACCGCCGTGGTCGCCGGCTCCGTACAGGGCCAGCTCCTCCGGGGTGTCGGCCGTGTCGGCGAACGGCTTCAGGCTTTCCAGGTACCGCGGGGTCAGCGGCGGATTCCCGTAGCTGCCGAACGGCCGGTACGCGATCACTTCGCTGTCGTCGGGCCCGACCCAACGGAAGGCCCGCCAGATCCGGCCGGGCCAGCGGGGCAGGCCGCGGGTGAAGAGGTAATAGCGGCAGCCGCAGCCAGAGAGGATCTGGGGGAGGGTGGCCGCGTGGCCGATGAAGGAGTCGGGGAAGAAGGCCACGGTCTGGTCCTCGACCCCGAGGTGGTCCAGGGCGTACCGCGCCCCCTGCAGGTGCTGCCGGATCACGGCCTCGCCCGAGGGCAGCAGGGCGTCGTACTCGCACCAGGCCCCGCCGATGACCTCCCAAGCCCCGGTCTCCACCTGACGCCGGATGCGGGCGAACAGCTCGGGGTACTCCTCCTCCATGGCCTGGTACAGGAACATCTGGCTCTGGCAGAAGGTGAATCCCGGGGTCTGCTCCATCACCGCCAGCACGCCGCGAAAGGTGGCCGGCGCGATCCGGTGGATCGTCTCCTTCAGGTCCCAGCGGTACCCCAGGTCGATGTGGGCGTGACCGGCCATCACCAGGGTCAGCCGGGACAGATCAGCCGGACCCACCTCAGCCCCGAGCGGGGGGAAGTCCTCCCGCTCGGAGACGATCTCCTCGACCGGGGGACGGATCTCGTGGCTCATCGGTCCACTCCGGAGCACGCCGGTACCGCGGGCTCCAACTGATTGCGTCTATCGGGTCGCTTATCGGATCGCTGCCGTGTCGCCGCCAGGCCGGCGATTCAGACCGGCACCGTTCCCCCCACGCGCACGAAGGTGTCGTAGGCCCACTGGTCCCACTCCGGCTCCACCCCGATCCCGTGCAGGTCGCCGTACCGGGTGGCGATGAACCCGCCGCGGAAGGTCTCCACCAGGCGCTCGGTCTCTCGCTCGATCACCCGCCGATCGCCGGTGGGCAGGACCTGCTGGATGTCGCAGGGCGAATACAGGCCCACCCGATGGCGGCGGAGCTTGGCGGCCAGGGCCGGCATGTCGTAGACCGCGGGCTGGTCGAACTGCAGGCAGTCGATCCCGGCCTCGCACAGGTCGTCGATCAGCTCCCAGTTGAAGCCGCAGGAATGCTGGATCACCTTCATCCCGTGGCCGTGGGCCCGCGCGGTCAGGCGTTCGTACAAAGGCCGGAAGACCCGACGCCAGAGGGCCGGGCTCATCAACAGCCGGTCCTGAGTCCCCAGGTCCTCGCAGAAGAAGAGCCCGTCCATCCCGGCCTCGCCGAACCGGTCGATCACCCCTTCGAGGAGGGTGGTCACCCGGTCATGCAGCACCGCGATGCGCTCGGGCTCGGCCAGCAGGTCGACGAAGTAGACCTCCATCTTGCGCATGTACCGGCAGATGGCGAAAGGCCACCCGGGAAGACCGCCGACGCGGAAGAGATCGGTGTCCGCGGCGCCCAGGCGACGCGCGCCCTCGAAGTGCGCCGGATTCGCCAAGTCGGGCAGTTCCAGCCGGTCCAGGTCGGCCCAATCCTCGATGACCGGCTTGTAGACTTCACCACCCTGGGACAGGCCCTTGACCCGGTACCAGACGTTCCCCCAGATGTCGGTGTAGTACTCGAAGCCGCCCTCCTCCCACCGCCGCACCTCGATCCCATGGTCGCAGCCGGCGCCGGTGAAGTCGTTCCGCCGTTCCGGATTCCCGCCGAAGGCAAAGCCGATCCGCCCGGGGTCGGCCCACTCGATGTTCCCCTTGATCACCTGCCTCGGTGTCATCACCGGCTCCCCTCCGCGCCCTCGGCGCGGTATTCGACGTCCGTCAGTCCGTACCCCTCTTCGTCGCACAGCAGGGCGGTGAATCCCAGACCAGCCTCGCCCCGCGTGACCCTGACCCGCAGACGATTGACGCTCTGCCGCAGCTCGACCTCGACGCGGTGCTCGCCCAGGCGGTGGCCCGCGCCTGCCGCCGCGTCGACCAACGTCCTACCGTTCAGCTCGATCCGCAGTGGACCGTCGGCCGAGGCCCACAGCCAAGCCCGCTGCCGATACCGGGAAATCACCTCGACCTCGGCGACGGCCGCGCCGGATGGCCGACCGTCGACCATGGCCGCCAGGTCGATGTACCGCTCGCCGCTCTCGTAGATCACGGCCTGGCCGTCCCCCTCGACGGCCACCCGCCAGCGGCGGTTGCCGCGGGCGGTGAAGGGCACTCCCTTACGTCCCGCTGCCGTGGCGAAGCGCCGGCGCACCGCGACGATCGGTTGTCCGACCACGGTGATCCGGTTCAGATCGAGCACCCCGAACCCCTTGCGGGCCGCGTAGTGCAGGTACTCCAGGTCGTCCGGGTTGAACCCCATCACCGCCGAGGCCACCGCGTCTACGGCCACCGGGTCGGCCCCGGCCACCACCACGTTGTGCTGCAGGTTCTCGCCCCACTGCGGTCCGTTCCCCTCGGTCCCCCAGAACCCCTCGATGACGCTGTAGTCGGCTGGATGGTAGGAGAACAGATCGACGAACCCCTTCTGGAAATCCCCCTGGTGGATCTCGCTCTTGTTGACCTTTCCGGAGGGGTGGGACGGCAGGATCCCCACGTAGTTCTTGATCGCCAAGGTGGTGCCGCAGGCGTGGGTCTTCATCGCCGGCACCGAGATCAGCCGGTCGCAGTCCAGGACCGTTCTGGGGATGTAATACCCCTCGCGGAGGGTGCCGGTGCCGGGCACGTACGCGCCTCGACCGTACCGCTCGGCCGGCCGGCCCTGCTCGTTGACCCGTTGGTACGCGCCGATGCCGCTGCCGTGGGGATCGGGCACCGGGAGGAAGCGGATCTCGTCCTCGTTGAGGTCGACGATGTCAACGAGGCCCGGATGCGACGCGGCGAACTCGGCCACGATCCCGGCGTAGGACAGGCCGTCGAACTCGGGCCAGTGGACGGTCCAGCCGTCCTCCTTGTCCGGGTCAGCGCTCCGCCGCCACTCGGCGCCCCCCTCGGCGATGGAGATCCGCCGCGGCCGGCAGCGCTCGGCCAGATACCCGACGATCGACCGGATCACCCGCAGGTCGGTGACCTGCCCCGGGTGGGCCACCCCCTCGTGCCAGTACGAGCACTGGTGCGTCGGCGAGGTGACGATGTTCGGCTTGACCACCACCCAGTCGTCGGGCCGCACGAGGCGGCAGAGGCTGCCGGGTGTGTCGTCCAGGTCCAGGGCGCGACGGACCACGGCGTCGACCTGGTCCCCGGTGAGGGTGGCGTCCAGGGCCGCGCGGCGGGGACCCAGCTCCTGGTCCGCCGATGAGGCGATGGTCACGGTCGAAGGCGAACTCACCCTTCGTCGGCCGGGGGCGGCACGGCCTCGTCGAGGTCGGCGATGACGGTCAGGATCTCCTCGCGCCGCGAGGCCGGGGCCTCGATCCGGCCCCATATCGACGGACCCTGGAAAACCCCGTTGAAGGCCAGGTCGCGGTAGCTCCGCAGGACGTGCGGGATCTCGCGCTCTTCCAGCACCGCGGCCACCAGCCGGGCCTGCAGCTCGTCGCGGATCGTGGTGATGTTGACAAACTCCTCCATGATCGGTCGCCTCCGGGAAGGATCATCCCAGGTCCGAATACTCCGGGATCGGCTGGCAATGCACGGTGCGGGACGTGGGGCGCTGCAGGGCTTCGGCCTCGGCCTCGACCTTGGCCACGCCCGCGGCGGTATCGTGCGCCTCCAAGGTCAGCGCGGCCCTGTAGGTCGCCCCCGGCGCCATCCTCACCACCCGGCCCCGTTGGCGCTCGAAGGCCTTGGCGTTCGGGAAGTCAGTGGCCGGCTCCAGCCCGGTCACGTACCCGTCGACCTCGGCAGCGGTGTTTTTCCACTGGGCAAAGGCCGGCAGCTCGTTCCGGTTCCAGCGCAGGACCAGGCCGCGGTCGCCGGCAGCGTTGCGCAGCATGGCCAGGGTCGCGCCGTCCGGCTGGGCCAACAGGTCGTACCAGTACGCCTGCTCCACGTACCCGGCGGTCGGGCCGAGGTAGGTATCGTATTCGCCGATCCCCTCCACGGCCCGCGGGTCGCGCGGGGCCACGGTCCGGGCCGCGGTCACCAGCCGCGCCCCGGGTCCCAGGAAGGGCGGCCCGAAGTTGCAGTGGTAGAGCAGCTCCATCTCGGCCGGCACGGCCCGCAGATTGGTTACCTCGTCGACGAGGGTGAGCCGGTTGCTGCCGCAACGGGTCGAGACGGTCGAGGTCAGCCGGTACCCGGGGTAGAACAGGGCGCTCTCGTAGACCTCGCCCTTGACCACCAGCTCGGGCGGGTCACCGGGGACCACCCGCACCTCGACCCGGGTGGCCGGAAGGTTGGCGATCCGGCCGTGCAGGGTCAGGTCGACCTCGGTGGGGATCCCCATGTTGTTCGGCACCACGTCCTTCCCCGGCGCCCCGGTCGAGTCGAGGCCGCACCGGACGATCGCCTCGTCGAACCCGGTCAGCCAGCCCAGGCCGCCCCGGTCCTGCAGATCGACGAACTTGGGGTGAACCGGGCCGCGGGCCGGCGAGGTCCAGCCGATCGGTAGACCGTGGTACGCGCCGCGCCAGAGGCCCATCCCCCGGGTCGGCAGCAGGGAGAAGGAGAAGGCCCCGTTGTCCACCTCGATCAGGTCAACGCCGTCGCTGAGCCCCCCGCGCAGGGTCTGCTTGCGGATCGACCAGCCCTGGCCCAGGCCAAGGTCGCCGGCCTGCAGCGAGAAGCTGTCCACCCACACCCGCGCGCCGGCATCGGTCAGCACCCAGTTCATCGCCTGGCTCATGCCCGTATCCTCCTGGCGGCCGGGAACGGCCCGGCCCTGCATGGGGTTCTCCGCCCGCGCCGACGCCCTGGCGCAACGGCCTTAGTGCCTACTTGCAGAAATCGGCTGCATTCGGGCGCCGATTCATCCCGGGCCGCGGCGTTGGCCTTCCTCTGCGGATCTCCCCTCGATCCGCCCTCGGTCGGCCGCCTGGCGGCCCGGGCGCCTCGACGCCCTCGGTGCTGACGCGGACTTCTGCAAGTAGGCACTAGTCAGTCGCGGATCAGTGCTGGATCAATACTATGGATTGCCCGGGGTCCGGGCCAGGAACCGCCCGGCCGGCGCGTGGTCCGCGGCAGGGTACACAGGAAAGGGGCGGCGCACCGGAATGCGCCGCCCCGAAGACTGTCCGTCGCCGGTGGTGATTAGACCGGGGTGACGGCCTCGGCCGCCGGCCCCTTGGCGCCCTGGACCACCTCGAACTCCACCCGCTGCCCCTCGGACAGCGAGCGGAAGCCCTCAGCCCGGATGGCGCTGTGGTGGACGAAGACGTCCGAGCCGTTCTCGCGCTGGATGAAGCCGTACCCCTTGGCGTCGTTGAACCACTTCACGGTGCCAATCTCGCGCTCTGCCATGATACTCCTGATCCTTTGCTATAGGTTGTTGTAACAGACCGTGCGAATATCTTGGGTAGGGATCAACTGCTGAGGCTTGCTGGTAGGATTCTACTTCGAAGGTAGGATACTACATCGTGCCCAGGCAGGACTCTACTGCGCGTATTCGTACGACTGCCAACGTGGTAATGTCCCCATGCACGGAATGCAGGGAACGGGATGCGTGTAAGATAAGGCATAATCAGCGAAACGCAAGGGGGGGGTCAGGACAGCCCTTCCAGGGCCACCACCTCGTACTCGCGCAGCTCGGGCAGTACCAGGCTGACCTTCCCGGCTCGCTGCCGGAACCTCAGGGACCGGTCGGCCCGCAGGGCAATGACCGACCGCACCGGGAAGGGCACCCGCACCTCGATCCCCACCTTGTACGCCGGCACGACCTCGCTGATCGGCCCCAGCTCGAGGTTGACCAGGTGCACCAGCACCCGCCGCCGCGAGGGCTGCTGCCGGAGGTGCAGGTCCAGCAGGTGGGGCGGCCCGGAAACCCGGAGGGGCTTGGCCGCCGACCCGAGCATGGCCCCCAGGATAGCCGGGTACGCCTCGGGTCGGGCCTCCTCGAAGAACTCGCCGAAGGTGGCCGGCAGGTACCAGCAGACCCCGCGACCGACCCGGTTTTCGACCAGGAACGGCTGGTCCGAGGGGGTGGCCGAGGCCACGATGTTGCTGGCCAGGGGCTCGGAGAAGACCGCGTGCACCTGGCCGGCGGTCGGCGTCACCCGCAGGCTGTGCCGCGGCGCGGGCAGGAAATCGACCGGCAGCTCCGACAGCGGCCCGGGTCGGCGCTCAGGGGTCAGGACGTAGTCCCAGCGCCGGAGGGGCGAGACCTCGTTCTCCGAGCAGACGCCGAACAGCTCGGTCAGGCCGAACTCCCGGCGCCGCCGGCCCAGCTCGTCGTAGTGCGAGGTCTCGAAGTCGGCCACCACGGTCCCGCCCTGGCGGACGTACTCGGTCAAGGCCCGGCACTGACCGTCGCTCAGACAGGCCGCGTTGGGCAGCACGATCCCCGCGTACCGGTCCAGGCCGGCCTCCTCCAGCCGCACCTCGTCGAGGATGTCGAAGGGGATCCGCGCCCGGAGCAGCATCTCGTGGAAGCCGTACAAGGCGCGGCTGTGGTTCCCCACGGCCTCGGCCCGGCGGGCATGCTGCGAGCCGATGTCGGCCCAGGGGATGTCCACCCCGGAGTACCCGCTCAGGGTCTGGCCGGACTGGACCAGGCCTACCGCGGCCGCGGACACCGAGCCGCGGTAGTACTTGGCCTGTCGGGACAGGAAGCCGTAGACCTCGGCAGCGGCGGCGATCCCCGGCATCTCGATCCCCTGGAGGAAGATCGCGTAGTACGGGTTGACCCCGACCGAGGCCTCGCTGAGCAGCACGCTGGTCTCGGCGGCCGACAGACTGACCCAGCGCCAGGGACTGAAGGCCATAGAGACCGCGTTGATCGAGGGTTTCCCGGCGGCCTGCGTCTCGTACACCCGGGACGAGGCCCCGGTCTTGAGGATCGCTTTGGCGGCCCGGCCGTACATGAATCCCCCCTCGGCGGCCAGCACGTCGGTCAGGGGGACCATCCGCCGGTTCACCCGGCCCGCGGCCCAGTCCGGCTCGGCCGCGTTGGCGCAGTTCCCGTACCCCACCACCCCGGGGCGGGTTCGGTGGAGCACCTCCATGGCGTCGCGGTAGTAGCGGTCCATCGAGTCGACGGCGGACCGGCGCAGCAGGCTGTACTCCTCGCGGTCGCTCCGCTCCGGCGGCGGCATATCCCGGCCGTGGCGCTCGTTGAACAGGCGCCGGCAGTGCGGGCAGTAGCAGCAGCCCCGCGACAGGAAGGAGATCGGCCCGTCGAAGAAGACCCCGTCGATCGGGTACCGGCACAGGTCCTCGAGCAGGACGAAGCTCCAGTCCCGCCAGGGGGTGTTGATGCAGAAGCTGGAGTCGTCGCCGCCGTACAGGTTCTCCAGCCTCGAGCCGTCGTGCTTGATGACCCACCAGTCCGGGTGCTGATCGGCGAACGGCTTGGTGAACCAGTGCAGGTTGGCGTAGACCACGGTCCGGATGCCGGCCTTCTTCGCCAGGGGCAGGAACTCGGCCAGCACGTCGCGGTTCTGGCGCTTGGCCAGCCGGCTGCGGAAGTACATCCCCTCCTCGTCGAACCCGCCCCCCATGTTGTACTGGCAGTGGAAGTGGATCACGTTGGCGTGCATCCGGCGGCAGATGCGGACCACCTCGGTCATCGGCATCTCGTTCATCCGGGCGTTGTAGACCAGGTCGAGCACCCGGAGCGGCTGCTGCAGCCAGCTTGGCTTCTCGGCGGCCATCGCTTCCTCCTCGGCCAGAACCCATCTCCCGTATGTTCCCTCGATACTCGCCGAAATCTGGTCGCCCCAAGGCGCGCTGTCCAGAGGCTTGAGCAGCCCGTTGAAAAAGCCGCTTTGCCTGGCGAGGCCGAGGGATGACGGGGTCTGGCTAGGCGCGCGAGCGACGCCGCATCGAGGGGAGATGCGGCAAGCGAGCGAGCACAGGGACGTGGCCGGATCAAGAGCGATCCGGCACACGACGCCAGGGCCCGTCAGCACCGGCCGCAGACCGAATGGGCTTTTTCAGCGGGCTGCTAGGATGAGCAGGGGACATCCTGGCCCGACGGCCGCGGATTGGCGAGGTTCTGAGCCGCGTATCCAGTGAAGAGCCCGACCCACCGCCTTCGCCGAACCGGTGCTTGATGAACGACCGACCAGACCCCGCGCCTGCTCTCATCCCCCGCCCTCTTCGCTCCGGATGGCACCTGCAGTCCTCGGTGCTGGTTCCCGAAGGCGGAGAGACCGTCTCCACGGTCCCCTTTGTAGTGACGGGCTGGCACCCGGTCGAGGTTCCGGTGACCGTGCTCAGCGCCCTTGTCCGCCACGGGGTGTACCCAGATCCACGGTTCGGCCTGAACGCCTTGCGTATCCCCGACTCGTGCGACGCCTTCAACGAGCAACACGACCTGGCCCGGTTCAGTCACCTGCCGGACGGCCGCAATCCCTGGCACGATCCCTGGTGGTACCGCACCGAGTTCGAGCTGGAGCCCCTGGCCTCCGGGCAGCGGGTCTGGCTGATCCTCCACGGGGTCAACTACCGGGCCGAGGTCTGGGTCAACGGCCGATTCATCGCCGGCAAGGGCGCGCTGGTCGGGATGTTCCAGCGCTTCCGTCTCGACGTCACCGAACAGGTCATCGCGGGTCGGAACGGGCTAGCCGTGCTGGTCTTCCCCGTCGATCACCCGGGCAGGCCGGACACCCAGCTCGAGGTCTTCGGCCCGGTGCGCAACTTTCACCAGGAGATCTGCCACGACGTCACCGAGGTGATGACCATCGGGTACGACTGCTTCCCCACCGTGCCCGACCGCAACCTCGGCCTCTTCCAGGAGGTGGCCCTCCAGGTCACCGGTCCGGTCGACCTGCGGCACCCCTTTGTCCGCGCCGATCTGCCCCTCCCCGAGCTGAATCCGGCCCGGTTGACGATCTCCGCCGAGCTGGTGAACGCCATTGCGGTTCCGGTGCGCGCAGTCCTGGAGGGCGTGGTGACAGCGCCTGACACCGGGACGCCGGTGGCCTGTTTCCGCCACCCGTTCACCCTGTCCAGTAACGAGACCCGCACGGTCACCCTGGCCGCCATTGACGCGCCCGAGCTGGCCCTGACCGAACCGCGGTTGTGGTGGCCCAATACCTATGGCGAGCAGCCCCTGTACGGACTGACGCTGCGGGTCCTGGTCGACGGGGTCGTGACGGCCGAGAGTCGCACGCCCTTCGGCATCCGGCGGCTCGACCGCCAGCTCCATCGGCTCGACAAGGCCCACGGCTTCCGCCTGCTGGTCAACGGCCGGCCGGTCTTCCAGCGCGGGGGGTACGTGCAGCCCGAGATGCTCTTCGACTGGGATCCGGTCCGGGTCGAGGCCGAGCTGCGCTACCTGGCCGAGGCCAACCTGAACTTCCTCGTCTTCGAGGACATCCCCAACCCGCCGGACTGGTACCTCGACCTGTGTGACCGGTACGGCCTGCTGTTCTGGAACTGCTTCTACGGCTGCTACTGGCTGCAGCCGGACCAGCGATGGCAGGTCGACCTGCAGGTGCTCGAGGACTGCACCGTGGACCTGGTAAAGCGGTACCGGAACCACCCCTCGCTGGTGCTCTACATGGCCCAGAACGAGGGGGAGACCCGGCAGGACGTATACGAGATGTGGCGGCGGACGGTCCTCGGCCTCGACCCGACCCGCTTCCTGGTCCCCTCGGGCTCCTTCCCCGACTACCGGACCGAGGTGGCCGAGTGGTTCGCCCCGGATCTGCCGGTCGGGATGAACGACTACCCGCCCAAGACCTACAGTTGGCAGTTGCCCGCGGTCTACTACCGCCTGGTGCGCGACGAGCGGAACTGGATGTTCATGATCGAGAGCTGCTCGGCCTCGGTGCCGCCGCTGGAGAGCCTGATCCGGTTCATCCCGGGCCTGCGCGACCTGCCGCCTAACCCCGGCATCGACCCGCGATACCCCCTCGACTCGACCTGGGCCCACTTCGGCGCCAACAGCTACTACGAGGGGTTCGACCAGGGTCTGCGGCTCCTCTACGGCGAGCCGAAGGACGTCCGCGACTACGTCTGGAAGGCCCACCTGGTGGCCTACGACCAGCACCGCGCCTTCTTCGAGGCGGTGCACCACCGGATCTGGGAGATCACCAGCGGCTTCGGCGAGTGGAAGCTCAACAGCGCCTGGCCCGACGTGCAGTGGCAGCTCTACGACTGGTTCCTGCGGCCGATGGTCAGCCTCTACGCCGTCCGCCGGGCCTGTGCCCGACTGGTCGTGCAGCGCTGCCCGCTGGACGGGATGGTCTCGGTGGTCAGCAATCTGGACGAGCCGGCGCCGCGGGTGCGGGTCGAGGCCGCAGTCTACGACCTGGACCTGCGGGTGCTGCACCGGGCCTCGGCCGAGGCGGAGGCGCTGCCGAACCGCTGCACCGAGGCCCTTCACCTCCCCTCCCCCGGACCGGAGACCCCGGTCTACTTTGTCCGGCTCGAGCTGCGGGACCCGGCGGGGAGCCTGCTGGCGGACAACTTCTATTGGTTGTCCCCGCGGCTGGACGACTGCGTCACGGCCTTTGAGGGCGACCTGCGCCGGCTGCCGGCCAACCGGCCGCTACTGCTGCCGCGGCAGACCCCGTGCTTCCCCGAGCTGGCAGGGTTGCCGGAACAGGCCGTGGAGCTGCAGGCGACGCGCCTTGCCGATACCGGCTCGCACACCGACGCGCGGTTCACCGTGCGGATCGCCAATCCTGGTCCAGGCCTGGCCTTCTTCGCGCGGCTGCGACTGCTGGACGCCGACAACGGTGAGGAGGTGCTGCCGGTGTACTGGTCGGACAACTACCTCTCCCTGCTGCCGGGGGAGCACCGAACCCTGATCGCCGGACTACCTCGGACCGGGCCGCGGCCGATCCGGCTCGCGGTGGACGGCTGGAACCTGACCCCGGGCGAGGTGGCGGTCGGAGAATAGGCAACCGTAACGCCCGATACAGGAACCGCAGTAAAGCGCACCGTCGTTCCTAACGGAGGTGACCCTGCCATGTACGTGATCCTGGCCTTTGACACCGAGGACGTGTACTACCCGCCCGAGTACCGCATCGACGACGTCCCGGGATGGCTGGCCGGGATCATGTCCGAGGTCGGCGTCACCGGCACCTTCTACATCATGGGCGAGAAGGCCGAGATCCTGGTCGACCGGGGCCGGCAGGACGTGCTGGAGCGGCTGAGCCGCCACGCCATCGCCTCGCACCAGCAGGGGAACCGGTACCCACTCCTGCCGCAGGTGGTGGAGGGGAAGGGATGGCAGGAAGGGGTCGAGGCCGTCCGTGCGTACGAGGACTGGGTCACCGAGCAGCACCTCCGCGCCTTCGGCCGCGCCCCGATCGGCTTCTCGCGGCACAACTGCTACTTCGCCCCCCAGCACCTCGCCGTGGCCGGCGAGCGGGGCCTCTCCTACATGTACATGATTACCCAGATCCCCGGCTCGCGACAGCCTCTATGGTACGCCGGGGCTCTCACCTTCCCCAGCGAGGGACCCAGCACCTACGCCGGCTTCGACCGCATCTACAGCCGCGATGAGGTCTTCGAGGAGCAGTTCGCCGGCCTGCGGCGGTTCGTCGACGAGCGGCTCGCGGCAGGGGACGAGTGGGTGACCGTGTTCGGCTGTCATCCGGTGCAGGTCATGGCCCGGGACTGGCTGGAGCACTACACCCTGGGCTCTGGTCGGGCGCGCACCCCGCGGGAATTGGGCTGGCTCTACCAGGTCAAGGCCCGCGAAGAGGAGCCCCGAGCCCAGGCCAACTTCCGGCGCCTGTGCCAGTACCTCAAGGACCATCCTGACCTGATGGTCGTGGGGATGGACGAGGCGGCCCGGCTGTTCGGCGCCCAACCCGAGCGGATCGACCGCGACGCCCTGATCGCCCACGCGGCCGAGACGGTCGAGCACGGGGAGATCCGCTTCCACCCGGCCTTCACGCCGGCCGAGCTCCTCTGCGGTCTGGCCGAGAGCCTGGTGGCGGCCGGCAGCGGGGGAGACCTCCCCGAGGCCGTGCCCCGCAGATCCGTGCTGGGCCCGGTCTCCCGGCCCACGATCGCCCGCGGTCTGGTGGCGATCACCCACGAGGAGCTGGTGACGATCTGCCGTGAGCTGGTGGGACAGGTGGAGCGCACCGGCCACCTGCCGGCGAACCTGACCCTGCGCGGCGAAAGCCTGGGCGTGGGACAGGCGGCCCTGCTGGCGGCCCGATCCTACCTGGCCCAGGCCCGGTACGACCGGTACGAGCACCTGGCCGTGCCCGATGGGCCGCGGTACCCCAGGATCGCCTACGAACTGGACGCCTGGGTCCGGCACTGCATCGGCGACCACTGGGCCCTGCCCCTGGACTTCTCCTGCGAATCCCTGGCCGAGCATACCCGGCTGCAGACCTGGACCATGAAGCCGGCCTGGCTCAGGCCGCCGCAGGGGCCGGTGGCTCAGGGTGCGTTCTCGGGACGCATGGAAACGGGAGCCTGACGGCCCGCTGCCGCGGTCGGCTGCTACTGGACCACCAGGCTGCCGATCCCCTGGTGGATCTCCAGCTCGATGCGGCGCTCGGAGGAGGCATACTCGGGCGAGGTGTATTCGTCGCCGCGGGCAACGAAGCCGGGCGGCACGCGGACGGTGGTCAAGCCGGTGTGCGCCACCAGACGCACCGCGGCGCCCTGGGGCAGCAGTACGGAGACCTGGCCGATGCCATCGCGGATCGTGGCCCGGTACCTCCCCTCGGGAAGGGAGATCCGCATCTGGCCGATCCCCAGCTCGGCCTGCACCCCCTCGAGCCGCAGGTCGGCCAGATCCAGCCCAAGCTGACCCACGCCCAGCTTCGCCGCCAGCTCGGTCGGCACCTCCGGGCTCAGGCTGAGGTGCCATCCGGCCTGGGCCTCGCCCCGACCGAACAGACCCGAGATCGACGGACCCCGGGTGCCCAGCTCGAGCCGCGCCACCCCGTCGACCACGGAGCGCTCCTCTCGGAGTCGCTCACCCCGGCTCAGGCTCAGGGTGCCGCGCGCCAGGGCCGAGCCATTGACCTCGCCATTGACCTGCAGCGAGCCGACCGAGGACCGCAGCTCGGCCGCCAGCCGGTTGACCGGACCGTCCGGAACCCACTCGACCAGGTGGGTCGAGTTGAGCCGCCGGCCGGTATCCAGCCATAGCCCGACGGCCAGCATTGCGGCCAGCAACAGCAGGGCGAGAAGTGCCCACAGCAGGGACCGGCGGCCGACGATCAGGTCGAGCCCGACGGCGATGATGAGGACCGGCCAGCAGCGCGTGAGCACCTCCCACACGGTCCATTCCAGCAGGCCGAACCCCGAGAGCAGGAAGATCGCGCCCAGGCCGATGAGCACCGTCGGGCCGAGTATGGCCCGGCGCCGCACCAAGCTGTCCAGCCCGATGGCGATCAACAGCAGGGGCCACAGGTGCAGCAGCAGGCGGCCCACGTCCCCCTCGATGAACCCGAGATTCCGCAGGAGGAGGACCAGGCCGATGACGATCAGCACGGCCGGGAAAAGCAGGCCGCGGCGGCAGCGCCACGGCGGTCCGGAGGATGGGTGCGTCCCGCCGTTCGTCCCGCTCACTGTTCCCTCCAGCGTCGGCGGACCAGCAGCAGGCCGGCCGCGATCAGGAGGACGGGCCAGAGCAGCTCCGGCTCGAACCACTCCAGCCAACGCAGGTGCAGCCGCTCCACCAGCGCCAGCACGCCCAGGACGATCAGCGCCAGACCGAGAAAAAGCCTGGTCTGCGGGTGCGGGCCGGGCGGCCCTTGGCTCGGGCCCGGTGCGGTCTCTGCCACGGGCCGGTCTTCGCCTCCGGGTGCAGCCGGAGCCTCGCCCTGCCCGGTCAGGATGGCCTCCTCCTGGCGGGGCACGATCACCCAGAGCACCAGGTAGGCCAGAACGCCCATTCCCATGCCCCAGGCCAGGAGCACGAAGAACAGGCGCACCAAGGTGGAATCCACCCCCATGTACTCCCCCAGCCCGCCGCAGACTCCACCCACCATGGAGTCCGTGCGGCTCCGCATCAGCCTTCGCGTCATGGACCAGACCTCCGCGCCAGGGTCGGCAGCCGCGGCACCGGGGACTCCGGGGACACGACCGCCGTCATCCGATTCGTACGCTGAGGTAGTGAACCAGACCCGCTCTGTCAACCAGGAGTTCACCGCACTGCCGGAGAGGCGGGGCATGGCTCACCCCTTTCTCAGGGAGGTACCGCCGCGCTATATTGGCATCGACTCCTGTCCCTGACCGGGCAACCAACGAGGGTAATCATGACAAGAACACGGAGGATAACGGCGCGCTTCTGCCGACACCTCGGATCCGCGCTCCTCCTGGCCGTCGCGGCCGGGGCCCAGACCGCTGATCAACTCGACCACGTCGAGGGGATCCGACCGCTCGATTACGTGGCTTACCGCGCCCCAGCTCCCCCCACGATCGATGGCCAGATGAACGAGGAGGCGTGGGCCAAGGCCCCCTGGACCGACCTCTTCGTCGATATCGAGGGCGCGGTGCGGCCGACACCCCGCTTCCGCACCCGGGCCAAGATGCTGTGGGACGAGCGGTACTTCTACGTGGCCGCGGAGCTGGAGGAGCCCCAGGTGTGGGCCACCCTGACCCAGCGCGACACGGTCATTTACCTCGACAACGACTTCGAGGTGTTCATCGACCCGGACGTGGACACCCACCAGTACTACGAGTTCGAGATGAACGCCCTGTCGACCGAGTGGGACCTGTTCCTGGTCAAGCCGTACCGCAACGGCGGACCGGCCATGACCGCCTGGCAGATCGTGGGCCTGCGCACCGCCACCGCCGTCCAGGGCTCGCTCAACGATCCCGCGGACGTCGACCAAGGCTGGACCGCGGAGCTGGCCTTCCCCTGGGCCGTGCTGCGCGAGTGCGCCGGCGGCAAGGCGGCGCCGCCCAAGGACGGCGATCAGTGGCGGGTGAACTTCTCTCGGGTCGAGTGGCAGATCCGGGTCGAGGACGGCCGCTACCTCAAGGTGCCGGGCACGCGGGAGGACAACTGGGTCTGGTCGCCCCAGGGGCTGGTCAACATGCACATGCCCGAGCAGTGGGGGATCGTCCAGTTCTCGACCATTGAGGTCGGCGCCGGCACCGCGGCCTACGTGCCCGACCCCGGGGACGAGGCGCGGCGGGCCCTGCGGCGAGTCTACTACCGCCAGGTGCTGTTCCACGAGGCCCAGGGCCGGTACACCGCCTCGCTGGATTCCCTCTGGATTCCGGATCCCGGACTGACCGGCTACACCTGGCCCCCCCGCATCCAGGTCACCGACCACGCGTACGAGGCCTCGATCGCGGAACTGATCGACCACGACGCTGACGGCAAGCTCAACCACTGGATGATCTGCCAGGACTCGCGGGTCTGGCGGGACTGAGGAATCTGCTTGACAGCCGGAGTTGATCCGATCTTCGTACCCAAGGTTGCCGGCTGACGTCCGGTCCCGGCCACGCCGCTTATAGAGGAGACTCCCATGAGACGCCGTGCGCCCCTCATCCTCACCGCCGGCTGCCTGACGCTGGTCCTGCTCGCCGCGCCATCCTGCGAGCAGATCGCCAAGCTCACCGGCGGGAAGCCGGAGACCGCCGTCGAGCTGAAGCGGCAGGCGGACGAGATGCGCAAGATGGCCGAGGAGCTGAAGAAGAACGCGGCCGAGCTGCAGAAGCACGCCACCCAGAAGAAGACCGAGGCCGCCCGCCTGAAGAAGGAAGCGGACGAGGCCCAGAAGCAGGCCGACGAGTTGCAGAAGCAGGTCGACGACACCGCCAAGCAGGCGGACAGCGCAGCCAAGCAAGCCCAGGCCCTCGAGAAACAAGCCGCCACGATCAAGTGAGCGGCCAGCCCATGCCCCAGGAGAGCGACCCCATGACCGATTTCCCGCGCACCCTCGTCGGCGGCGTCAGCCTGCCGCGGCTCCTCATCGGCACCAACTGGTTCCTCGGCTATTCCCACACCAGCCGGGCTCAGGACCAGTTCATCAAGACCTACCAGACCCGCCAGAACCTGGCCGAGATCCTCACCGTCTTCGGCCAGGCCGGGGTCGACGCGGTCATGGGACCGGCCATGACCGGGATGCTCCACGAGGCCATCCTCGACGCGGAGCAGCGCACCGGTCGCTCCTTCATCCGCATCAGCACCCCGCACTTCAACCTCAAGCCCGGCGGCCCGCCCGAGATGGAGCCGGAGCGGATCTTCGCCGCCTGCCGTGAGAGCCAGGCCACCTTCTGCATGCCGCATCAGGGGATCACCGACGCCCTGGTCGACCGCCGGGATCGCGTTATCCGCGACCTGGACACCTATACGCGCCTGATCCGCCAGTACGGGATGGTCCCGGGGCTGTCGACCCACATGCCCGAAACCGTGGTCTACGCCGACGCCCAGAACGCCGACGTGGAGACCTACATCCAGATCTACAACGGGGCCGGTTTCCTGATGCAGGTCGAGGCCGACTGGGTGATGCGGATCATCAGCACCGCCCACAAGCCGGTGATGACCATCAAGCCGCTGGCCGCCGGCCGCCTCCTCCCCGTGGTGGGACTCTCCTTTGTCTGGAACACCATCCGCGACCAGGATATGGTCACCATCGGCACCACCACCCCGGACGAGGCCCGCGAGATCGTCGAGATCTCCCTGGAGCTGCTGGCGCGCCGGGTGCCGGCCTACGAGCTGCAGACGACGAGGAGCAAGAAATCGCTGGAGGCGGCGAGGGGGTGAGGGAGGCTTGACAATGATTCGTGGGTGGGGTGGGATTGCTATTTTTAGGCGTCCTAGAGCCACGGGTTCAAGGAAACAGCGACATATGGTGGACAAG
Organism: Candidatus Latescibacterota bacterium; assembly: GCA_041661365.1. Taxonomy (GTDB): domain Bacteria; phylum Latescibacterota; class UBA2968; order UBA8231; family UBA8231; genus CAITNQ01. The sequence goes on from JBAZUN010000004.1 coordinate 35,866, forward strand.
CGCGATGCCTGACCACAACTACTTCTCGAACCTGATCTGGCAGATCGCCGACCTGCTTCGCGGGCCGTACCGCCCGCCGCAGTACGAGCGTGTCATGCTACCCATGACGGTGCTCCGGCGCTTCGACAGTGTGCTCGCGCCCAGCAAGACCAAGGTTCTGGCCGAGTATGAGCGTTCGAAGGACAAGTACAAGGGCGAAGCGTTGGACGCGAGGCTCAACAAGGCCGCAGGACAGCGCTTCCACAACCACTCGCCGCTCGACTTCGCGAAGCTCAAGGGCGACCCGGACCACATCGCCCAGCATCTGGTCAGCTATATCAAGGGCTTCTCAGCCAACGTCCGCGGTATCTTCGAGTTCTTCGAGTTCGAGAACGAGATCGAGAAGATGCGCGAGGCGAACATCCTCTACCTGGTGGTCTCGAAGTTCTGTGACGTGGACCTGCACCCCGACCGGGTGGTCAACGAGCAGATGGGGCTCATCTTCGAGAACCTCATCCGTCGCTTTAACGAGCTGGCGAACGAGACCGCGGGCGACCACTTCACGCCGCGCGAGGTGATCCGCCTGATGGTGAGCATCCTCTTCATCCAGGACGACAAGCTGCTCGCCACGCCCGGCACCGTGCGCAAGCTGCTCGACCCGGCCTGCGGCACGGGCGGCATGCTGGCCGAGGCCCAGAACTACCTGCGCGACCACCACGGCGAAGCAAAGCTCTACGTCTACGGCCAGGACTACAACAAGCGCGCCTTTGCCACCGCGGCCTCCGACATGCTGATGAAGCAGGTCGACCACAACGGCGGTGGCAACAACATCCGCTTCGGTGACAGCTTCACGGAGGACCAGTTCGGGGGCGAGACCTTCGACTATTTCCTCACCAATCCGCCTTTCGGCGTGGATTGGAAGAAGCAGCAGAAGGAGGTCGAGCGCGAGCACGACAAGCTCGGCTTTTCCGGCCGCTTCGGCGCCGGACTGCCACGCGTGAACGATGGCGCACTGCTCTTCCTACAGCACATGATCGCCAAGTTCGAGCCGGTGCGTCCGGCTGAGCACAAATACGGCTCGCGCCTGGCCATCGTCTTTTCAGGGTCGCCGCTCTTCACCGGCGGCGCCGGGTCGGGCGAGAGCGACATCCGCAAGTGGATTATCGAGAACGACTGGCTCGACGCCATCATCGCCCTGCCCGAGCAGATGTTCTACAACACCGGCATCGGCACCTACGTCTGGATCGTCACCAACCGGAAGAACCGGCGCCGCAAAGGCAGGATCCAGCTTCTCGATGCTCGCGACTTCTGGACGGCCGGGGGAAGCGAGGAGAGCAAGCGTAGCCTCGGCGACAAGCGCCGGCACCTCACCGCCGCCCAGATCGAGAATGTCGTGCGCCTCTACGGCCACCTCGAGGACGGCGAAAGCTCGAGGGTGTTCGACAACACCGACTTCGGCTACACCCGTGTCACGGTCGAGCGGCCGTTGCGCCTCTGTTACCAGATGACGACCGAGGACAAGGCCCGCTTCCTTGACGCCTATCCGCACCTTCTCGACGACGTGCAGGCGATCGACAAGGCGCTGGGCCGCGAGCCCCTGCGCAACTGGAACGCGGTATGGGAACGCATCCAGGACTTGCAGCACGAGCGCAGGTCGCGCTGGAAGGCGTCTGAGCAGAAGCTTTTCCGCGGCGTCTTCACGCGGAAAGACCCCGAGGCAGAGCCGGTTTTGATGGGCGGTCGCGATGAGGGCTACGAGCCCGACCCGGACCTGCGCGACTTCGAGAACGTGCCGCTCAAGGAGGACATCGACGCCTACTTCGAGCGCGAGGTGCGGCCCCACGTACCCGACGCCTGGATGGACCGCATCAAGGACAAGGTCGGGTACGAGATCAACTTCAACCGCCACTTCTACAAGTACACGCCGCCGCGGCCGCTCGAGGAGATCGACGCGGAACTGAAGCAGGCCGAGGAAGAGATCCTGCGGCTGCTGCGGGAGGTGACTGAGTGACAGTC
>JBAZUN010000005.1:0-37090 GCA_041661365.1 Candidatus Latescibacterota bacterium
TGCTCGCGGAGCTGCTGCAGCAGCTCGCGGGCGTACTCGGTGTGCTTGTCGACCGTCAGCCGCATCCCGAGGCCGAACTCGGCGTTGTCCTCGAACAGGGAGTTGCACCAGGCCGGCCCGCGGCCGGCGGCGTTCTTGGTCCAGGGGGTGGTCGGCAGGTTCCCGCCGTAGATCGAGGAGCAGCCGGTGGCGTTGGCCACCAGCATCCGGTCGCCGAAGAGCTGGCTGACCAGCTTGACGTACGGGGTCTCGCCGCACCCCTCGCAAGCCCCGGAGAACTCGAAGAGCGGCTCGAGGAACTGGGCCCCCTTCACCGTGTTGATCTTCAGCTCGCGCCGGTCGGGAAGCGGTACCTGGTCGAGGAAGAACTCCCAGTTGACCCGCTCCGGCTCGCGCAGCGGGGGCTGGGACGCCATGTTGATCGCCTTGAGCTTGGTCTCCCGCTTGTTCTTGGCCGGGCAGACCACCACGCACAGGGTGCACCCGGTGCAGTCCTCGGGAGCTACCTGGATGGTGAAGTGGGACCCCTCGGGGAAGTCCCGACCGCGGGCCGGCGCCGATTTGAAGGTCGGCGGAGCCGCGGCGAGCAGGGCCTCCGGGTAGACCTTGGAGCGGATCACCGCGTGGGGGCAGACCATGACGCACTTGTTGCACTGGATGCAGGTCTCCGGGTCCCAGACCGGGATCTCCAGGGCGATGTTCCGCTTCTCCCAGCGGGTCGTGCCGGTGGGGAAGGTGCCGTCGACCGGGAGCAGGCTGACCGGGATGTGGTCGCCGACCAGGTCGCCGGGCTTCTCCATCATCTTGGCGATGACCTTGCGGACGAACTCGGGGGCCAGATCCGAGACCACCGGGGGCATGACCACCGTGCTGGTCACCGAGGCCGCGGCCGGGATCTCGTGGAGGTTCTCGAGGGTCTGGTCGACCGCGGCGAAGTTCCGCTTGACGACCTCCTCGCCCCGCTTCCCGTAGGTCTTCTTGATGGCGTCCTTGATGCGGGCAATGGCGTCCTCGCGGGGCAGGACGTTGGAGATGGCGAAGAAGCAGGTCTGCATGACGGTGTTGATGCGGCCGCCCATGCCGGTCTCCCTGGCCACCTGGTACGCGTCGATGGCGAAGAGCCGGATCTTCTTCCTGATGATCGGTTCCTGGATGTGGCGGGGCAGGCTGTCCCAGACCCGCTCCCTCGGCTCCTGGATGTTGAGCAGGAAGGTGGCCCCCTCGGTCGCCTTCTCCAGCACGTCGATCTTCTCCAGGAAGACCGCCTGGTGGCAGGCCACGAAGTTGGCCCGGTCGATCAGGTACGAGGAGCGGATCGGCCGCGGACCGAAGCGCAGATGGGAAACGGTCATCGAGCCCGACTTGCGGGAGTCGAAGACGAAGTACCCCTGGGCGTAGTTCTCGGTCTCCTCGCCGATGATCTTGATCGAGTTGCGGTTGGCGCCGACCGTGCCGTCCGATCCCAGGCCGTAGAAGATCGCCCGGGTGACGTCGTCTCCTTCGGTGCTGAAGGCGGGGTCGTAGGGGATGCTCAGGTGGGTGACGTCGTCGACGATCCCCACGGTGAAGTGCTTCTTGGGTCGGGCCTGCTTCAGCTCGTCGAAGACCCCCTTGACCATGGCCGGGTTGAACTCCTTGGACCCCAGGCCGTAGCGGCCGCCGACGAGCCGCTTGCCGGAGACGCCGAGCTCTTCCAGGGCGGCGACGACGTCGAGGAAGAGCGGCTCGCCGGCGCCGGGCTCCTTGGTGCGGTCGAGCACGGCGATCGACTGCACCGAGGCCGGGAGGGCCTCGACGAACCGCGCCGCGGAGAACGGACGGTACAGCCGGACCTTGAGGACGCCGACCTTCTCGCCGGCGGCGTTGAGGGCCTCGACGGTTTCGTGGGCCACCTCGGCCGCCGATCCCATGACCACCACGACCCGGTCGGCGTCGGGAGCACCGACGTAGTCGAAGAGGCGGTACCGGCGCCCGGTCAGGGCAGCGAAGCGGTCCATGGCCTGCTGCACCGCGCCCGGGCAGGCGTCGTAGAAGCGATTGGACGCCTCGCGGCCCTGGAAGTAGACGTCGGGGTTCTGGGCGGTGCCCTTGAGGACCGGCGCGTCCGGGCTGAGCCGCCGCTGCCGGTGCTGCCAGACCAGCTCGTCGTCGATCATCTGTCGCAGGTCGTCGTCGGTCAGCTCTTCGATCTTGCCGACCTCGTGGGTGCTGCGGAAGCCGTCGAAGAAGTGGAGGAACGGCACCCGGGTCGCCAGGGTGGCGGCGTGGGCGACCAGCGCCAGGTCGTGGATCTCCTGGGTCGAGCCGGAGGCCAGCAGGGCGAACCCGGTCTGCCGGACCGACATCACGTCGCTGTGGTCGCCGAAGATCGACAGGGCGTGGGTGGCCAGGGCGCGCGCCGAGACGTGCATCACGCAGGGGATCAGCTCCCCGGCGATCTTGTACATGTCGGGAATCATCAGCAGCAGGCCCTGGGAGGCCGTGAAGGTCGTGGTCAGGGCCCCGGTCACCTGGGCGCCGTGCAGGGCGCCGGCCGCGCCGCCCTCGCTCTGCATCTCGATGACGTGGGGGACCGTGCCCCAGACGTTCTTCCGTCCGGCCGCGGACCAAGCGTCGGCCATCTCGCCCATCCCCGACGACGGGGTGATCGGGTAGATGGCGATGACCTCACTCAGCCGATGGGCCACCGATGCGGCGGCTTCGCTGCCTTCGATCGTGACGATACGTCTCTCCATGCTCAACCTCTCTCCGCTAGGGCATGACGAATTCGTGCTCGGGGTGTTTGACGGTCAGCACCGGACAGGGAGCCATCTGGACCACCTTCTCCGCCACGCTGCCGATCAGGGCGTGGGCCAGCCCGGTGCGACCGTGGGTAGCCAGAACGATCAGGTCGATCTGCTCGCGGCGGGCGTAGCGGACGATCTCCACGTGCGGGGCACCCACCACGACCTCGGCGCGGACCGGAATCCCCTGGATCTCCTCGGACAGGGCCAGTACTCCCCGCTCCGCGGCCTGACGGTGGAGGCGCAGGGTGTCCTCGATCTGCCCGGGGAACTCGGCGCTGACCACGGGACCGACCCAATGGGCATCCACCACGCTGAGGAGGTGCAGGGTGGCCCCGAAGGTGCGGGCCAGCTCCACGGCGTAGGGATGAGCGCCGGCGGAGTATTCGGAAAGGTCGGTGGGCAGGAGTATTCTGGCCAGCCGGATCACCGGTCTACCTCCTGGAAAAAAGCCTGATCCCCACCCCGCCGCATCGCCGTCAGAAAAGCAAATCAGGTGCCATCTCCAGGAGGGTTACTGGCCGACACATCTTATTGAAAAAATGTCACTTACGCCGTACAAGCCAGAGTCGACAACCCACCTGAGAGACAGCCGCGTCCCAGTTCCGCGAGAACCGTCCCATTCCTGTCCCGGGGGCCTGGGCAGATATCCTGCCGGCCGGCCCTGTCCGCCGCCGGGGTGGTGGGTATATTAAGGCCGCGTGCGCAGGACCCGCAAGACGGACCTTGTGAGTGCTACAAAGAAGGCACCTGATCCGCCCATTCCTCAGGACAGGCCATGCCGGCCCAAACCCAGACCATAGACGAACCGCAGGTCAGTGCCGAGCTGCTCCAGCGGTACGACCGCCCAGGTCCGCGGTATACCTCGTACCCCACCGCGGTGGAGTTCCACGACCGGTTCGGCGCGACCGACTACGCTGACCGCCTGACCCGGATCGATCCCGGCCAGCCCCTCTCGCTCTACGTCCACCTGCCCTTCTGCGAGCACCGCTGCACCTTCTGCGGCTGCAACGTGGTCATCACCCACAAGCGCGAGGTGGTGGCTCGGTACCTCGACTGGCTCGACCGCGAGATCGACCTGATCGCCGGGTTGATCCCCGGCCGGTCCCGGGTCATCCAGTTCCACTGGGGCGGCGGCACCCCCACCTACCTGACCCCGGACCAGCTCCGCCGCCTTCACGCCGCCGTCTCCCGGCGGTTCACCCTCCTGCCCGAGGCCGAGGTCGCGGTCGAGGTCGATCCCCGGGTGACCACCCGCGACCACGTTGACGCCCTGGCCGACCTGGGGTTCAATCGATTGAGCATGGGGGTGCAGGACTTCACTCCCGAGGTTCAGCAGGCCATCGGCCGCAACCAGGACGAGGCCTCGACCCGCGTCCTGTTCGACTACTGCCGCCGGAGAGGATTCGGCTCGATCAACATCGACCTGATCTACGGCCTGCCCGGCCAGACACCGGCGACCTTTGCCCACAACCTGGACTCGGTGGTGAGCCTGCGCCCGGACCGGGTCGCGGTCTACTCCTACGCCCACGTGCCGTGGATCAAGGGCCACCAGAAGCGCCTCGACGCCACCCGCCTGCCGCGGGGGATGGCCAAGCTCGAGCTCTTCGCCCAGGCGATCCGCACCTTCCGCGCCAGCGGGTACCGGCAGATCGGGATGGACCACTTCGCCCTGCCCGACGACGAGCTGAGCGTGGCAATAGGCGAGCGGCGCCTGCACCGGAACTTCATGGGGTATACCGTGCACCGGGCCCCGACCATGCTGGGGCTGGGGATCACCGCCATCGGCGACGTCGGCGGCGCGTACGTGCAGAACCGACGCAAGCTGAGCACCTACCACGCGGCCCTGGAGCAGGGGGTCCCGCCGGTGGAGAAGGGGTATGCCCTCAGCGAGGACGACCAGGTCCGCCGTCAGGTGATCACCTCCTTGATGTGCAACGGCTTCCTGCGCCGGCAGGAGATCGAGGAACGGTTCGGCCTCGACTTCGGCTCCTACTTCGCCGTCGAGCTGGCCGAGCTGCAGGCCGGACCGGTGGCCGACGGCCTGCTGGAGATCGGCCCCGAGGTGCTGGAGGCCACTCCCCTGGGAGGGCTCTTCATCCGGAACATCGCCATGGTCTTCGACCGGTACCTGCGCGAGAAGACCCGCGATCAGCCCACCTTCTCCCGGACCGTGTGAGTCGGGCCACCGGCACCGACTCATCTAAGGTCTCCCCGTTGACAAACAGATAGCAAGCTCCGATTATCAACCGGGAGCGCTGTGCGTACTCGGCGGGCTCCTGCCCCGCTTCTGTGGTCCTGGCAGCCCGGAGATCCCGAATGATCCTCTCTCAGGCGTGCAAGTACGGTCTGCGGGCCGTGGTGCACCTTGCCGGGAAGGGCGACCAGTCTGTGCTCAGTCGGGACATCGCCCGGGAGCTGAGCATCCCCGAGCACTTCCTCGCCAAGATCCTGCAGGATCTCTCCAAGAACAAGCTCCTCCTCTCGTTCAAGGGACGCGGCGGGGGGTTCCGGCTGGCCCGACCGGCCAGCGAGATCCGCCTCCTCGAGGTGATCCAGGCCATTGACGGCCCCCAGTTCGGCCAGGGATGCCTGCTGGGACTGCCCCAGTGCTCCGACGAAGCGCCCTGTCCGCTGCACTACCAATGGTCGGAGATCAAGTCGCGGATCATGCTGGCCCTCGGCGCCACGACCATCGGCCACGTGCTGGCGGGAGAACTGCCCGCCGAGCTGGCCTGATCGGACCTCCACCCGCCCGCGGCACCGCCCGCGTACCCGGGCGGACGGCAGACTCTCTTGGACTGGGGCTCCTTCATCGCCTTCCTTACCGACCCTGACCGCCTCCCGGTCACTGCCCTTTGCAGGGAAGAGCCTGGCCGGTCGAACCGACGCCCCTTAACTTACCTGACCCCGAACTGTCCCCCTGAACCTCCCGGCCTTCACCGGAGGAACCGCCATGAAGAAGACGGAGTTCATCAGCGGCATCATCCCGGCGGTCATCACCCCCATGACCGAAGACGAGGAACTCGACGAGCGCGGCCTGGAGGTGCTCCTGGACCACCTGATCGGCGCGGGCGTCGACGGGGTCTTCACGATCGGCACTGCCGGCGAGTTCTGGGCCCTGTCCGTGGAGGAGAAGCGGCGGGTCTTCGAATGGACCGTGGGATACACCAAGGGCCGGGTCCCGGTCTACGTCGGCACCTGCGCCAACACCACGCGCGAGGCGGTCCGGCTGGCCGAGATCGCCCAGGAGGCGGGGGTCGACTGCCTGTCGGTGCTGACCCCGACCTTCATCACCCCCAACGCCGAGGAGATGTTCCGCCACTACCAGGCCGTGGCCCGGGCCGTCGACCTGCCGGTCCTCCTCTACACCAACCCCGATCGGACCAACAACCCGCTTTCCGTCGACCTGGTGGTGCGGCTGGCCGAGGAGGTGGAGAACGTGGTGGGGATCAAGGACAGCTCCGGCGACCTGACCCTGACCACCGAGTACCTGCGCCGGACGCCGGACGATTTCCGGGTGCTGATGGGGCGTGACACCCTGATCTACGCGGGCCTGGTGCACGGAGCCAGCGGTGCCATCGCCGCAAGCGCCAACATCGCCCCCGAGCTCAGCGTCAAGGTCTTCGACAACTACGCCTCGGGAAAGCTCGACGAGGCCCTGGCCGCCCAACGGCGGTTGGCTCCCCTGCGGCTGGCCTTCGGCCTGGGCACCTTCCCGGCCATGCTGAAGACCGGCGCCGAGCTGGTGGGGCTGCCGGCCGGCCCGCCGCGAGCCCCGGTCGGCCGGTTGACCCAGAAGCAGCGGCAGCAGCTCCGCGACGTGCTGGTACAGATGGGCAAGATCGAGCCCGATACCCGAGGCGCCGTCGAGGTACCCGAGGGAACATCGGGCTCGGGGGCCGCCTGAGCGGGCATTGCGGGTGAGACTCCACGAATACGAGGCCAAGCGGCTCTTCGCCGCCGCGGGGATCGCGGTTCCCGCCGGTGAGGTGGCCCGCACCCCTGCCGAGGCTCGCGGTATCGCCGCGCGGTTGAACCGTCCGGTCATGGTCAAGGCCCAGGTTCTGGCCGGGGGACGAGGTAAGGCCGGCGGCATTGTCCGGGCCGATGACCCCGCGCGGGCCGAGCAGGCCGCGGCAGCCCTCCTCGGCACCCAGGTCCGCGGCCTGCGCTGCGACGCGGTGCTGGTGGAGGAATGCCTCGAGATCCGGCGCGAGCTCTACCTCGGGGTCGTGGTCAGCGGCGCAATCGGCGGACCAGCGGTATTGGTGGGAGCCGAGGGGGGCGTCGAGATCGAGGCCCTGGCCGCCAGCCGACCCGGCGCGGTCAGCACCCTGGCCGTGGAGCCCTTGGCCGGTCTTTCCCCGTCACGGGCCGAGGAAGCCGTGGCCGCGGCCGGCGTCGAGGCCGAGCTGGCGCCCGGGGTGGCCAGGGAGCTGGAGCGGCTCTACGCCGTCTTTGCACGGGAAGAGGCGCTGATCGCCGAGATCAATCCCCTGGTCGTGACCGAGGACGACCAGTTGGTCGCCGCGGACGCGGTCTGCGAGACCGACGAGGCGGCCCGCTTCCGCCACCCGGAGTGGCGCGCTCGCGACCCGGAGGCCGACGACCGGGTCACCCGGGCCCGGGAGCTGGGGATGACCTTCGTCCCCCTCGACAACGGCCAGATCGGCCTGGTCTGCAGCGGCGCCGGCCTGGCCATGGCCACCATGGACCTGATCGCCGCCGCCGGTGGTCCTGACGGGCCGCGTCCGGCGAACTTCCTGGAGACCGGGGGTGGAATCACCCGCGAACTGATGGCCGCGGCCATGCGGCTGGTGCTCGAGCAGCCCGGCCTGCGAGCCGTGCTGGTCAACCTCTACGGCGGGATCAACCCGATCCACGAGGGGGCCCTGGGGATCGCCGAGGTTCTGGCCGAGGGGTGCCCCGTGCCCGTGGTGGCCAAGGCCCTGGGGAACCGCCAGGAGGAGACCTGGGAGATCCTCCGCCGGGCCGGGGTCGAGGTGGTCACCGAGCTGACCACCGAACGGGCGGTGGAGGTCGTGCTGCGCCGGGCGCGGCAGGACCGGGAGACGTGAGGTGTCGATCCTGATCGACGGGGAGACCCGGGTCTGCGTGATGGGGATCACCGGTCGCATCGGTCGGGTCCAGACCCGGTACATGCAGGAGGCCGGCACCCGGATCGTCAGTGGGGTCACCCCCGGCAAGGGAGGTCAGCAGGTCGAGGGGGTCCCGGTCTTCCACACCGTGGCCGCGGCCCAGGCCGAATCCCCGGCCGACGCGGCCCTCCTTTTCGTACCCCCGGCCGCCGCCGAGGAGGCAGGCACCGAGGCCATCGCCGCGGGGTTTCCCCTGGTGGTGCTGGTCACCGAGGGGGTCCCGGTCCACGCCGCCATGCGGCTGCGGTCCCGGGCCCGAACCACCGGGGTCCGGCTCCTCGGCCCCACCACCCCGGGGATCATCGCGCCGGGGCGGTGCAAGATCGGGATCATGCCGGCCTCGCTCTTCGGCCGTGGACCGGTGGGCGTGGTATCGCGCAGCGGCACCCTGAGCTACGAGATCGGCGGTGCCCTGGCAGCGGCCGGGCTCGGCCAGAGCACGGTGGTCGGCATGGGCGCCGATCCGGTGGTCGGCACTGACCTGACCGAGCTGCTCGACCTGTTCGAGGCCGATCCAGAGACCGAGACCGTCGTCGTCATCGGCGAGGTCGGCGGCGACCAGGAGGAGCGGGCGGCCCGAAACCTGGCCGGCCGCGGCCACAAGCCGGTGGTGGCCTACATCGCCGGCCGCAGCGTGCCGACCGGGGTGCGCATGGGGCACGCCGGCGCCATCGTCCAGGGGGAAGCGGGCAGTGCGGCGGGGAAGGCCGAGGCCTTCGCGGCTGCCGGGGTTCCCACCGCAACCGGGCCGGCCGAGGTCGTGGACCTGATCCGCCGGGCGATCGCGCAGCGGCAAGGGAGAACATGATGGCCAAGGGGGAGCGCCGGCACCGGGTCCACATCGACCCGCGGCTGTGCAAGGGGACCGAGGGGTGCGGGATCTGCGTGGAGCTGTGCCGGGCCAAGGTGCTGGGACCGGCCCCGGCCCTGTCGCCGCGGGGGGTGCACCAGGCGGTCGTGTTGATCCCCGAGGCCTGCACCGGCTGTGACCTGTGCATGCTCTACTGCCCGGACCTGGCCGTGGCCGTGGAACACCTGGAGGGTGCCGGCGATGAATGACGCCCATTTCCTGGAACCCGGCCGGCACTTCCTGCAGGGGAACGTGGCCTGCGCCGAGGGGGCCCTGGCCGCCGGGTGCCGCTTCTTCGCCGGGTATCCGATCACCCCGGCCACCGAGATCGCCGAGCACCTGGCCGTGCGCCTGCCGGGGTTCGGCGGGGTCTATATCCAGATGGAGGACGAGATCAGCTCGATCGCCTCGGTGATCGGCGCGGCCTGGACCGGGGCCCTGGCGATGACCGCGACCTCCGGCCCCGGGATCAGCCTGATGCTGGAGAACGTCGGGTACGCGGTCGGCACCGAGACCCCCTGCGTCATCGTCGACGTCCAGCGCGGCGGCCCCTCCACCGGGATCCCGGCCGTCCCCTCGCAGGGGGACATGGTCCAGGTCCGCCGGGGATCGCACGGCGACTACGAGGCGGTGGCCTTTGCCCCGGCCTCGGCCCAGGAGATGTTCGACCTGACCGTCCTGGCCTTCGACGCGGCCGAGCGGCTGCGCACGCCGGTCTTCCTGCTGGCCGACGCCGCGGTCGGCCACATGCGCGAGACGGTGACCGTACCGCGACCCGAGGAGCTGCAGGTGACGCGGCGTCGCCTGCCTCCGGACGGGGTCGACCCATTCGCCCTGCAGGGTTTCCTCGACGAGGACGTGGCGCCGATGCCGGTCTTCGGCCGGGGGCTGAAGGCCCACGTCACCGGCTCGTGCCACGACGAGCGGGGGATGCGCAACGTCGTCGATGCCCCGGCCCTGGACCGGTTCGTCCGGGTCCTCTCCCGCAAGATCCTCAAGCAGCGCGACTCCCTGGTTCGGGTCGAGTCCGAGTCGACCGAGGACGCCGAGGTCGTGCTGCTTGGATACGGGATCGTCGGCCGCGCCGGGCTGGCGATCGCCCGGCAGGCGCGCGCCTGCGGACTGGCCGTGGGCTCGGTGCGGCCGATCACGGTCTGGCCGTTCGCCGACCAAGAGATCCGGACCCTGTGCGGCAAGGCCCGGCAGGTGCTGGTGATGGAGAACAACCTCGGCCAGATGCTCCCCTACGTGCAGGCGGCCCTGGCCGGGTGCGCCGAGACCCGGGTTACCCCCCTGCCGCCCGAGATCCTGGGCACGCTGCACCACCCCGACCAGGTGCTGGCGGCCATCCGGGAGGTGCTCCGATGAGCGATTTCAACCATCCGATGGGGAAATACCTGCGGCCGGGGTGCGAGCTGACCACGGCCTGTCCGGGATGCGGCGACGGGATGATCGCCCACGCCATCCTGCGGGCCGTCGACGAGCTGGGCCTCGACCTGGACGAGTTCGTCTTCGTCAGCGGCATCGGCTGCGCCGGCTGGATCCCCAGCCCCTACTTCGCGGCCGACACCCTGCACACCACCCACGGCCGGCCGGTCGCCTTTGCCACCGGGGTCAAGCTGGCGGCCCCGGACCGGCGGGTCGTGGTGGTCAGCGGCGACGGTGACCTTACCGCCATCGGCGGGAACCACCTGATCCACGCGGCCCGCCGCGACCTCGACCTGACCGTGATCTGCGTCAACAACCGGATCTACGGGATGACCGGCGGCCAGGTCGCGCCCACCACCCCGCTCGGCGTGCGCACGGTGACCACCCCGTCGGGGAACCTCGAGCGGGCCTTTGACCTGTGCCGGCTGGTCGAGGCGGCCGGCGCCACCTACGTGGCCCGCTGGACCACGGCCCACCCGCGGCAGATCACCCGCGCGGTGAAGCAGGCCCTCGGCCACCAGGGGTTCGCCTTCCTCGAGATCATGAGCCAGTGCCCGGTCTACTACGGCAAGCTGAGCCAGGAAGGCCGGGCCGTGCAGAGCCTCGAGGTCTTCCGCCAGAAGGCGGTGACCCGGCGCCAGGCCGCGCGCCTCGCCCCGGCCGAGCTGGAGGAGCGTTGGCTCGTCGGCGAGATCGTCGGCGGCGAGACGGAGGAGGAGGGGGTGAACCGATGACGGCAGCGGCAACGACCGCGGCTACCACCGAGGTGCGGCTGGCCGGTTTCGGCGGGCAGGGGGTGGTGCTGGCCGGGGTGCTGCTCGGCTCGGCGGCCCTGGCCGACGGACTCTACGCCGTCCAGAGCCAGTCCTACGGCGCCGAGGCCCGCGGCGGCGCGGCCCGTTCGGAGGTGATCCTCTCTCCGACGCCGATCCTCTACCCCGAGGTGACCGCCCCGGGCATCCTGGTCGCCATGTCGCAGGCGGCCCTCGACCGTTACCTGGGCGATCTGCGGCCCGACGGGGTGCTCCTCGTCGACGCCGAGCTGGTCTCGCGGGTGCCGGCCGGCGTGGAATCCAGAACCCGGCGCGGCGCCTTCACCCGGATCGCCGGCGAGGAGCTGGGACGGCCGGTGGTGGCCAACATGGTGATGCTCGGTTTCCTGGCCGCGATTACCGAGGTGGTGACCTGGGAGAGCCTGACCGCGGCGGTGCGGCGCGGCGTGCCGCGCGGTACCGAGGAGCTGAACCTGCGCGCCCTCGAGCGCGGCCGAGCCCTGCTCGGGAGCTGAAGGAGGATCCAGTGCCCAAGATCAGCGTTCCCCACGACGAGTACCTGACCCAGACCCTGCGCCGCCTGCGCTCTCCGGGGCTCCTCCTGGTCACGGCGGGGGCCAACGGCAAGCCCAACCCCATGACCATCGGCTGGGCCGCCATCGGCACCTTCTGGGCCAAGCCGTGCTTCACCATCGTGGTCAGGCCCTCGCGCTACTCGTACCTTCTCCTGGTCGAGAGCGGCGACTTCACCGTGAACGTGGCGCCTCCCTCCCTGGCCGAGACCGTGGCCTACTGCGGCAAGGTCTCGGGGCGGGACCACGACAAGTTCGCGGAGCGGGGACTGACCGCCATGCCCTCGGCCACGGTGCGGGCGCCGATCATCGCCGAGTGCGTCGTGCACTACGAGTGCCGCACCCTGTACCAGGACGACCTCGATCCGGAGGCGCTGCCGGCGGCCGTGCGCACCCAGTGCTATCCACGCCAGGACTACCACCGGGTTTTCATCGGCGAGATCCTCGCCACCAGCGCCGACCCGGACGCGGCGCGGCTGCTTGGGGCCCAGGGCTGAAGAACCTTCCCGACCTCGAGGCCACCCGCGAGTGCCTCCCGAGCAGTTGCGCGTCTAATCCGCCGCGCCGGCCTGACGCCGGCGGCCACCGCCCATCACCAGAGAGGAGCAGGCCATGCCAGGCAAGTACCGGACCATCCTGATCTTCGGCCCCCCCGGCTCGGGCAAGGGTACGCAGGGGAAGGTCATCGGCACCCTCCCCGGCTTCCACCACCTGTCCTGCGGGGACGTCTTCCGCTCGCTGAACGCCAAGAGCGAGCTGGGTCGCATCTTCCTGCAGTACTCGTCGCAGGGCAAGCTGGTGCCGGACAACTTCACCATCCAGCTCTGGCGTGATTACATCCAGCGCCAGGTCAGCGGGCACCACTTCAACCCGGACGAGCAGATCGTGATCCTCGACGGGATTCCGCGCAACGCCCCGCAGGCCGAGCTGATGAAGGAGTACATCGACGTCCTGCTGCTGGTCTATCTCGAGGCGCGGGACCAGCAGAAGCTGGTGGAGCGGCTGCACCGGAGGGCCCTGCACGAGAACCGGCTCGACGACGCCAACGAGGAGGTGATCCGGCGGCGCTTCAGCGAGTACGACGCGGAGAGCAAGCCGGTACTCGAGGTCTACCCGAAGGAGCGGATCTACAAGGTCGACGCCGGGCTGTCCCCGCTGGAGGTGCTCGAGCAGATCGTCGCCGGGGTGCGGAAGATCGCCTAGCCGACCGGCGGCGCGACGATACCGCGGGGGGGCCTCCGATCCGGGGCTCCCCCCTGCGGCGTTCTGGAGTCTGCCGGTGTAGACCCCGGCCTGGCGCCCCCTTATCTCAAGGAGCCCAGCCTGCCCTCGGCCACCAGGTGGCAGAGCGCGGCGACCGGAGCGGTCCGGACCAATCCCTCGGGGTCGCCCACGGCAGCCTCCACCCCCTCGTCGAAGGGAAGCGCCCCCAAGAACGGGAGCCCGGCGTCAGCGGCCAGCCCGGTCACCAGCGGGCTCTCGCCCCGCCGCATGTTCTCCAGCACCCCCAGGATCGGGACACCGGCGCCGGCCAGCAGCGCCAGGGTCCGCCGCACCGTCTCCACCACCACGCGGGAGGGGGTGGCCACCGCCAGGTACTCGGTCCGGGGGAGCAGGCGGACGAGGTCGAGCAGGGCGTCGCCCAACCCCGGCGGCAGGTCGACGACCAGGCAGTCCAGCTCCCCCCACCGGGCCACGGCCAGCAGCTCGATCAGGGCGTTGGAGAGGTCGACGCCGCGAAGGGGGGCAGGCCGACCGCCGGACAGGCAGGCGAGGGAGAGGAACCGAACCCCGGCCACCAGGGGGGGGACCAGCCCGAAATCCTCCTCGGGCCAGGGGGGATCTCCGCCCAGGACGAGATGGGCGCAGGGACCGGTCAGATCGAGGTCGAGGAGACCGGCCCGGCCGCCGGCGCGGCCCCAGGCCAGGGCCAGTCCCGCGGCCACCAGGGTCTTGCCGATCCCTCCCTTCCCGCCGGTGACCGCCAGGATACGGGTCACCCCGGCCAGCCGCCGCTCGATAACCGGCAGACGCGGGTCGCGGTTCATCCGGCCCCCTCGACCGCGGTCAGCCAGACCCCGCGGCCGCGGATCACCTCGAAGTCGGGACTGCCGCAGGACGGACAGCGCAGCCAGGTATGGGCCAGCTCGGGAACGAAGTGGACCGCCTCCGAGGCCTGCTCGTCCAGGGTCGTTCCCCCGGCGGCCGGCAGCCCGAACTCGGCGTTGCAGGCCCGACAGCGCAGCAGGGCGGGCTCGAGGGTCACCTCGAAGCCGGCCCCGATGAGGGCCTCGCTGGTCGCCGGCACCAGCTCGCGGAGGGCTCCGGTGAAGGTCTCGGGGTCGATCTGCTGGAGCTCGCCGACGGCGACGCGCACCGTGGCGATCCGGTGGACGCCTCCCTCGGCCGCGGCCTGCATCGCCGCGGCGATGACCCCCTCGGCCAGGGCGAACTCATGCACCGATGGCGCTCCCTTCACGTGCGGTGGCGGTGATCGATTGGGGATCGAAACCACGGAACAATATCCATGCCACCGGGCCAGCGGCTGTATGCCCGTGGGCTCGACCGTTCCGGCGCGGTCCCGAAACCCCGACACCGTCATGTGGCGGCGCTGTCCCAGTAGCATCGAAGTTGGGACACCAGCGTCACGACGACAGCCTCACTGCCTGAGGCTCCGCCCACCGGACGTGACCCACCGCAGAGCGAGAGTACCACCGGGCAGCGCCTCCCGCGAGGCGCGCTGCTGGCTCATCCCCCCGGGAACGGCGGCCAGGCCTTGCACCGACCCACGACCAAGGGCCCCACGGCTCAGGCCATGCGGTGGTCCGGCGCCGGGAGCCTTGACCCCACCTTCCCCTTGACGCCCTGGCACAACGGTTGCATAGTTCTGGACGCAGTTCCGGCGTCAGGTCAGCGCGCTCGGTCAACCGGGATCTCGGAACACCACCACAACCCGTGAAGGAGTAGGACAATGGCAGACCTGCAGGCGATCGCCGAGAACATCATCAAGGGGCAGGCACCCAAGGTCAAGGAGCTGGTTTCCCAGGCCCTTCAGGAGGGAACCTCGGTCCGCGACATACTCCACAAGGGCCTCATCGCCGGCATGAACGTGGTCGGCGAGAAGTTCAAGAACAACGAGTTCTACGTCCCGGAGGTGCTGATCGCCGCCCGGGCCATGAAGCAGGGGATGGAGCTGATCCGGCCCCGGCTGATCGAGGAGAAGGTCGAGCCGGTCGGCAGGGCCGCCATCGGCACGGTGAAGGGTGACCTGCACGACATCGGCAAGAACCTGGTCGCCATGATGCTCGAGGGGGCCGGTTTCGAGGTGATCGACCTCGGGATCGACGTCCCGCCCGAGAAGTTCATCGGCGCGGTCAAGGAAAAGGGCGCCCAGGTGATCTGCATGTCCGCCCTGCTGACGACCACCATGCCGTCGATGCAGACCACCATCGAGGCGGTCAAGGAAGCCGGGCTGTCGGGCAAGGTCAAGGTGATGATCGGCGGCGCCCCGGTGACCCAGGCCTATGCCGACCAGATCGGCGCCAGCGGGTACGCCCCGGATGCAGCGAGCGCCGCTGATAAGGCTAAGGAGCTGGTCGCGAGCATGAAGTAAGGCGGATTCGCTTCCGTCGGCAGCGCCCGTATCGCGGCCCGGTCGCTCGGCGGCCGGGCCGCGCTGTGATTCCCCGGAGGGCAGGATCATCCACCCCGCTCAGCGCTATCTCCCCCACCCCGAGCATACGGCCCCCCCGGGCCCAGGAGCTGGCCAGCGGTGTTCCTGAGAGTCATCGCCTGCGAGGTGGCCTTCCGCGAGGTCTGCTACGCCGCGGCCCGCTCGCCCAACCTGTTCGACCTCGAGTTCCTCAGCCAGGGGTACCACGACAACCCCGAGATCGGCCTGGCCCGGCTGCAGGAGGAGATCGACCGCACCGACCCGGAGCGGTACGACGGGATCCTGCTCGGGTACGGCCTTTGCAACAACATGCTCAACGGGCTGCGCGCGGCCCGGCTGCCGGTGGTGATCCCGCGGGCCCATGACTGCATCACCTTCTTCCTGGGCTCGAAGGAGCGGTACCTCGAGCACTTCTCCGCCCGCCCCGGCACCTATTACTACACCGCCGGCTGGCTCGAGTACCGGCAGCGGGGGGGCGAGCGGCCGCCGCGACGGCAGGGCGCGGGACTGGGCGAGGAGCGCACCTACGCCGAGCTGGTCGCCCAGTACGGCGAGGAGAACGCCCGGTACCTCACCGAGTTCATGGGTAACTGGACCAGGCACTACAGCCGCGGGGCTCTGATCGGGTTCGACTTCACCGCCGGCCTGCCGTGCGCCGATCAGGTTCGGAAGATTTGCCAGGAGTATGGGTGGGAGTACGAGGAGATCCCCGGTGACCTTACCCTGCTGCAACACTGGCTCGACGGCACCTGGTCGGAGCCCGAATTCGTCGTCCTGCAACCCGGGGAGCGGGTCCTGCCCAGCTATGACCCCCGCATCCTCCAGATCCAGCCCGTGACCGCGGGTCAGACCGCCTGACGGGGAGATGATGACCGAAACCTCCTGCCTGCTCTGCCTCCAGCCCGAAGGCCGCACCTGCACCGTGCCGGCCGGCACCACGGTCGAGGAAGCCCTGCACCGACTCGGCGCCCGTTTGGTGGCCCCCTGCGGCGGCGAGGGGACCTGCGGCAAGTGCCGGGTGCAGGCCGCCGGTGAGCTGACCTCCCCCACTCCCAGTGAGCGGGCGCTGCTCAGCTCCGAGGAGTTGGAGAATGGGGTCCGCCTGGCCTGCCAGGCGCGTCTGAACGGCCGCGTCGAGGTGTCGGTGCCGGCCGGCTCGTTGGCGCCGGAGATGCGCATCTTGTTGGACGGCACCATCCGGCAGGTGCCGCTGGAGCCTTCGACCTCGAAGAAGGTGGTGCGCCAGACCCCGCAGACCCTGAGCGAACCGTACGCCCGGCTCGAACACCTGCGTAGGTGCGGGGATCTGCGGGCCGACGTCCGCGCCGACCTGGACCTGCTCCGCCGGCTCCCGGCCGTTCTCGACACCGCCGGCGACACGGTCACCGTGACCCTGTGGGAGGACCTGCTGCTGGACGTCGAGCCCGGCGAGCGGGCCGACCGCTGCTTCGGCGTGGCCCTCGACCTCGGCACCACCACCGTGGTCGCCAGCCTGGTCGACCTGGCCAGCGGCCGGGAGGTGGCCCACGCGGCCACGGTGAACCAGCAGACCCGCTTCGGGCACGACGTGGTCTCCCGGATCAACGCCACGCTCGAGCGGGAGGACGGCCTGGCCGAGGTCCAGGAGGCGGCCCGGGCCAGTCTCGACCGGGTCATCGCCGAGGTCCTCGAACGGTCCGGCGTGCAGCGCCGCGAGGTCTGCGAGGCCACCCTGGTCGGCAACGCCACCATGATGCACCTAGCCCTGGGGATCGCGCCGGGATCGCTGGGGAGGATGCCATACGTGGCCACCGTCGGCGACCCGGTGGTGATCCTGGCCGCCGAGCTCGGGCTCGAGCTGCACCCCGCGGCCCGGCTCTACGTCCTGCCCAACATCGCCGGCTTCGTCGGCGCGGACACCGTGGCCGCCATCCTCGCCGCTCACCTCGACGAGGACGACGGCCGGATCCGGCTGCTGGCCGACATCGGCACCAACTGCGAGCTGGCCCTGCGCCTGGGCGACCGGCTGCTGGTCACCTCCACCCCGGCCGGGCCGGCCTTCGAGGGGGCCCGGATCGCCTGCGGGATGTACGCCGCGCCCGGCGCCATCGAGAAGGTCCGCATCGACGGCCAGGTGACCTGCCGCACCATCGGCGGTCAGCCGCCCCGCGGCCTGTGCGGCTCCGGTCTGGTCGACGCCAGCGCCGAGCTGCTGCGCACCGGTCTGGTCGACGTGACCGGGCGGCTCCTCCCTCCCGACGAGCTGGACAACGGTCTGGAGCCGGCGCTCAGGGAGCGGCTGCTCGAGGGCGACGGCGGGGTGAGCTTCCTCCTGGCGCGGGCCGAATCCGGGGACCCGGTGGTCATCACCCAGCGCGACCTGCGCGAGCTGCAGCTCGCCAAGGCGGCGATCCGCAGCGGCATCGACCTCCTCCTCGAACACGCCGGGGTCGAGCTGCCGGCCCTGGACGAGCTGTGCCTGGCCGGCGGCTTCGGCAACTATATCGACAAGGAGAACGCCATGCGGCTGGGGTTGATCCCCGAGCTGCCGCTGGAGAAGCTCAACTTCATCGGGAACGGGGCCCTGGTGGGTGCCCGCCTGACCCTGCTGTCCCGTTCCCTGCGCCGGAAAGGGCACCAGGTCGCCCGGCAGGCCGAACACCTGCAGCTCGCCCACACCCCGGATTTCCAGATGCGCTTCTCCGAAGCCATGCTCTTCACCTGAGACGCCACCCGACTATCCGCTTCCGGTACTCGAGCAGGAGGAATCCCCCGTATGGCCCTGATCCGCATCGGCGAGAGCCTGCACTGCCACATCCCGTCGGTCCAGAAGTCGGCGCGCCGCTGGCTCTGTGGGGACTCGCTGGACCGCATCGCCGGCGAGCG
The DNA here is from genome assembly GCA_041661365.1 of Candidatus Latescibacterota bacterium. Lineage (GTDB taxonomy): Bacteria > Latescibacterota > UBA2968 > UBA8231 > UBA8231 > CAITNQ01. The sequence goes on from JBAZUN010000005.1 coordinate 18,107, forward strand.
CCACCTGATCAAGCTGGTCAACGACCAGGTCGCGGCCGGCGCGAACTACCTCGACGTCAACGTCGACAACTTCCTCACCGAGACCGGGATCGGCCGCGAGGGGGGCCAGCAGGTCCTCTCGCACGTCCTCGAACTGATCATCCGGCACGCCAAGGGCATCCCGCCGTGCGTCGACAGCTCTGACCCGGAGATGCTGATCTGGGGCCTGCGCCGCTATCAGGAGCTGACCCGAGGACGCACGCGACCGCCCCTCATCAACTCGGTGGCCATCTCCCGCCTGGAGCCGCTGACCCTGCGGCGCGAGTTCCCGTTCTCGGCGATCGGCATGCTCCTCGAACAGGCCGGCGACTCCTCGGCCGGCTTCACCGACATCGCCGGCCCCGAGGCCTACCACGAGACCGCGCGGGCCATCTTCGCCAAGGCCCGCGAGGCCGGGTTCGCCCCCGGCGAGATCTTCTTCGACCCCACGGTCGGTCCCCTGGGCGCCGATATGGTCGGGTACACCCGCCGCACCTTCGAGGGGATCCGCAGCATCCGCCAGGACCCGGAGATGGCAGGGGTCCACATCTGCCTGGGCCTGTCCAACTGCTCCGACGGCCTGCCGCGACGACTGGCGATCAACCGCGCCTACCTTCGCGTGGCCATGGAATACGGCGTGGACGCGGCGATCCTCGACGCCCCGCAGGTCAGCGGCGACGACCTGTGCGATCCGCGCCTCCTGCAGCTCATCCACCAGGTGGTCGAGAGCGAGGCCGGGGACACCCTGATGCTGCTGGTCGACTACGCCCAAGCCCACCCCCGGACCCACTCCCGGCCGCACCGCGCCGGCCTGCCCGACCAGTTCGGCCAAGCCCTGGCCGATCCGGCTCAGAAGGTCTACATCCTGGAGATGGCCCCGTCCGAGGCCGGGGTCGAGCAGATCTTCGCCATGGCCGAGGCGGCCCGGTCGACCCCGTTCACCTTCACCGTGACCGACACCCCGGGCGGGAACCGAATCCCCGGGCCCGACACCATCGGCCTGGAGGTCGGCCGGATCATGGACCGCCAGCCGATCGTCAACCTGTCGTGCAAGAGCGACGACCGGAACGGCCTGATCCAGCGGGTCCTGGGCCTGTACCACCAGGGGCTGCGGCACCTCTTCGCGGTCACCGGCGACTACGCGCCCGAGGGCCGCATCGTCTTCGACCTGGACGCGGTCACCCTGCTGTGGGCGATCGAGTGCCTGAAGCGCGGCCTCGAGTACCCCGGGATGCTCCCCCGGGCCGGCGGGCCGCTGGAGGGCCTGACCACCGGCGCCGCGGTCTCGCCGTTCAAGTACCTCGAGGCCGACCTGTGGGGCCAGTACCTCAAGGTCTGGAAGAAGCGGCAGGTCGGAGCCTCGTACTTCATCACCCAGCTCGGGTACGACGTCAGGAAGTTCCAGGAGCTGAAGCTGTTCACCGCGCGGGCCGGGATGGCCGGGGTGCCGCTGATCGGCTCGGTCTACCTGGTCACCCCCCAGTTCCTCAACGTCCTCAACCGGGTGCACGTGGCCGGGGTGGTGATCCCCGAGGAGCTGAAGCAGAAGTACCGCGGCAGGCTGTTGCCGGCCGCCGAGCGGAAGCGGCTCAAGGAGGCCAGCTTCGTCGAGCTGGCCGAGCAGCAGCGGGCCCTCTCCTTCCGCCGGGCGGCCCTCCTCGTCGACGTCCTCCTCCGCGGCCTCGACTACAAGGGGGTCGACCTGGCCGGGTTCGCCTCGGTCGAGGACGCCCTCGAGGTGCTGGAGCTGTCCCGCGAGCTGGGCCGGCAGGACTGGCGCGCCAGCCTGGAGGAGTACCTGGACGCCGACGGCAAGCGGCCGATGGTCATGGCCCCGGAGTCGGCCTTCTACCTCTTCCCCGAGGGGCCCGACGGGCTGCTGACCAACGGTCCCTTCCAGCGCGCCGACCGGCGTGGGTACCCGCGCGAGAACGGCCGGATGCGGTGGCTCCACCAGACCTTCTTCGACGCCGGCGGCTGGGGGCACGGCCTGGTCCGCTGGGCGACCACCGGCAAGGAGGACGGCGCCCTGCTCCACTGCGCGACCCTGTTCGAGCAGGCGACCAAGAGCCATTCCCTGGGGTGCGAGATGTGCGGCGACTGCCGGATCCCGTACCTGCACTACCTCTGTCCCGAGCCCTCGCGGGGGTGCGGCAAGCGCCTGGTCAACGGGCCGTGCGGCGGGGCCGACGCGGCCGGAATGTGCGAGGTCTACCCGGAGCGTCGCTGCTTCTGGGGTCAGGTCATCGAGCGGGCCCTGGCCGACGATGCCCTCCGCGGGCTGACCGCCCTGCACCCGCCCAAGGATCCGCGCCTGCAGCACACCTCTTCCTGGCGGAACGAGTTCCTGGGCCGCTGCCCGCAACCGCTGGCCGTGGGCGACCCGGGGGATGCCCTGCCGCGCTGACCGCAGTCGGGTCATCCGCGCAAAGGGGAAGGATGACGGCGATGACCAACCGTGAGCGCCTCCTGGCGATCCTCGACGGTGCCTGTCCGGACCGGATTCCGTGGATCCCCCGGCTGCAGATCTGGCACACCGCCCACACGCGCCAGGGAACCCTGCCCGAGCGGTTTCGCGGGCTTTCCCTGCGGCAGGTCGAGCGGGAGTTGCGCATGGGAACCCCGGCCCGGGACGGCCGGGTCTTCACCACCGAGCAGGGCGGCGACGTCGAGGTCTCGCAGGTGACCGAGGGAGAAAGCGTCCGCACGGTGTACCGAACCCCGGCCGGGACGGTGGAGACGCGGTCGCGGCGCTCGACCGAGCTGGAGCGGCTGGGGATCGGCAGCCTGGAGGTCGAGCACCTGATCAAGGGACCGGCTGACTTCGCCTCGGTGGAGTACCTCATCGAGCATACCCACTACCGACCGACCTATGAGGAATACCGGGTCTACGAGGCGGAGATCGGCGACGAGGGGTTTCCCCTGGTCAACGCCGGCGACTGCCCGTTCCACCACTTCCTGCAGAAGCTGGCCGGGTATCAGAACGGCTACTACCTCCTCTTCGACTGCCCCGAGGAGGTGGAGCACCTGATGGCCACCATGGAGGAGATCGACCGGGAGTACCTCTGGCCGATCGTGGCCGGCTCGCCGGCCCAGTTGATCCTGCACGGCGTGCACTTCGACTCCACCATCACCCCCCCGCCGCTCTTCTCCCGGTACTTCACCCCGTACTACCAGGACTTCTCCGAGCTGCTGCACCAGCACGGCAAGACCCTGGCCATGCACGCGGACAACGACTCGCGCCTGATCCTGCGCCACCTCGAGGAGGCCGGCTTCGACATGGCCGAGACCTTCACCACGGCACCCCAGGTCACCTGCACCCTGGAGGAGGCCCGGCGGGCCTGGGGGAACCGGGTGATCATCTGGGGCGGCGTGCCCTCGGTGATCCTCGAGCCGGCCTACTCCGACGAGGCGTTCGAAGCCTACCTGCGGGGGATCTTCCGGGCCGTGGTCCCCGGGGACGCCTTCATCCTCGGGGTCGCCGACAACATCATGCCCGGGGCCTTGCTCGAGCGGCTCGAGCGGATCGCCGAGATGGTCGAGGCCTGGGGGGCCTGCCCTCTCGACCCCGACCGAATTCCCTGATCGACACCCTAAGGATACGACGATGCTCAGCGACCTGGAGATAGCCCGCGCCGCCCGCCTGCGACCGATCGCCGAGATGGCCAAATACCTCGGCCTCGAGGAGGAGGAGATCGACCTCTACGGACGGTACAAGGCCAAGGTGCACCTCGAGACCATCGAGCGCCTCGCCGATCGACCGAACGGCAAGTACATCATCGTCACCGCCATCACCCCGACGCCGCTGGGCGAGGGAAAGACGGTGACCACGGTGGGCCTGAGCCAGGCCCTGCACGCCCTGGGCAAGCGGACCATCGCCTGCATCCGCCAGCCGTCGCAGGGCCCGACCTTCGGGATCAAGGGGGGGGCCGCCGGCGGCGGGTATGCCCAGGTGATCCCGATGGAGGACTTCAACCTCCACCTCACCGGCGACATCCACGCGGTCGGCGCAGCCCACAACCTGCTGGCCGCGGCCCTCGACGCCCGCATCCTGCACGAGTGCCGGTTGGACGACGAGCAGCTCACCCGCCGGCAGCTCCGGCGCCTCGACGTCGACCCCTACGCGATCACCTGGAAGCGGGTCCTCGACGTCAACGACCGGGCCCTGCGCCGGATCGTCATCGGCCTGGGGACCGAGGAGGACGGCCGGCCGCGCGAGAGCGGCTTCGAGATCACCGCGGCCTCCGAGGCGATGGCCATCCTCGCCCTGGCCACCGACCGCCGGGACATGCGGGCCCGGCTGGGACGGATCGTCGTGGCGATGAGCCGGAGCGGCCAGCCGGTGACCGCCGACGACCTGGGCGCCGGCGGGGCCATGGCGGCCCTGATGCGCGACGCCCTCCTCCCCAACCTGATGCAGACCCTCGGGGGATCGCCGGTCTTCGTGCACGCCGGTCCGTTCGCCAACATCGCCCACGGGAACAGCTCGATCATCGCCGACCGGCTCGGGCTCAAGCTGGTCCACGACGGGTACCTGGTCACCGAGGCGGGATTCGGCTCCGAGTGCGGCCTGGAGAAGTTCGCCGACATCAAGTGCCGCTACTCGGGGCTGCGGCCGAACTGCGCCGTGGTCGTGGCCACGGTCCGCGCCCTGAAGATGCACGGCGGCGGCCCCCGCGTGGTGCCGGGGAAGAAACTCAATGCAGCCTACCGGCGGGAGGACCTGGGGCTGCTGGAGAAGGGGCTGGCCAACCTCGAGGCCCACCTGCGCGTGGCCCGGCGCTTCGGGCTGCCGGTGGTGGTGGCGATCAACCGCTTCGATCCCGACACCGACGCCGAGATCGATCTCATCCGGGCCGCGGCCGAGCGGGCCGGGGCGCGCGGGGCCTTCGTCAGCGAGGTGTGGGCCAAGGGCGGTCCCGGCGGCGCCGAGCTGGCCCGGGCCGTGGTGGCGGCCTGCGACGAGCCGTCCGATTTCCACTTCCTCTACCCGCTCGAGGCCAGCATCGAGCAGAAGATCCACACCATCGCCACCCAGATCTACGGCGCTCGGGACGTGGCCCTGTCGCCGGTGGCCCTCGAGAAGATCGAGCTCTACAACCGGCTCGGCTTCGACCGCCTGCCGGTCAACATGGCCAAGACCCCGCTGTCCCTGTCCCACGATCCGCAGCTCAAGGGGGCGCCGACCGGGTTCGATCTGCCGGTCCGCGACATCCGGGCCTCGATCGGGGCCGGCTTCCTCTACGCCCTGTGCGGCGAGATCCAGACCATGCCCGGGCTGCCGTCCGAGCCGGCCTTTACCAAGGTCGACCTGAACGAACAGGGCCAGGTGGAGGGGCTGTTTTAGTAGTTGCCGTTATTTAGGGTTCGCGGGGACGCCGAACGGGCCGGTACCGGAAAGGAGCGCTTCCGATGACGCCGAGAGAGCGCGTTGAGGCCACCCTCCGCGGCGAGCTGCCGAACAAGGTTCCGTTCGTCGCCTTCGCCGACAAGGTGCCCCGATCGGAGACCGAGCGCCGCCTGCGGAACGGCGGGATGTGCCTGGTGCTGCGGCAACCCTCGGTCTTCACCACGGTCTCCCCCAACCTGGAGATCGAGGAGATCCACTACTCCCGGGCCGGTCACCGGTACGTGCGCACCGGGGTGCGCACCCCGGTCGGGGACCTCAGCGAGGTGGAGGAGCTGGGACCGGACGGCAGCACGAGCTGGCACGTCGAGCGCTTCTTCAAGCGGCCGGAGGACTACCGCCCCCTGCTGGCGATGATCCGGGACCACCACCACGAGCCGAACTACGACGAGTTCCTGCGGGTTCAGGAGACCGTCGGCTCCGACTTCCTCCTCCGGCCCGAGATCGGGTACTCGCCGCTGCACCAGATCATGTATTCCTACATGGGGATCGAGCGGTTCGCCGAGGAGTGGGCCGAGCGCCGCGACGAGGTGCTGAGGCTCTACGAGGCCCTGGTCGAGGAGCGGCGGCGGCTCTATCCGGTGGTGGCCCACTCCCCCGCCCTGCTGGTCGGGTACTGCGGCAACGTCAGCCCCGAGATCGTCGGCCTGTCGCGGTTCGTCGAGTACTACCTGCCCCACTACGACGAGTTCGCCGAGGCGATGCACGCCCACGGCAAGCTGGTCAGCGTCCACCTCGACGCCAACACCTGGCTCTTCGAGGAGCAGATCGGCGTCTCGGCGATCGACTGCATCGAGGCCTTCACCCCGCCGCCGGACTGCGACTTGAGCGTGGCCCACGCCCGCAGCGTCTGGCACGACAAGGTCCTGTGGGTGAACTTCCCCACCTCGGTCCTGCTCGAGCCGGTGGTCGAGGTCGAGTCGACGACGCGCCAACTGCTGCGGGAGTCGGCCTCGGGGATCCGGTTCATGCTCGGGGTAACCGAGAACCTCCCCCAGGACCGCTGGCAGGAGGGTCTGCTGGCCATCCTGCGGGTCATCAACGCCGAAGGCCGGCTTCCCCTGTCCTGATCGCGTATTACTGCGGCGTGGTCTCGTCCCACGATTTGGCGTGGTCGCGGGGCTCCTCGCCCGTCAGGCTTCCATCAGCACGCGCAGGTGCGCCGCGGTCGAAGCGGCCAGGGATTCCAGGTCGTATCCCCCTTCGAGAACCGAGACCAGCCGTCCCCGGCAGTGGTCCGAGGCCAGGGCGACGACCTCGCGGGTCAGCTCGGCGAAGCCGGCCTCGGTCAGCTCCATCGAGGCCAGGGGATCGGCCTGATGGGCGTCGAACCCGGCCGAGACGAGGATGAACTCCGGGGCGAAGGCGTCGACCGCGGGCCGCAGCACCTCGCGGAAGACCTTCAGATAATCGGCGTCGGTCTGCCCCGGAGCCCGCGGCACGTTGAGGATCGTGCCGGTGGCGCGGCCCCGTTCCTCGGCCGCGCCCGTGCCGGGAAAGAAGCCCGGGGAGAACTGGTGGATGCTGAAGACCAGCACCGCCGGATCCTCCTCGAAGGCGTGCTGGGTGCCGTTGGGGTGGTGCACGTCCCAGTCCACGATGGCGACCCGCCGCAGTCCGTGCACGGTCACCAGGTGGCGGGCGGCCACGGCGACGTTGTTGAAATAGCAGAAGCCCATGGCCCGGTCGGTCTCGGCGTGGTGCCCCGGGGGCCGCAGGACGCAGAAGGCGTTGTCGGCCCTTCCGGTCAGGACCGCGTCCACCGCCTGCAGCGCGGCGCCCGCGGCGAGCCGGGCCGCCCGGTAGGTGCCGGGAGAGACCAGGGTGTCCGGGGTTTCGGCGACCGGCCATCCCAGCCCGGACAGCTCGGCGATGTAGTCGATGTGCTGGCGGGTGTGCACGCGACCGATCGCCTCCACGCTGGCCTCGGCCGGGGTGAGGCGGATACACTGGCCGAGCAGCCCCTCCTGGTCCAGCCGATCCATGATGGCCACCAGGCGCTCGGGGCGCTCGGGGTGATCAAGGCCGCTGTCGTGCTCGAGGAACCCCGGGTGATAGACCAGGGCCGTGCGCGCCATCGCTCTCCCGCTTCCCAGCAGTCCGTGACTGCACACCTAGCAGCCCGCTGAAAAAGCCGCTTTGTCAGGCGAGGCCGAGGGATGGCGGGGCCTGGCTAGGCGCGCGAGCGGCGCCGCATCGAGGGGAGATGCGGCAAGCGAGCGGAACGACGCCAGGGCCCGTCAGCACCGGCCGCAGCCCGAATGGGCTTTTTCAACGGGCTGCTAAGGCCTCGAACCTACAAAACGTCGACAGGGACGGCAATCGGGGTAACGGGTGGTCGTGCGGTGCGATCCCTGCCACCAGAGGCACGATACCCGGATTCACACCGGGCAGGTTTCGGCGGCACTGAACTCCAACGGCGCCTGGGACATGACTGTCCCGTCGCGAAGCGATCTGCGACAACCTCACCCCATAACCAGAAGTCGGCCGGAGATCCCCCCATACGGGCGCGGTCAGCTTCCTATGCTCCAGCACCTTGGCTGTTTTTTTGCTATTTTCCGGGGTGATGCCGTCCTGCTGAATCGCCTCGACGTCGACGCGACACTAGGAGCCTGTCGGAGAACCTGCTTTGGTGAGCGAGGCTGCATCCCGGTGGCTGTCGGCAAGGCGCCTGAGCGGCGCCGCATCGAGGGGAGATGCGGCAAGCGAAGGGAACGTAGCCGGCGGACACCGGGGGCGGCCGCAGCCCGAATGGGGTTCTCCGACAGGCTCCATGCTCCACACCGTTCCTGCGCAGGAGGAGTGCTGACCGATGCTCAGAGGAGTCTTGTTCAGCGCCTTCGTGGCCGTGCTGGCCGGCTCGGCCCACGGGGTCCAGGTCAACGGCCGTCTCACCTCGTCCCTCTCCACCTATGAGGGCCAGGCGACCGACGGAACCTCCGCCACCTACGCCCGGGTCCACCAGGGCTTGAGCCTCGACGCGAGCGACCTGGGATCGTCCAGCCTCTCGTTCCACACCTACCTGCGCGGCAGTACCGATCTGGCCGAGTCGGCCGAGACCGACCCGAGCCTGCGGCTGTTCAGCGCGTACCTGGCCTGGCGCAAAGTCGGACACCGCGTGCTTCTGGGCCGGCAGTACGTCCAGGCCGGCGTGGGTCGGGGGAGCATCGACGGCGTGCGGGCCGACCTCACCTTCAAGGTGGCCAAGCTCACGCTCTTCGCCGGCCCCCTGGCCCCCCGGGACGGCGACGCTGAGTTGGGGGCCTGGTCCGACGGCAACCTCTGGGGAGCCCGGATCGGCTCGAAGCGACTTTGGTCGACCGACCTGGCGCTGAGCGTGGCCCGACTCGAGCGCAAGCCCTGGGCCTACGCGGGCCCGGGTCGCTACTCGGGAACCGCGGGGTCAGACGAATCCCGAGTCCAGACCTTGGCCGGCCTGGACCTGGGCCGGCAGTCGAGGGCCGGCCACGGGGCCTATCTGAGACTCGAATACGACGGCGAGGCCCAGGTGCTGCGCCGGGCCGAGACCAGCGGCCGCTGGGTGATCTCGCCCCGGACCGTCCTGGAGGCCGAGTGGCTCCGCCGCGAGCCGACCATCCTCACGGGGTCGGTCTTCAGCGTCTTCCCCTCCTCGCCCTACCAGGAATTCGGGGTCCGCGTTCACCTGACGGCCCGCCCCGGTCTGCGTCTCCACGGCCACCTCGCCACGGTGCTCCTGGACGGCGACTCGGCCCAGCGGCTGGGCCTGACCGTTGACCTGGCCGAGGGGTACAGCCTCGGATATTATCGGACCATGGGGTACGCGCGCCTCAGCGACGGCGTGGTCGGCAGCGTCTGGCTCCCGCTCGGTCGCCAGTGGGTGCTCCAGGGACACGCCGACCTCACCGCGTACGAGCGCGACGAAACCTCCGGCGGCCGCGACGAGGCCGCGGCCGCGGGCCTGGGCCTGAACTACCGCCCCTCCCGCGCCCTGGGTCTGGAGGCCGACCTTCAGGCCGTCCGCAATCCTCAGTACGCCTTCGACACGCGCCTTTTCCTCCGTGCCACCTGGAGCTTCTTCAAGCGAGGTGACCGATGAGACTCGCGCCGCTTGCCTCGATCCTGACGCTGGTGCTGATCGCGTCGGTCCCTGTCCGCGGAGAGGAGTCCCCTGCGGCCGTCTTCCCCCACGCGCGACACGCCGAGGAGCTGAGCTGCGCCGACTGCCATGCCGCGGCCTCGGCCAGCAGGTCGGCCAAGGACAACCTGGCGCCGGATAGGGAAGCCTGCCTGGCCTGCCACGAGGCCGAGGAGATCCCGGCCTCCTGGCCCACCGTCGACCGGCCGCTCCGGTTCTCGCATCAGTACCACCTCGAGCGGCTGGGCCTTGAGTGCAGCCGCTGTCACGCCGGGGTTTCCGTCCCCGGCGGACGCGCCCTGCCCGAGATGGAGAGCTGCATGGGCTGCCACAACGGCCAGGCCGCGCCCCGGGAGTGCGAGACCTGCCACGAGGCGACCCGGGCCGCCCTGGTCCCGGCCTCGCACCTGCCGGGTTGGGAGAGGCAGCACGGACGTCAGGCCCGGCTCGAGGATGCCTCCTGCTTCCCCTGCCACGCGACCGCCGACTGCCAGGAGTGCCACGAAGGGGGGACCCTGGTGGAGCTGGTCGGTCCGGGGGATCGGCAATTGGCCGCCGGTCCGGAGCTGTCCGGTTCGGCGGGGCAGACCGTCCGCCGGGTGCACGGCCTGAACTTCCGCTTCCTGCACGGACTCGAGGCCCGGGGGAAGGAGAGCGACTGCACCGTCTGTCACGCCCCCGACGCCGGCGACTTCTGCGCCGACTGCCACAACCCGACCCGACAGCTCGGGGTCCGGCCGACCTGGCACGGTGGCACGGGCTGGCTGACCACCGGGGTCGGCGGCGGCGAGCACGCGAGGCTGGCCCGGCGGGACCTGGAGAACTGCGTCGCCTGCCACGACGCGCGCGGCGATGATCCCACCTGCGTCCTCTGCCACGTCGACCGCACCCCGGGGAAGGGGAACGATCCCCGCACCCACGCCGCTTCCTTTGCCGACGACGTCGGCCACGGCGATTTCCACGACGACGACGGCGCCGCCTGCTACACCTGTCACGCGCGCGGCCAGCGGCCGGGAGAGGGGTTCTGCGGGTACTGCCACGGGAGCAAGGAGGATTGACGGCCATGCGACGGGCAACCAGGAACACGGGAAGCGCCACCACCCGAAGAGCGATCCCCCTCGCCTGGTCCACGGCCGCTGCCGGGCTGTTCTGGGCTCTCGTCCTGGCCGGGTGCAGCGACCTGCAGGACCACCCCACGGCCACCGTAGCCGTGCTTACCGACCCGGTCCAGACCGCCTGCGGCGCCTGTCACGGACTGCCGCCCGGTCCGGAGACCGGGCATCCCCAGAGCGATGAATGCCAGGTCTGCCATGGGGCCGTGGTCGACGATTCTCTGCGGATCACCACGCCGGCCCTCCACCGGGACGGCCAGGTGCAGGTCTTCTCCCATCCGGAAGGATGGATCAATCCGGCCGCCAAGGAGAGCTTCCACGGCGAGTCGATCCGGAAGGCGGGATGGGACATGGCCGGGTGCCGCGCCTGTCACGGCACTGACTACGCCGGCGGCTTGACCGGCTCGTCCTGCCTGACCTGCCACCCGGCCACGCCCGAGGGGTGCACGGTCTGCCACGGCAGCGCGGCGGGAAGCGCACCGCCCGAGGACACCCACGGCAACACGGACACCCAGTTCGCCAGCGTCGGGGCTCACCAGGCCCATGTCCAGGGAGGCACGGTCGGTCGGGCCTTCGCGTGCCGCGAGTGCCACGTCACGCCGACCCGCTTCGGCGATCCGGCGCACCTCGACGGCGACGGGCGGGCAGAGGTGACCTTCGGTGACCTGGCCCGCACCGGCGGCCGCACGCCCCAGTACGACCCGGCGACGGCGACCTGCAGCGACGCCCACTGCCACGCTGGAGGACGGTTCGGCACCGGCACGGCGGTGGGGTGGACCACGGTCGGCACCGGGGCCGGCTCCTGCGGCACCTGCCACGGTATCCCGCCGGCCCCCGAGACCGGGCACCCGACGGTGCCCAGCGGCGTGAGCTGCGCAATCTGCCACGCGACGGTCGTCGACGAGCGCCTGGCCATCGTGTCATCCGATCTGCATCTCAACGGCCAGACCGACGCCACCTGCGGCACCTGTCACGGACTGCCGCCCGCACTGGAGACCGGGCATCCGCCGATGATCAAGAACGTCGCGTGGTGCGCCTGTCACGGCAGCGTGGTCGACGCCCAGTACCGCTTCGTCGACGAGAGCTTGCACCGCAACGGCAGCGTCGACTTCTGACGCCGGCCCCGCGACGCCTTGATCCCCGCGCCTGAAGCCGGCGGCCCACCTCCAGGTCCGCCGGCCTGTGCTCGCGGCAGGGAACGGCGTGGCGGCCAGACCGCGGTGATGGCCCTGGCCGGACCTCGGGCGCGGCGCTCGACAACACCTACCACGGAAGGAACCGGATGCCCAACTGCGAGCCCAAGGTGGCCCGACGACTGTCCGGCCTGATGGTCTGTCTGTCGGCGCTCCTGGCCGGAGCGCCTGGCCGCGTCAGCGCGGACAATGAGGCCTGCCTCGCCTGCCACGGCGACCGCGACCTTACCCGCCAGACCGAGTACCGCCAGGGCACCTCGGTCTTCGTCGACCCGGCGGCCCTCGAGGCCTCGGTACACGCCGGACTGGGGTGCGCGGACTGCCACCCCGACGCCGGCGAGGGCCACGCCGAGCGCCTGGCCCCGGCCGCCTGTGCCTCGTGCCACGACGAGGCCGTTCAGGCCATGGCCGAGAGTCAGCACGGTCTCGCCCGGGCCCGGGGTGACGAGGACGCGCCGACCTGCGGCGATTGCCACGGCGGCCACCGCATCCTGGCCGCCACGGACACCGCCTCGACCGTCCACCCCCGGCGCGTGCCGCAGACCTGCGCCGCCTGCCACGCCGACCTGGACTTCATCAAGCGTCGTCCGACGTCCCTGGCCTCCCCGCTGGAGGCCTACGAGCAGAGCATGCACTTCCGGGCCCTGCAGAGCGGCCGCCACGGCGCGACCTGCTCGGACTGCCACGAGGCGCACGACCTGCGGCGCCCCAGCGACCCGCGCTCCGCCATCTACCCCACCACGGTGCCGGCCACCTGCGGCAAGTGCCATGGGGAGATCCGCGCCACCTACGACCAGAGCATCCACGGCCAGGCCCTGGCCCGGGGTGACCGCAACGCCCCCAACTGCGTGGACTGCCACGGCGAGCACGAGATCCGGGCCCCGGAGGATCCGTTGTCCCGGGTATACCCGAGCACCATCGTCAACAGCACCTGCGTCCAGTGCCACGAGAGCCTCAGGGTGACGAGCCGGTACGGGTTGAGCCGCGGGCGACTGAGCAGCTACCTCGAAAGCTACCACGGCCTGGCCGAGCGCTCCGGGTCGACGGTCGTGGCCAACTGCGCGAGCTGCCACGGCGTCCACGACATCCGCCCCTCCGACGACCCCAAGTCGTCCGTGCACCGCGACAACCTGCCCCAGACCTGCGGCAAGTGCCATCCAGGTGCCGGGGCCAGCTTCGCCACCGGCACCATCCACGTGGCCACGGAGCACGACGAGCACCCCACGGTCTCGTACATGCGCCGGTTCTACCTGCTCCTCATCGTCGCCATCATCGGCCTGATGGCGCTCCACAACGCCCTGGACTTCCGCAAGAACTTCAAGAAGGGCCGACTGCCCTACGGCACCGACTACCTGCGCTTTACGGGCGGTGAGCGGCTGCAGCACGGCCTCACCGCGCTGTCGTTCATCGTGCTGGCCTACAGCGGCTTCGCGCTGAAGTTCCCCGGGAGCTGGTGGGCCGTGCCCTTCTCGTGGCTGGACAGCGCCGAGGACACCCGTCGCCTTGTCCACCGGGCCGCGGCCGTGGTGATGATGGCGGTCTGCCTGTACCACCTCGGGTACCTGCTGCTCACGCGCCGGGGACGCCAGCAGTTCAAGGCCATGCTGCCCAGGATCAGCGACGTCCGCGACACCGTGCAGATGGTCCGGTACTACCTGGACGCCAGCCCGACGGCGCCGGCCTTCGCCCGCTTCAGCTACGCCGAGAAGGCCGAGTACTGGGCCCTCATGTGGGGCAGCGTGGTGATGTCGGCCACCGGCCTGCTCCTCTGGTTCGAGAACACCTCGCTCCAGTACATGCCGCGATGGGGCCTCGACCTGGCTACCGTCATCCACTACTACGAGGCCTGGCTGGCGGCTCTGGCCATCGTGGTCTGGCACTTCTACTTCGTGATCTTCAGCCCGAGGGTCTACCCCATGAGCCTGGTCTGGCTCCACGGCAGGATGTCCGCGGAGGAGATGGCCCACGAGCACCCGCTGGAGCTGGAGCAGCTCAGGGCAGAGGAGCCCGGTGAGGACCGCTGAGAGCGTTCCGGGCCAGCCGCGCCCGTGCGGGCTCGGGCCGATCCGGCCTTCGCCCCTGGGAATCGCGGCCCTGGCGGGCTTGGCGCTGATCCTGTCGTGGGACCTGACCGGGGTCGCGGCCCTGACGGACGCCGACTGCCGGGCTTGTCACGGACCGGGACACCCCACCGCCGTGGGGGCGTCCGGGCGCGTCGCGCCGCTGGTCGAGCCGACCGTGCTCGCCCATGCCGCTCACGCCGGCCTCGGGTGCGTGGAGTGCCACCCCACGACGGGCGTCCCCCACGTCGAGCCACCGCAGACCGTGGCCTGTCACTCCTGCCACCAGCCCCAGGGATCGACGCTGGCCGCCAGCGTGCACGGGACGGCACCGGCGGCGGACGGATCGTCGGTCCGCTGTACGGACTGCCACGGCGGACACGAGGTGATGTCGGCGGCCGCGGCGCGGTCAGGCCCGGGCAAGGCGAGGACCGCCGCGCACTGCGCCCGCTGCCACGGCGAGGTGGCCGGCGTGTACCAGGCGAGCGTTCACGGGAAAGCCCTGGCCGCGGGAATCGCGGAATCCCCGACCTGCACCGACTGCCACGGCGAGCACGGGATCGCCGCGGTCTCGGAGCCCACCTCGAGCGTGGCCCCGCGCAACATCCCCGGCACCTGCTCGGCCTGCCACGACGAGGAGCGCCTCGCCACCAGGCTCGGTCTGCCGGCCGGGCGACTCGCCACCTATCTCGACAGCTACCACGGCGTCGTGAACCGGTACGGCGAGGCCGCGGTGGCCAACTGCGCCACCTGCCACGGCGTCCACGACATCCGCCCCTCGTCGGACACCCTGTCGTCCATCCACCCCAGGAACCTGGGTCGCACCTGCGGCACCTGCCACCCCGGAGCCGGCGACGGCCTGGCGGGAGCGCGCGTCCACGTCGCGGCGGACCCGGGCAGCTCGAAGGGGATGTACTACGTCCGCGTCTTCTACACCCTGCTCACCGTCGGCCTGATGGCGTGCTTCGTCGCGTACATGGGGATCGAGATCTACGGCACCTGGCGCAGGAGACGGCGATGACCGAAGCCCGGCCGGAGGAGGTCCTGCGGTTCACCGTGAACGAGCGTCTGCAGCACGGCGTCCTGATGGTCTGCGTGCTCCTGCTCATGGTCTCCGGACTCTCGCTGCGGTACGCCGATACCTGGTTCGGGCAGGCGGTGATCGCGGCCGAGGGGGGGATCGAGGCCAGGGGAGCCCTGCACCGGATCGCCGCCGTCGGCCTCCTCGCGCTCTGGGTGTACCACGCCCTGTACGTGGTCTTCAGCGAGCGCGGCCACGCTCAGCTCATGGCCATGCGGCCCCGAGTCCAGGACTTGCGCGACCTGGCGGCCACCGTGAAGGCGAACCTGGGCGGGGGGGCCGGCGCTCCCCGGTACGACTGGTTCGACTTTCGGCAGAAGCTCCAGTACTGGGCCGTGGCCCTCGGCTCGTCGGTGATGGCGGTCACCGGACTGCTCCTCTGGTTCGAGACCCAGGCCATGTCGGTGGCGCCCAAGTGGGTGCTGGACCTCACCCGCATCGTGCACAGCGGCGAGGGCCTGCTCATCTTCGTGCTCCTGTTCCTCTGGCACCTCTACGACACCCATCTGCGGCCCGGGGTCTTCCCGATGGACTGGTCCTGGCTCACGGGCCGGCTGACCCGCGAGGAGCTGCGTCAGCGGCATCCCCTGGAATACGAGCGTCGGTTCGGGGCGCCGCCGGAGAAGGACGCCCGCTCATGAGGGCCGCGCTGCTGTGGTTGACGGCGGGACTGCTCGTCGGCGTGCCAGCCGCGGCGACGGCGCAGGTCTCCGGCTGCGACATCTGCCACGCCAAACCCGACTTCAAGCGGGTGCTCAAGAGCCACCGCACCCAGTCGCTCCACGTCACCCAGGCACAGCTCGACTCCTCGGTGCACAAGGGGAAGAGGTGCACCGACTGTCACGTCGACGTGACGGAGATCCCGCACACCCGGGCCCCGCAGTCGGTGAACTGCACCCAGTGCCACTACCAGGGGAACACCGTCGGCGCGCCGCAGGGAGAGCTCTACCAGGAGTACAAGGAGAGCGTCCACGGTCAGGCCCTGGCCGCCGGCAAGCCGGGCGCGCCCGCCTGCCAGGACTGCCACGGCTCACACGAGGTCCGCGGCCACCTTGACCCTAGGAGCCAGGTGACCCGCGCCAACATCGCGCAGGTCTGCGGCCGGTGCCACCTGGAGACCTATACTCAGTACCGGACCAGCATCCACGGCGTGGGGCTGGAGCAGGGCAAGCCGGAGGTGCCGACCTGCACGGGGTGCCATCAGGAGCACGGTATACGCTCCCATCTCGACCCCCGCTCCAGCACCTTCGCGGCCAACGTGTCCACGACCTGCTCCTCCTGCCACGGCGCCGAGGGGATCGTCGGCAAGTACGGCATCTCCGCCTCCCAGGTCGGCACCTACGAGGAGAGCTTCCACGGCGTGGCCATCCGCTTCGGCATGCGGACGGTGGCCAATTGCGCCAGTTGCCACGGGGTCCACGACATCCGTCCGCCCGAGGATCCGGCCTCGTCGGTGAACGTCGCCAACATCCCCCGGACCTGCGGCAAGTGCCACGCCGGGGCCAACGTGAACTACGCCATCGGCAAGATCCACGTGGAGCCCACGAATCCGGAGGCCGGGATCGTCTACTGGGTCAGCAGCTTCTTCAAGTGGCTGACCATCCTGACGGTCTGTGGCCTGGTAGTCCACATCGTTCTGGACCTGACCCGGCAACTGCGTAATCGCTAGCCCGACACCGACAGGAGCGATCGAGCCGCCATGCCCGAAGAAGCACCCAAGAACGATCCGGCTGACCGCGACGCCGTGCCGCCGGAGCTCGCCGACCTGGTATCCCGGTGGATCGACGGGTCGCTCGCCGAAGCGCGTTCGCCCGAGCTGGTGGCGCGCGTGCTGGAAGACCGCCGGGAGGCCATCTCGCTCGACGTGCAAGCGCTGGCCCAGCGCCTCCGCGCCGAGGTCGACCTGGAGATTCGCCACCGGACCTCGGCCGAAGCGCGGCCGTCGCCCCAGGCCCCGGGCCACCGGGAGTTCCTCCGCTTCAGCCTGAACTTCCGCCTGCAGCACGTCATCCTCTTGTCGAGCTGCATCGTGCTGATCCTCACCGGTCTGCCGATCAAGTTCCACGACACCGGCTGGGCGGCGTTCATGTTCGGCCTCCTGGGCGGCATCCAGAACAGCGCCTTGCTCCACCGGATCGGCGCGGTCGGCCTGATCGGCGTCGCCCTGTACCACATGGCGTACCTCGCCGTCTTTGCCGAGGGGCGCCGCAGCTTCCTGGCGCTGATCCCCGGTCCCCGTGATCTGCGGGACCTGGTCCAGATGATCGGATACTTCCTCGGCCGAACGCCCGAGCGCCCCCGCTTCGGCCGCTTCAGCTACGTGGAGAAGTTCGACTACTGGGCGGTCTACTGGGGGATCGTCGTCATGGTCGGCTCCGGGCTGCTGCTCTGGTTCGAGAACCTCACCCTGAGCGCCTTTCCCAAGTACATCCTGGACATCGCCAAGGAGGCCCACAGCGACGAGGCGCTCCTGGCCACCCTGGCGATCATCATCTGGCACTTCTACAACGTGCACTTCAATCCCCGCAAGTTTCCCATGAACCGGGCCTGGCTCACCGGCAAGCTCTCGGAGGAGGAGATGCTGGAGGAGCATCCGCTGGAGTACGAGCAGCTCGTCCGCGAAGAAGAGCGGCGGCGGCGGGAGGGCGCATGAGGGCGCTGTTCCGGGCCGTGGGGCGCGGGTTCAGGAACCACGCGCTGGCGCTGCTGACCCTGTCAGTGATCGGCATCGCCGTCGCGCTGGTGGCCACCGGCGGCGTGTACCTGGCGTCGCGCAACCCGCGCTTCTGCATCACCTGCCACTACATGGAGCCCTACTACCGTCAGTGGCAGACCTCGACCCACTCCGAGGTCTCCTGCGTGGTCTGTCACCCGGTTCGTCCGGTGACCAACGCGGTGGCGGCCCTACGGTACGTCACGGGCACGCACGACGCCCGGCCACGGGCGGAAGTGGCCAACGAGAGCTGTCTCCGCGGCGGCTGCCACGACGGCCGCCTGGCCGAGGGCAAGCTCACCTTCGGCGGGAAGATCCACTTCGACCACGCCACCCACCTGCAGCGGGTGCGACGCGGCCAGAAGCTCCAGTGCACCAGTTGCCACTCCCAGATCGTGCAGGGCGAGCACATCGCCGTCACCGAGTCGACCTGCTTCCTCTGCCACTTCAAGGGCGTGGGTGAGGCCCAGGCGATCGGCGGCTGCACGACCTGTCACGGCACCCCGTCGGGGACCGTGCAGCACGAGGGGTTCAGCTTCAGCCACGACACCTACCTCAAGGTCGGGGTGGCGTGCCAGCAATGCCACCTCCAGGTCACGGTCGGCGACGGCCAGGCGCCGACCGAGCGCTGCTTCTCGTGTCACGTGGAGCGACTGGAGCAGTACCAGGACGCCGAGTTCATCCACACCCGACACGTGGTCGAGCACGGCATCGACTGCTTCCGCTGTCACGAGAAGATTGAGCACGGCCGGATCCGCATGATCCGGGCCCTGGAGACGGCCTGCGAGAGCTGCCACCAGAGCCTGCACTCCCCGCAGAAGGAGATGTACCTGGGATCCGGCGGACAGGGCGTTCCCGATACCCCCAGCCGCATGTTCGCGGCCCAGGTGAGCTGCGACGGCTGTCACACGCGGGCGGTGACCACCGGGGCGCCGGAGTTCCGCGAGGCCAACATGGAGGCGCAGCGGCAGTCGTGCGTGACCTGCCACGGTCCGGGATACGACCTGATGCTCGACGACTGGCGTCTGGCCATGAACCAGATCACCGACGAGGTCGGCGCCGAGGTCGACCGCGCGGAGGCCAGCCTGCGCCAGGCTTCCGGCGGTCGCCGCGACCTGACGCAGGCCCGCCTGCTGGTCGAGAAGGCCAGACACAACCAGGACTTCCTCAAGTTCGGTCGGGGCGTCCACAACGTCGAATACGCCGTGAAGCTGGCCAAGGCCACCAACGGCTTCGTCGACCAGGCCCTGTCGCTGGTCCGGCCCGGGTACCAGCCACCGTCC
>JBAZUN010000006.1:0-36546 GCA_041661365.1 Candidatus Latescibacterota bacterium
CGAGGAGTACCCGCCCGAGCAGTACCTCGCCTATGGCCAGGTCCGGGTCACGGCCACGGCCGTTGGCCGGTACCGCGAGGCCGAGGGGGTACCGCCCTCCCGCTTCGGGTACCGCTTCCGCCTTGAGCAGGTCGGCCGGCCCCACCTGGCCGTGATCCGCGTGCCGGACGACCGGCGGCGGTTCATGACCATCATGGACGGGACCTGCTACGACCTGTCGACCGGCCTCCTCACCGGCGGGGCTCAGCCCCTGAGCCACACCATGCTCGAGCTGCGCCAGCTCTTCTGGCCCCGCTGGCAGGACTGCAGCATCCTCTTCACCACCTGGAGCAACGGCGAACCGGCGGCGGCGGCCAGCATCGAGATCTACGAGCTGGACGAGCTGCCGGCCCTGGCCGTGCCCGGGGATCCGCAGGACGGCTCGCGCCGCGAGCTGGGGGTGCAGTACGAGGACCCCTGCGGCACCGGGGCCAGCGAAGGGGCCCTGAGCAAGGAGGAATGGGCCGAGCGGGTCATCAGCTACCTGCGGCATTCGGGCCAGCAGTTGCTGGTCTACCCCCTGGTCTGGTACCACGGGCCGCAATACCCGTCCGCGCGCGAGCCGGCCGACGCCTTTGACGTGGTGGTGGCCCGCGACCGGCGTCAATACTCCCGCTGGACCACCCGACCGCCCGAGTGGGTGTCACCTCTGCTCGAGCGATTCGGCCAGGAGGGGCTGGCCTTCCGCGCCTCGCTGACCCTGCTGCGGCTGGGGTCGCTGATGGCGCGGATGAACACCGACCTGGAGTCGATCCGGAGCGGCGAGGACACGGTCAACAACCTGGTCGCCACCGACCAGGTCCAGACCGGTACCTGCGACTGGACCGTGGTCTACAACGCCCGCAACTACCAACGCCTGGTCGAATACCACGTGGCCGAACGCAACCAGGGCGACTTCCCCTGGGCCTACGGCGAGCAGGGCGGCATGCCGGCCCACCCGATCTTCAACCCGCTCCACCCCGAGGTCCAGGAGGCCATCCTCGGCCTGGTCGGCGAGATCGCTGAACGGTACGGCCGGTACCCGGCGTTCAAGGGGATCAGCATCAATATCTGGCACGCCACCTTCCTCTGGTTCGCCTCCCTGCGGTGCGGGTACGACGACCGAACCGTGGCCGCCTTCGCGCGGGAGACCGGGATCGAGGTGCCGGTCGATCCAACTGCACCCGACCGCTTCTCGCAGCGGCACCAGTACCTCACCTCGATCTGCCGGCCGGCCTGGATCGCCTGGCGCTGCGGCCGCATCCTCGACCTGGTGCGCCGGGTGCGGGACCGGATTCAGGCGGTCCGGCCCGATCTCGGGCTGACCCTGACCCTGTGGGACGAGACCACGGTGCCGCAGCTCCTCGGCTGGGCCGGCGTGGCCCAACAGCTCCACGCCCGCTTGAGCACGGTCGAGCTCTATCGAGAGGGCGGGATCGACGTGGACCTGCTGAAGTGCGAGCCCGGGATCGAGGTCGACCTGGGGATGGGGAACACCCGGGACCGCGGCGGCCATCCGCCGGATTCGACCAGCGGGATGGACGCGGCCCTGGCCTCGACGACCATGTACCGCGACCACGACTTCCTCGACCAACAGACCCTGACCGCGGTCGCGGCCCAGGAGCGGCCCGGCGCCTTGGTCTTCAACTGCTGGGTCGAGGCCTGGGGCACACACCGCTGGTTCCCCTGTGACCCCGAAGACGACCAGGCCCGCGCCCTGGCCGTGATGTCCGGCGAGCCGGCCGAGGGGATCTTCCGCATGAACTCCGAGTACCCGGCCGACGGCTTCTGGTGGGACTCGCAACTGCGGATCACCCCGGCCTTCCCGGCCGGCCCGCACTTCATGGAGCCGTACGCCCATGCCCTGGCCGAGCTGGACGCCTGCCGGATCACCCGGGGCGGGCTCTTCCTCGACAAGGCCCACACCGACGAGCTGCGGCGGTTCGCCGCGGCCTATCGCGCCCTGCCCCGGCGCAAGCTCAGCCAGGTGGGGGCCGGCATTGACCCGGTGGCGGTCCGGCAGGGCGAGGACAACGGCCGTCGCGTCTTCTACCTGGTCAACCGCGAGTACTACGAGATCCCGGTCGAGGTGCAGTTCAGCAGTACCCCGGCCACCTTGACCGACCTGGCCACGGGCCAGCTCCTGTCGGCGGGAGAGCGCTGGTCCGTGACCCTGGGGCCGTACGAGCTCCGCACCCTGGCCGTGCCGCTGGCCGTCGAGGTAACGGGATTCACCGCCACCCCGCCGGCAGGGATCGCCGCAGAGCTGGTCAGCCGTGCCGGCGAGGTGCTGGCCGCTCTCGAAGCGGCCCGATCCGCCGGCTGGGTGGTCCCCGGCGCGACCGAGCTGCAGGACGCGCTTCCCGCGGCCCTGGCCGAGGGTCGTCTGGCCTGGGTCAGACGGGCCCTCGGTTCGTTCGCGGCTCAGCGCGCCCTGGCCTTGATCGCCGAGGGTCCGGAGCCGCAGGAGGGGAAAGGGAGATGAGCGACGCGCGGAGGTCCTCGGCCCTCACCGGCCGTGGGCTGGGCTCGATCTTCAACAGCGACATCAACAACCTCCTCCACGCCTCCTCGGGGGACGGCATCACCGCCGAGGAGTACTCCCGGGGGGTGCACGCCATCCTCGACCTGCAGCCCGGCCTGCTGGCGCAGAACGTCGGGATGCCCGATCCGGTGATCTACCCCTCGACCGTGGCCACCAACTGGGCGAAGTACCACACCGAGATCACCCTGGAGCTCTGGCCAGAGGAGGACCCGGAGCGCGCTCGGCGTCAGGCCGACGCCATGCGCCGGCTCGCGGCCCTGGGCACCGATCCCCTGACCCTGACCATCGCCGCCTGCCGGCAGCGCGGTACCCCGGTCGTCGCCAGTTACCGGATGAACGCCGAGGACTTCTACCGCGCCTCGTACCGGATGTCCGACTTCGGCCGGGCCCACGAGGCCGACCGCAT
The DNA here is from genome assembly GCA_041661365.1 of Candidatus Latescibacterota bacterium. GTDB lineage: Bacteria > Latescibacterota > UBA2968 > UBA8231 > UBA8231 > CAITNQ01. Next base: position 2,970 of record JBAZUN010000006.1, read on the forward strand.
CCCCGACGCCGGCTGTCTTGACCCGGCGGTGCCCGCGGTCTTCGACCACTACGCCGCGATCCTGGGCGAGGTGATGGCGCGGTACGACGTCGACGGCGTGGAGCTGGACTTCCGGCGGTGGTACCACATGGTCTCCGACCCGCTGCAGAACCACCCGGTCCTCACCCGGCTGGTGCGCGCGGCCCGGCAGCAGGCCGACAAGGCGGCCAGGGCCAAGGGCCGGGGGCCGATGCTCGTCGGCGCGCGGGTAGGTCCGTCCCTCGACCTCGACCCCTCACCTTTCGCCTACCCCGGGATCTTCTACCCGGAGAAGCCGACCAACGCCTCCTGCCGCGAGCTGGGCCTGGACGTGCAGACCTGGATCAGCGAGGGGCTGGTCGACTACCTCTGTCCCGCCCTCTTCCTCGACGGCCTGCCGGCCCAGCCCAAGACCCGGGAGTTCGTCGAGCGGGCGGCCGGGACCCCGGTCGGGATCTACCCCACCCTGTGGGGCTGGAGCGCCTGGATGCACGGGATCGGCGAGCGCTCGATCGGGCTCGGTCCCGAGGACCAGGGGGCTCTGGCCCTGTTCAAGGACGACCTGTGCACCGCGGCTCTGCGCATGTATGAAGACGGCGCCGACGGGATCAGCACCTACAACTGGTACGCCCATCTGAGAACCGCGCGCCTGCCCAATGCCTGGGCCGGGGACCTGCCCGGGGCCGGGGCCGACGCGGTGCTGACCTACATCCATCCCCTGCTGCCCGACCGCCAGGCCCTGCGCCAGTACCGCGCGGCGCCCTGGCCCTGGCCGCCGGAGACTGGCTGAGCCACGGTCCGCGCAAGGACCGCCTTGCGCCGCCTCGGCCGACCCCGGTGGATCGGCCGCCACGTCCCGGGAGATGGCCCCCGGGACCTTTCGAGATGCGAGAGACTTCGACCGCACGGAGCCGTTGACCATGACCGATAAGACCCTCTTCCCCCTGGACCTGCCCGAGCGCGAGTGGCGCGAATTCGCGGCCGAAGGGTACCCTGGCCCGGTCTCCGGCCTGGTCCACCTGGGCACCCGGCCGCCGGACTGCGGTCTGCCCCTGGGCGGGATCGGCACCGGCTGCCTGGACCTGGAGGCCGACGGCACCCTGGGACTGAGCACGGTCTTCAACTCGCTCAACCCGCGGCGGGGACCGCTCAACCTGCCCTTGCTCGGTCTGAGCCTGGGGCTGCAGACCTGGGTGCTGACCACCCGGGAGTTGACCCATCGGCGAGGCATCCTGTGGATGGACCTCTGTCGCGGGGGTCGGAAATACCAGGAGCCGCACCCGGTCAGGCAGATCCACTACTGGGGCCACTACCCGGTCGTTGACCTGGAGTTCGTCAGCGACGCGCCGGTAGTCGTGGGACTGCGGGCCTGGGCCCCGTTCCTCCCCGGCGATGTGGCCGCCTCCACCGTGCCGGGCGCGGTCTTCGAGGTCCATCTGAGGAATCCCTCCACCCAGGCCCAGAGAGGCACCCTGGCCTTCAGCTTCCCCGGTCCCACCGAGGCCGAGGCCGGGACCACCCGCTTCACCCGGCGGCCGCTCAAGGGGAAGCTCCGCGGCCTGGCCGTCTCCTCGCGGCAGGCAGGGTACGCCCTGGGCGTGCTGGACGAGGAGGCCGTACGATGCGGCGGAGATCTGGGCGTCGACGGCCTGGCCTGGGCCTGCATCGAGCACGCCCTGCCCCTGGCTGAGCACCAGGCCGGCGGTTCGCTGGCCGTGGACTTCGCGCTGGCAGCCGGCGAGTCGCGGGTGGTCCGCTTCGTGCTGGCCTGGTACTGCCCGGAGTGGCGGGGGAGCGGGAGCAACGCCGGCGAGGGGAACACCTACACCCACATGTATTCCTCGCGCTTCCGCAGCGCCGCGGCCGTGGCCACCTGGCTGGCCCGGCACCACCGAGCGCTGCTGACCCGGGTGCTGGCCTGGCAGTCCACGGTCTACGCCGAGACCGACCTGCCGGTGTGGCTGCGCGACGCCCTCATCAACATCCTCCACCTGATCCCCGAGACCTCGGTCTGGGGTCAGGCCAAGCCCCCGATCGGCGACTGGTGTCGTCCCGAGGACGGGATCTTTGCCCTCAACGAGAGCCCGCGCTGGTGCCCGCAGATGGAGTGCATCCCCTGCTCCTTCTACGGCAACCTGCCCCTGGTCTACCTCTTCCCCGAGCTGGCCCTGTCCACCCTGCGGGCGTACAAGGCGTATCAGTACCCCAGCGGCGCGGCGCCGTGGGTCTTCGGCGGGGTCACCACCGGTACCCCGCCCTACGAGCTGGCCCTGCCCTCGCCCGGATACGCCAGCAAGCCGCAGACCACCCTCGACGGCCCGTCCTACGTGGAGATGGTCGACAAGCTCTGGCAGCGGACCGGCGACCTGGAGCTGCTGCGCGAGTTCTACGACTCGGTCAAGCGGAACACGGTCTTCACCATGAACCTGCGGCCCGGGTCCGGCCCGGCCGGGATCGTCAGCATGCCGGCGGGCAACCAGGCCAACGACTGGTTCGAGTTCTGCGAGCTGTTCGGCATCGTGCCCCACATCGGCGGGGCTCACCTGGCCCAGCTCCGCATGGCCCGGCGCATGGCCGAGGCGATGGGAGACGACGCCTTTGTCCGCCAGTGCCGCGAGTGGCTGGAACAGGGGAGCCAGGTGCTCGAGGAGCACGCCTGGGCCGGGACCCATTACCTGCTGTTCAACGAGCTGGAGACCGGGAAGCGCTCGGACGTGGTCATGGGGTACCAGCTCGACGGGGAGTGGATGGCCCGCTTCCACGGCCTGGAGGGGGTCTTCCGGGCGGACCGGGTCGACCGCACCCTGCAGACCCTGGAGCAGACCAGCCTGGCCATGTCCGCGTTCGGCGCCGTGGCCTTCTGCAAGCCCGGGGCCTCGGCCCTGACCACCGAGGACTGGAGCCCGGGGTACTGGGGGCCGCGCGGGATCCATCCTCCCGGCACCTTCATGCTCGCCATGACCTACCTCTACCGCGGTCGGCAGGAGCTGGGCCTGGACCTGGCCCGGCGCACGGTGCAGGAGGTGATCCGGCGCGGGTGGTACTGGGACTGGCCGGTCCTGCTCGACGGAACCGAAGGGCCGCGCACCGGGTTCGACTATTACCAGAACCTGATGCTCTGGTCCCTGGCCGCCGCCGCGCGCGGGGAGGACCTGACCGGCCCGTGCCGGCCTGGCGGGCTGGTGGACCGGATGCTCCGCGCCGCGGGAAGGGGGGACGCGAGCCGGGTCAGCGCGCCGATCGATCCCGTCGGCCCGAGAACGACTCGCCCCAGGCTCCCTGAGCGGCTCCTCTTCCTCGGCAACAGCATCACCTGGCACGGGCCTTCAGAGGACGCCACCTGGTCAGGAAACTGGGGAATGGCGGCCAGCGCCCTGGACCGCGACTACGTCCACCGGGTGGCCGCGGCCATCGAGGCCCGGAGCGGCAAGTCGGTCCAGGTGATCGCCGAGAACATCGCCGACTTCGAGCGGGGGTTCGCCACCTGGGAGGACCAGGCCCGACTGGCCAAGTGGCGCGCCTTCGAGCCGGACCTCGTGGTGCTGGCCATCGGCGAGAACGTGGCCGCCTTCGAGGACCAAGCAACCCAGGAGCGGTTCCGGGATAGCGTGGTATCCTTGCTCGAAGCCCTGACCCGGGACTGCGGCCGTCCAGCCATCCTGGTGCGCAGTTGCTTCTGGCCCGAGCCGGTCCGGGACGGCCTGCTGCACCAGGCCTGCACCCGGGTCGGCGGGGTATTCGTCGACATCGGCAGCCTGAGCCGGGACGAGTCCAGCTTCGCCCGCAGCGAGCGCGAGTACGTCCACGCCGGAGTCGGGGCTCACCCAGGGGACCGCGGGATGCAGCGACTCGCCGATCTGCTGTTGGCAGCGTTGGGCCTCGGCTCGGCTGATCCGAACTAAAGGCCAACTCCGCGCCGCTGGACCAGCACCCTTGGCTGCTCCCTCAATCTTCTCGGTATCCGCCTCTGGACGGTCTATCGACTGGCGTACACACCGTTACACGCCGTGACAGATCTCCTACAGACAAGGATACCTTGACCGCGCATATTGGGGGAGTAAGTGTCCGTCTGACAGAGACCCGCAGAACAGGAGGTGTGTCATGAACAGGAACCACTTGCTGGCTACCGTGGCCCTCGTTGCCGGCCTGACCCTGGCCGCCGAGACCGCGGCCCAGGCAGCAGACCCGGCCACCGGCCCTGCGATGCCCTGCCCGGCTTGCGCCGGCAAGGGGCAGGGCATGAAATCGCACCTTGGCCGCCCCGACCGCCTGGGTCCTGGACCGGGGATGAGGCACGGACCCGGGATGAGGATGATGGGTCCGGTCGACTTCTACCTGGGGCCGGGGAACTGCCTGGGGTTGAGCGAGGCGCAGATCGCCCAGCTCCGCACCCAGGCCTTCGAGTTCCGCAAGGCCGGGATCGAGCGCCGCGCCGCGCTGGAGACCGCAGCCCTGGAGCTCGAGCAGATGCGCCAGGCCGACCCGGTCGACGCCAAGAAGGTTGAGGCCAAGATCCGCGAGCTCTTCGCCCAGCGCGCCGAGCTGGCCGTGGCCACCTTCCAGGCCCAGCAGCAGGCCGACCGAATACTAACCGAAGAACAGCGCGCCAAGGCCAAGACCATGCCGTTCGGCCAAGGTCATGGCATGAGAGCGTGGATGAGAGAGGGCCCCCAAGCCCCCGAGAAGTAGCGGCAGGACCAGCGGCGGGGAGCAGACAGGCTCGGTTCCCTGCTCCCCGCCGACCGGGCACCAGTCCGCCTCAGAAGCGCAGCCGCCGCACCTGCTCCAGGTAGTAGCGGTAGTTGGCCAGGGACGTGCCCGGGGTGATGAGGTGATCGGGCATGAGCACCAGCCCGCCCTGGCGGGCCAGGTCGCGGTGGCGCTCCAGCTCCGCCTCGATGGCCGCGGGCCCCTTCTCCAGGGCCAGCTTGTCGTACCCCCCCACGATACGCAGCTCGCGCCCGAAGCGCTCGCGCACGTGCTCCGGGGTGGCGCCCCAGGTCCCCGGCTCCAGGGGGAAGAGGACGTTGATCCCGGCGTCCATCCAGTTGGGGATGAGCGGCTCCACCTGGCCGTCCGAGTCCAGCCCGAAAAGCGGCACGCCGTATTGATCGAGCTTGGCCCGGATCTTCCGGTACCCCGAGGCAACGCACCGGTCAAAGATCATCGGGCTGACCAGGGGCCCGCTCTTGCCGCAGATATCCTCCCAGCCGAAGCCCATGTCCGGCACCACCCCCAGGGCCCGCGCCCGTGGCAGCACCTGGTCCAGGCCCCAGCAAGCCAGCTCGGCGAGGGTGTCCACCATCTCGGCGTAGCAGTCCGGGTCGTCGTACATCAGGTAGGACATGTTCTCCACGCCCATCCAGTTGCGGATCCAGCCCATCATGGAGGAGGTGGTCACGAGGATGGGTGAACCCGAGGCGTCCGCCTGTCGGATGCGCTCGTCCAGATCCGCGGGAACGCGCGCCGGGTCAGGCTGCAGGCGCCGTTTGTACTGATCCCAGTCCGCCGCGCTTTTGAGCGTGAAGTCGATGAAGTGCGGGATGCAGCTCCGGTACTTCCAGTCCTGCTGCACGACTCCGTCGGTGGCGCGGAAGATGCGGTACTCTGGGGTGTCCTCCAGCACCTCCTCCTCGAAGGCCGGGCGCAGCCCCAGATCGATCCCGATCCCGGTCCACATGGGCACGGTGCCGAAATACGCGTGCACGTCCACGCCGGCGGGCATCCCCTCCTGCTGCCAGCGTTCCAGGGTTTCGGGCCAGCCGGTCCAGTGGATCACGGGCAACCGGTCGAAGTCGCCGTAGTGCATGATGCGCTGCCACAGCTCGCGGGTCGTCATGGAGCCTCGTCTCGGGTGGGGGTTCAGGGCCGGACCAGCCGGTGGACCGCGGTCCGCCCCGGTCCGGTTCGTCCTCGTCGGTCGGTCCGGTAATCAGCAACCGCGCGCTCACCCGGTCAACCGCCGATCCCCTCGCCCGCGGCGACGCCACTGGCTCCGGGGTTGTCGGCGCGCTAGATTGTGCGCGTGCAGCCGGATCTGCCGGACTCGTACCACCGAGCAGTACGTCACGGTAAAGGGAATCCCATGCGCTGCCGTCTCGGCCTGCTGTTGCTGATGACCGCCTCCCTGGCCGGACCGGCCTTCGCCGCAGCCCCGGTGGCCCGGGCCGTGGCCGCGCGGGGGAGCCTGCAGATCGACGGCCGACTGGACGAGCCGGACTGGGCCGCCACCAACTGGCAGACCGGGTTCGTCTCGGCCAGCGCCGCGGCCGAAGCGGCTGGAGCGCCCCGGCCGGCCGCGGTGCAGACGCGGTTCAAGGTGCTCTTCGACTCCCTGGCGGTCTACCTCGGGGTCGAGTGCGACGAGCCGCTGGTCGAGCAGTTGGCCGGCCGGTACCACGGGCACGACCAGGAGGTCTACGCCGACGACTGCGTCGAGCTGTTCCTCGACCCGGCGGGCGAGGGCCGGTACTACCACCACTTCGTCGTCAACGTCAACGGCGCCTGGTACGACGACTACGGCGCTGATTATGGACTCGCCCACGCCAAGCTGTGGGACTGCCCGCTGCGCACCGGTGTGACCGTGGACGCCGCGGCCCGGGTCTGGCGGCTGGAGGTGGCCATCCCGCTGGCCGGCCTGCAGCTCGGACCGGACGCCGGCAGCTCCTGGAAGTGGAACGTGACCCGCGAGCGCCAGGCCGGCGGCAAGCTGGAGCTGACCACCTGGGCTCCGCTCAAGGGGAACTTCCACCTTCCCCGGCTCTTCGGCCGGCTCGAGGGGGTCGAGGTCGCGTACGACCGCTTTAACCTGCGCCTGGACGCGCCGCGGACCGCGGTGGGAGAGGGGACCGGCGACTACCGGGAGCTGCGGCTGCAGGTGCCGGTGGCCAATCCCGGGCCGCGGTCCCGTCGCCTGATGCTGGCCGCGGAGCCGTTCCTGCAGCCCGACACGCAGGTGCGCTCAGCCGTCTTCGAGCTGGCGGCCGGGGCCACCGAGCTGGTCGACCTGCCGTCCCTGGCCACGCCACGGGAGGTTGCCGAGGCCCGCGTCCAGTTGACCCTGCTCGACGCGGCCGACCAGGCGCCGGTCAAGGTGGCGGTCCAGCGGCTGGCCGCCGAGTACCGGCCAGTGACCCTGTCCCTGGTCGAGCCGGTCTACCGCGGCAACATCCACGCCACCGAGACCGTGCCGGAGATCGCCTTCCGGATCTCCCTGACCGACGAGACCGCGAGCCGGTGCACCACCGTGGCCTGGTCCCTGAGCGACTCGACCGGGCAGCCGGTGGCCCGGACCGCGGGCGAAGCGTCGGTGACCGGGCTGTACCGACCGCTGCGGATGCCGGCGACCGATCTGGCCATCGGCCGGTACCGGCTCTCGGTGCAGGCCCTGGACGCGGCCGGTCGCACCGTGGCCCGGGCCGCGGTTCAGGTGCAACGGCTCGGTCCGGCCCCGGGGGTGGAGGTGCGGGTCGACGGCCGCGGGAACATCCTGGTCAACGGCCGGCCCCGGCTCTTCATCGGCTGGTACGGCGAGGTGCCGCTGGACGACCCCCGACCCGAGGTGGTCGCCCTGCAGGACCTGACCACCCCGGTGGTCCTGTCCGGGGTGACCCCGGCCGATCTGCAGGAGGTGCGCGACCGGTTCGACCGCCACGGGATCTACTCGGTGGTCAGCATCGAGCCGGGCCGCCTGTTCACCACCTTCCGGCTCTGGCAGCAGCCCGAGGGGAAGGCCCTGGCCGAGGAGATCAAGCAGTTGCCGGGCCCGAGCCCGGCCGTGCGGGAGATGCTGGCCCGTCTGGTCGCCGCGGTAGCCCACGAGCCGGGGGTGCTGGGGTACTACCTGGCCGACGAGCCCGAGATCAACGACGCCCGGGCCGAGTACCTCGAGGCGGTCTACGCCTTGATGCAGGAGCTGGATCCATACCGGCCGGTGCTGCTGACCAACGACACCCTGGACGGGATCGTCACCCACGGGTACCGGGCCTGCGATATCCTCAGCCCTGATCCCTACTCCCCCGAGTGGGCCTATCTGCCGGGCTTCATGAAGCGGTGCCACGAGGTGCTCCGGCCGGGACAGGCCATCATGCTGACCCCCTGGACCGCCTCAGGCCAGACCCACTTCGACCAAGAGATGGGGAGCAATCCGCCCTACCCGTACGAGGTCATGCGCTTCCAGTGGCTGGCCGGGCTGGCCATGGGCAGCCGCGGATACACGGGGTACACCGACGCCTTCTTCCTCCCCGAGCCCAGGCTGCGCTACGGCCTGCCGGCCATCTGGCGCGAGCTGCGCTTCCTCGAGCCGGCCGCGGCCGACCCTCAGGAGCCGCCGGTGGCGCCGGCCGACGCCGAGCTGATCACCTGGCTGGGCCGGGCCGACGGGCACCTCTACCTGGTGGCGGCCAACTACCGGCCCGGTCCCCGCCAGGTCTTCATCACCCACCCGCTGCTGAACGGCGTGCCGTCGCTCGCGGTGGTCAGCGAAGACCGCGCGGTCGCGGTGGCCCAGGACGGGTTCACCGACCGGTTCGACGAGGGCGCGATCCACGTCTATACCACCGACCCGGCCGGCCGCGCGCTGCCGACCACGGCTGCGGTCGCGGCCCTGATCCGCCGGCAGGAGGAGGCCACGGTCAAGCCGGGGAACCTGCTTCACTGGAGCCGCGGGGTCGTGGCCCGGTCGGGGAAGGGGTTCTACGCCCCGTGGTTCGAGCAGTTCTACTACGGCGCCCTCAACGGGGTCGAGGACGACCAGGGGTGGTGGCTGACCCACACCGACCAGCCCTGTGACCTGGACCTGCAACTGCCACGGGCCGAGACCATCGGCCGGGTGGTACTGCAGGTGACCGACCTGCGCGACTACGACCTGCGGCTGGAGGCCGCGGACGGCTCGGCGCGCGTGGCCCGCATCCGCGGCAACGAGGGCCAGGTGGTCGTCCACCGCTTGGTGCCGCCGGTGACCGCAACGCGGCTGCGAGTGACCGCCCTGGCCGGGGCGAGCGGCCAGGGGACCCGCGGCATCCGCGTCCGCGAGATCGAGGCCTACGCCGAGGCCGGTGACGGACCGACGACCGTGCTGGTCCCGGCCGACTGACCTGGGCTGCCGACCTGGCAAGACTCGAGCCCCCCTGCTTAGCGGTGCGAGCCGGGGGGCTCGGTGTTTCAGGACCCGCGATCCGTACCGCGGCCTCAGTCGCGCTGCCGGTGGAAGCTCTCTTCGCTCGGTCCCAGCAGCATGTAGATGCTCGGCACGACGATCAGGGTGAGCAGGGTGGCGAACGACAGCCCGGAGATGATCACCACCGCCATCGGCGCCCACCATTGGGACGACGAGCCGCCGGCCGTGAACCTGAGGGTATCCAGATCGAAGGCCCAGCCGGCCGCCAGGGGCACGATCCCGACGATGGTGGTCAGGGCGGTCAGGATCACCGGCCGGAAGCGGGTCCTGCCGGCCTCGATGACCGCGTCGAGCTTCGACCGCCCCCACGACCGCAGCTTGCCGACGTAGTCCAGCAGCACGATGGCGTTGGTCACCACCACGCCGGCCAGGCTGATCACCCCGATCCCGGTCATCACCACGCCGAAGGGCAGACCCGCCACCATCAATCCCCACAGCGCCCCGATGGTCGACATGATGACGCTCGACATGATGATGAGCACGATGACCACGGAGTCAAACTGGGTGACCAGGACCATGCCGATGACCAGGAGGGTGATCACCAGGGCCTTCATCAAGAAGCTGGCCGCCGCCTGCTGCTCCTCGTCCTGCCCGCGGTACTTGATGGAATACCCCGAGGGCAGCTCGTGGCCTCGCAGCCGCGCCTTGACGTCTGTTAGCACGTCGTTGGCCAGCCGGCCGTAGTTGCTGCCGGTGATCGTCACCACCCGCTCGAGATCGGCCCGGCGGATGGTGCCGAGCCCGGCCGAGGTGGCGGTCTCCGCCACGCTCGACAGCGGGATCTGCCGGCCGTCCTTGAAGACGAAGATGCGGTCGAGGTCGCCCAGCGACTGCCGGTACTGCTCGGCGAAGCGCACGTTGATCTTGTAGTCGTCCTCTTCGATCCGGAAGTCGCCGGCATCGACGCCGTTGATCGCGGTGCGCACGGCCACGGCGACGTCCTGGGTGCTCAGGCCCAGCACCGCGGCCTTCTCCCGATCGACGCGCACCGTCAGCTCCGGTTTGCTGCTCTCGAAGTCGTCCTTGAGGTCGCCCAGCCCGGGGATGTCCTTGATCCTGGCCCGCAGGTCCTTGGCGATCCCGCCCAGGGTCAGGTAGTCGTCCCCGGTGACCTGGATCTCCACCGGCTCGCCCATCGGCGGGCCGTTCTCCTCCTTGTCGAGTCTCACCTCGGCCCCGGTGGCGTATTTGACCTTGTCCACCGACTCCTCGAAGGTCTTCAGCGACGCTTGCGAGCGCTCGTCGAAGTCCACGAAGTCCATGTAGATCCGGGCCTCGTTCTGCGTGTTGAAGCCGCCGGACAGATCCCCCGCCGAGGCCGATACCCCGACGTTGCTCACCACGTTGGCGATGTCGGGGAAGCCCGCCGCCGTCTTCTCGAGCTGTCCCGCCAGCGCGTCGGTCGCCTCCACCCGCATCCCCACCGGACCCTTGATGCTGATCCAGGCTGCGTCGGGATCGGTCTGCGGCATGAACTCGACCCCCTTCCCCAGCGCCCCGTAGAGCGCTACGCTGGCGGCAAGCCCGAGCACCGCCACGGCCAGGGTCGACTTGGGTCGGTGCGTGGCCAGCCGCAGGACCTTCTCGTAGTTGCCGATGATGACCCGGTGGTAGAACCCCGAGCCGCCGGTGAAACGGTCCACCTCTGCCTGGCTCATCCGCATGAACCGCGAGCAGAACACCGGGTTGATCACCAGGGCCACGAACAACGAGGCCATCAGCACCACGATCACGGTGATCGGCAGGTACTTCATGAACTCGCCCATGATCCCGGGCCAGAACAGCATCGGCGCGTAGGCCGCCACCGTGGTCAGGGTCGACGAGACGACGGCCGCCGCCACCTCGTTGGTGCCGTCGATCGCCCCCTGCACCGGCCCCTTTCCCATGCTCCGGTGGCGGTGGATGTTCTCCACCACGACGATGGCGTCGTCGACCAGCCGTCCCAGGGCGATGATCAGGCTGAAGAGCACGATGAAGTTGAGGGTGACTCCCATCATCTGGATCACCACGAAGGCGATCAGCATGCTCAGGGGGATGGCCGTGGCGATGAAGAAGGAGTTGGTGACCCCCAGGAAGACGAAGATGCACAACACCACCAGGACGAAGCCGCTGAGGATGTGGTTCTGCAGATCGCGCAGCATCACCCGGATGAACTTGGAGTAGTCGCCCTGGATGACGACGTGGGTGCCCCGCGGCAGCGACGGCTCGCGCTCGGCGATGATTCGCTTCACCTCGTCGGCGATGAGGATGATGTTCTCGCCGGCGCGCTTGGTGACGGACAGGGTGATGCAGGGCTTGCCGTTGAGCCGCGAGATCGTCTCCCGGTCCTTGAAGCCGTACTCGACCTCGGCGACGTCGCGGATGTAGACCGGGCCCTGCGCGGTGGCGGTGACCACCAGGTTGGCGAAGGCGTACGGGTCCTTGATCTCCCCCGGCACCCGCACCGAGTAGGTGTAGCCGCCCACCTCCATGGCGCCGCCGGGGATGGTGACGTGCTCGGTCTGGATGGTCCGGGTGACGTCATGAAGGCTCAGGTTGTACTTGCTGAGCCGGGCCGGATCGATCTTGATCTTCACCTCGCGCTCGAGGGCGCCGGTGATCTTCGCCTCCAGCACGCCGGGGATGGCCTCGAAGTCGTCGGCGAAGTCGTCGGCGACCTTCTTCAGCTTCACCAGGTCGTAGTCGGCGGTGAGGATGATGTTGATGATCGGCATGTTCTCGAAGTTGATCTCGGTCACCACCGGCTCTTCGGCGTCCTCGGGCAGGTCCTGGCGGGCGCTCTCAACCTTGTCCTTGACCCGCTGGAGGGCGTAGTCCAGGTCGACCTTGGGGTCGAACTCGATGGCGATGATCGAGACGCTCTCCGAGGACGAGGAGGTGATCTCCTCGACGTTCTTGAGGGTCTTCAGCTCCTGTTCGATCTTGCGGGTGACCAGGTTCTCGATGTCCTCGGGCGCCACCCCGGGGTAGACCGTCGAGACGATCATGAAGGGGATCTTCACGTCCGGGGCCGCCTCGCGGGGCAGCGAGAAGTAGCTGATCAGACCGACGACGATGATGAAGGCGGTCAGCACCAGAACGGTGATGGGCTTCCTGACGGCCAGTCCCGTGATGCTCATCGCGCGGCGACCTCCCCGGCCCCGGCCGTCTGGTACTCACCGGTGACCTTCACCCGGTCCCCGTCGACCAGGTCGTGCTGGCCCTTGGTCACCACCCGGTCTCCGGGCTGCAACCCGGCGGTCACCACGATCAGGTCCTCGCCGCCCCCGTCGATGGCGATGGCGCGCTCCACCGCGAGGGTGTCGTCCCGCACCACGAAGACCCGGCGGCCGGTCTGGGTCTCGATCAAGGCGTCCAGCGGCACCAGCAGGGCGTCGTTGAAGGTGCGACGCTCGATGCGGGCATTCCCCATGATCCCGGAGCGGATCAACCCCTCGCGGTTGTCAACGACGATCTCCGAGAGGAAGGTGCGCACCGACGGGCTGGCCTCCGGGGCCAGGTAGTTGATGGTGCCGGTGAACTGGCGGCCCGGCATGGCGTCGAAGACGATGGTCACCGTGTTGCCGGTGCGGAAGTCCTCGATCAGGCGCTCGGGGATCCCGGCCTGGACCTTGACCCGATCGACGTCGATCAGCCGGAAGGCCGGGGTGCCGGGGCCGAGCACGTCGCCCTGCTCGGCGCTGCGCATGGTGATGGTGCCGCTGAACGGTGCCTCCAGGGTGGCGTCCTCGTACTGCTTGCGGGCGATGTCGTGCTGGGCCTGGGCCTGGGCCTGGGCCAGCCGCGCCGCGTCGATGGCCGACTGGGGGATGCTCCCGGCCGCGAAGAGCTGCTGGCCGCGGGCGAACTCGGCCCGCTGGAACTCCAGGTTGGCCTTGGCCAGCTCCAGTGAGGCGCGCAGCACCTCGGTCTCGGCCTCGAGGACCACCTTCCCGGCGCTGACCCGGTCCCCCTTGTCCGCCAGCAGGCGGGTGACCTTGCCGCCGTTGACCAGGCTGAGGCTGGCCTCGCGGTACGGGCTCACCGTCACCGGCAGGGTGACGTACTCGATAAAGGTGCGGGGCTGCACCGAATAGACCTCGACGTTGGTGACCTTCCCCGCGACGGTGGCCACCTGCGATTCGCCTTCCTTGCACCCCGGCAGCGCCACCAGCGCCGCCAAGGCGATCCCGAGCAGGTACCTGGTCATCACCGCTGTTCCTTTCTGTTGTCTCCTCCGTTGTCCGCGGCGTCGAGGAGCCCAAGACTCTTGTTCAGCGCGATCTCGGCCATGGTGCCGGCGTGCAGGGCGCTGGCCATGTTGGTGCGCGCCACCTGCAGCGCCAACTGCGCGTCGAGCACCTCGAGCTGTGTGGCCTTGCCGTTGGCGTAGAGGTTCTCGGCGATCGCCACCGCCCGAGCCGCCTCGTCCACGTTGAGGCTGCCGCTGGCGATCTGCGCCAGGGCCTGCCGCAGGTTCATCATCCCCTGTTCCACCTCGATGGTCACCGCGTCCCGGAGCTTGAGCAGCTCGGTCTCGGCCTGGCGCCGGTCGATCTTGGCCTGCTGGTACTTGGACGAGCTCCGGAACCCGGTGAACAGGGGGAAGGTCAGGTTGAGGCCGGCGGTCCAGTAGGTCGACCAGTCCTCGCCGTCGTACCCCAGCCTGTCGAAGTTCCCGTTGTAGGCCAGGGTGGTCGTCGCCGACAGGGTCGGCAGGAACTCGCCCCGGGCGATCCGCACCGCCTTGTCCTGCAGCTCGACGGTCAGCCGGCTGATCGTCACGTCGGGCCGTTGGCTCAGGGCCAGCTCGGCGGTGGCCCGGCCGAGGACGGTGGTGTCCGGTGCGGTAAAGACGCCGGTTACCCCCACCGCCGTTGCCGGATCCACCCCCATGACCTCCTTGAGCCGGAGCAGGGAGATCCGGGCGTTGTTCTCCGCCTCGATCAGCCGGGGGCGGTGGTTGGCCGCGTTGACCCGGGCCCGCAGCAGGTCGTAGTCGGTGGCGGTGCCGGCCTGTCGCCGGAGCTCCACGTTGGCCAGGTGCCTCTCGGCCTGGGTCAGGGAGGCCCGGGCGATCTCCTCCAGCTCGCGCGCCAGCAGGACCCCGTTGAAGGCCTGCATGGTGCCCAGGATCACCCCCTGCCGCGCCAGCCGCTCGCCCTCGGCGGCCAGGTTCCGGTACACCCGGGCCGCCTTGAGCGCCGTGCCCACCTTGCCGCCGACGTAGAGCGGCTGGGTCAGGTTGGCACCGAGCGAGGAGTTGTAGTCGGTCCCCATCTTCAGACGGTTCTTGCGCATCACCCCGTCGGAGTCCGGGAACGACATGACGAAGACGTTCGGTTTGAGGTTCCGCTCCAGGGACCAGGCCCCGTTGACCTGCGGGAACGCGGCCGATTTAGCCTCGGTGATGCGGTAGTCGGCGCGGCGGACCTCCTCGCGCGCCTGCTGGATCTCCCGATTGGTCCGCAGGGCCACGGCCACCGCGTCCTGGACGGTCAGGGCCGATAGATCCGTCGGCCTGACCTGGGCTCCGGCGGCGGTCACGGCCGCGGCCACGATCAAGACGGTCAGGTGCACCTTTCCCGGCACTGGGCTTACTCCTTCCTCTGGGCGATGCCGTCGAAGATGATCTTGATAACCTCTGCCGCGGCCACCTGCAGTTCCTCCACCGTCTCCCGGCCCCAGCGGGTTGCCACCATGCTGTCCAGGGCCCCGTGGACCAGCCCGACCACCGCGTCGAGGGAGGCCGCGCGCACCTCTCCGGCCTGCTGGGCCTGGCCGATCCGGTGGCGCAGGATCTCGACCATCTGCTGATGACTCTCGGCCATCCGGGTCTGGGTCTCCTCGGACAGGGAGCCGAACTGGCACAGGTGCTGCGGCATGGAGGTGCTCATGTGCAGCCGGTGGGAGAAGGCGAACTCCGCGGCCTGCCGATACAGCTCCGACAGCTCCTCCCGCAGGGAACGGGTCCCCGGGAGGACCTGCCTGATCTCCGTGACGGCGGTCTCGATCATGTCGAGGAGCACGGTCGACAGCAGTTCCTCCTTGCTGGCGAAATGGAGGTACACGGCGCCCTTGGAGAACTCGGCCTCCTGGGCGATCTCCTCGATGGTCGCGGCGGCAAATCCCTTGCGGGAAAAGACCTTGACGGCCGCCTGCAGGATCTCGGAGCGATGGGCCGCCTTCTCGCGCTCGCGGCGGGTAGGGGCCTCTTCCACGGGTCCAGTCACGGTGGTCATGCCGCACCTCCTAGAGATCCGCGGTCTTCCTGGAGACACAATGCCCTTATGGTCAATATATAGTCCTTTGTTACAGTTAAGCTTCTTGCTGCCCATTTGATGACTGCGAGGTCAGAAAATAGGCACAAGGCTCAATAAACGCAAGTTCTCTGGGCATATTCCCGGTCCGGCGGGTCGCCGCCAGGGAACCAGACCGTGGGTCGCCCTCCCAGAGGGGAAAGTGCCCCCGTTCCCTTTCTCAGGGGGTCCATACCTTGACATCCGCGGCAACCAGGGCCTTGTTTCGCCGGGGCTTTACGAACCGGTCCCTGCCTGAGTCGCGGGTCGGTGCCGCGAGGCGGCCCGGCCGCGGTGGTCTTGTGCTCAAGGAGATCTCCCTCATGGACGTGGATCAACCTGCTGCCGGCATCGCCTTCCACGTCGCCCCCCAGGGGAGCGACCAGGCTCCGGGGACCCGCACCGCCCCGTTCGCCACCCTGGCCCGGGCGCGCGACGAGGTGCGCCGGCTCAAGACGCAAGGTTCCCTGGCCGGGCCGGTGCAGGTATGGCTGCACGGCGGGAAGCATTACCTGGAGCAGCCGCTCCGGTTGTCCGAGCAGGACAGCGGCACCCAGGACTGCCCGGTGACCTGGGCGGCCTGGCCCGGGGAGGTGCCGATCCTGAGCGGCGGGCACCGCGTCGCTGGATGGAAACCGTTCCGCGGCCCGATCCTGCGGGCCGAGCTGCCCGGCTCCCGCGGGGGAAAGTGGCCGTACCGGCAGCTCTTCTGGCACGGCCGGCGCCAGACCCGGGCCCGCTGGCCCAAGGCCGATCCGGCCGACCCGCTCTACGGCGGCTGGGCCTACACCGAGGGGCCGGGACACGAGGGGAGCATCGACTCCTTCGCGTATCGACCGGGGACCTTCCCCCGGTCCTGGGCCAAGCCGACCGAGGTCGAGGTGGTGTACTGGGCCTCCATCGGCGGCTGGAACAGCCGGGTGCCGATCCGCGCCCTCGACCCGGCCCGCCGCCTGATCACCCTGGCCCATCCCGGGTGGCAGTTCGACGTGCCGGGGTGGTACATGCCGGTGGTCTTCTCGGCGGACAACCGCTTCTACGTGGAGAACGCCCTCGAGGAGCTGACCGCGCCCGGAGAGTGGTGTTTCGACTCCGAGGAGGGGGCCCTCTACTTCTGGCCCCCGGACGGATCGACCGAGCCCGGGGTGGTGGTGCCGGTCCTCGAGACCTTGATCGAGCTACGGGGCGCGGCCTGGGTCCACCTCGCCGGACTCACCTTCACCGAGACCGGGGACGGGGACAACTTCCATAGAGAAGGCGTGGAGGGGACCGGCGCCATGTACCCCCGGCCGGGGTGGCGGTACTGCGGTGAGGCCGTGCATCTGAAGGACGCGGTCCACTGCTGCATCACCGGGTGCTGCTTCGACGCGGTGGGCGGGAACGGGGTCTACCTCGAGGGCGCCTCCTGCCGGAACGAGGTGGTCGGTAACGAGTTCAGCGAGGTCGGAGCCAACGGCGTCTGCTTGCTGGGCACGCGGCTGAAGCACCCCTTCGCCAACCGGATCACCGACAACCACCTCCACCACGGCGGGACGATCTGCAAGTACACCGCCGGGGTCTTCTGCGGCATGAGCGACGGGAATCGGATCAGCCACAACCTGATCGAGTACCTGCCGCACCACGGCATCAATCTGAGCAACAGCCCCCACGGGAGGAACCTCGTCGAGTACAACCTCATCCGCTGGGTCGACCAGGAGGTGGCCGACTCTACCGCGATCAACTGCTGGATGGAGGACCCGCCCCAGCGCGAGGTCGAGCGGTGCGGCCACGTAATCCGCGGCAACGTGATCGCCGACGTGTACGGCTGCGAGGTCGCCGACGGCAAGGCTGGCCGCAGCCAGCGGTTCCCCACCAGCGGGATCTACCTCGACAACTACACCAGCAACTGCCTGGTCACCGGGAACCTGATCCTGCGCTGCACCCACGCCGGGATCCTGGTGCACGCCGGTCGGAACAACCTGATCGAGGACAACCTGGTGGTCGACTGCCTGGCCAGCATCCGCTTTCAGGACTACGTCTCGGGGATGGAGTACTGGCGGCCGATGCAGGGGTTCATGACCGGCAACCAGGTGCGCCGCAACCTGTGCTGGCACTCGGGCGAGCAGGGATACGGCTTCAGCCTGCACGCCTGGACCGAGCGGGTGCTGGCCGAGTCCGACCAGAACCTGTTCTTCCGCCGCGGCCCCGAGCCGTTCGCCGTGGAGCAGGCAGATAGCGGCAAGACGCTCTCCCTGGCCGACTGGCAGCGGCTGGGGCACGATCGACATTCCCTGTTCGTCGATCCCCGCTTCGTCGACCCGGAGCACGACGACTTCCGCCTGCGGCCCGACTCACCGGCCCTGACCCTGGGACTGACCGTACCGGACCCGGGGCGGGCCGGGCTCCGGAGACCGGCAGACTGAGACCGCCAGTCGCGTCAGCCCCCCTGGCGGTACGGTAGTCCTTCCTCCCTTGACACCGTGGAGAAGTGGGCTTTGGTGTACCCTGCTTTTTCTGCGACCCGCGGCCGGCAGCGGTGCTGACGCGGGAGCAAACCAGGATGAACTCGATGCCCCCGCACCTTGTCTCACGGCGAACCCTTGCCATCCTCGCCTGGATTACCTGCTTCACCGTGTACTCGCTGTGGGTGGGACTGCCGACCAAGCGCGGCAATGTCCTCATCTGGGTCTCCCTGGCCGTGTTCGCGTTCGGGGTCGATCATCCCCGGTCAACGATCCGCTCGTTCGTCACTACCTGGCTGCCGCTCTTCCTGGCGCTCGGCACCTACGACCTATTGCGAGGGGTCAGCGACGGCCAGGAGTCGGACGCGCACACCTGGCCGCACCTCAATCTCGATCTGTGGCTGGGAGGCGGCCGGACTCCGTCCGAACTCCTGCAGCGCTGGCTGTGGACGCCCGGCACGCCGCACTGGTGGGATTATCTCGCCTGGGCCGTGTATCAGTCGCACTTCTTCACCGGGCTGCTCGTCGCCGTGGTGTTGTGGAGCCATGGCCACCGGCGGGCCGCTCCCTACATCGTCGGGATCGCGGCCCTCAGTTGGGCCGCGCTGGCCACCTACTGGCTCTATCCGGCCCAGCCGCCGTGGATGACCGCGCGGGACGGCCTGACCGGTCCGGTGACGCGCATCGTCCACGAGATGTGGAGCCACGTCGGCCTGGAGAAGGCGGCGCGGGTGTTCTCGACCGAGCGGGCGGGCAGCAGTCGCTACGCCAACCCCGTGGCCGCGCTCCCGTCCCTGCACGCCGCCTTCCCGATGTTCATCGCGGTCATGCTGTGGAGCCGCCGGCGAAGGCTCAACCTCGCGCTCGCCGCGTATGCGCTGGCGATGGGCACCGTCCTCGTCTACGCCGGCGAGCACTTCACCTTCGACATCCTGCTGGGGTGGATCTACGCGGTGACGGTCGCCCTGATCACCCGCCACCTGGCCGAGCGCCGGCCGCAGGTCCTGACGGCACTGTTCCACCGGCCGGACCCGGCGCCGTCCGACGAGGCGGCTGACGGTGGTGGCGCGTCGGGCGCGGAAGCCGCTCCGGTCGCGGCGCTGGCAGCGAACCATGTGCCGATGAGGTGAAGAACTCGCGCGGGCTTGCCGCGCGGAACGCTACAGCCGTGCGGTCACCCCGACCTTGGCCGCGACCTCAACGAGCTGACAGCAGGTGGCCTCGGGCAGCGGGATCCCGTCCCGCAACCGCGCCTCGCGGATACGGAAGTCCAGGGCCCCGGGCATGCCCACCTCGCCATGGCCCGGGGCCGGTGGCGAGCTAGTGACGTACGCGGCAAGGTCGTCCATCAGCATCCGGAAACCCTCAAGGCCGCACAGCGGCTCGGGGTCGATGGCGATCAGCCCCAGGCCGTTCATGTAGCGGAACTCGTCGGTCACCGCCTCGCCGGCCATGGTGCTCCCCAGGATCTCGACCAGCAGCCCCAGGCCGAACCCCTTGTACCCCAGCTCCCCGCCCAGGGGGAGGATGGTGCCGCGGGGCGGGCCGTAGAAGGCCTTGGGGTCGATGGTCGGTTGGCCTTGGCCATCGAGGATCCGTCCCGGCGGCACTGGCTGGCCAGCGTGCATCAGCACGCGGATCTTCCCCTCGGCGATCATCGAGGTCGACATGTCCAGCACCACCGGCCGACCGCCGGTGGGCACGCCGTAGGCCAGTGGGTTGGTGGCCAGCCGGCCCTCGCGGCCGCCCCAGGGGACGACGAAGTGGCCGTGCTTGGAGCTGTTGGCCACGGCCAGGCAGAAGACCCCCTGCTCGGCGGCCCGCTGCACGTACCCGCCCAGCCGGCCGACGTGATGCGAGTGGCGACTGACGCAGAAGGCGATCCCGGCGGCACGGGCCTTGGCCACGACCAGGTCGGTCATGCGGGTGGCGGAGACCGGACCGAAGTTGAAGCCGCAGTCGACCACGGCCAGGGTCGGGGTCTCACGCACCGGAACCACCAGAGCGCCGGGCTTGATCCGGCCGGCCAGCACCTCCTCGACGTACATGATGTACCGGGTCACGCCGTGGGACTCCAGCCCCATCAGGCTGGCCTCGACCAGCTCCCCGGCGACGATGGCCGCCTCGTCGGCCGGCGCGCCGCAGGCGGTGAACAGCTCCTCGCCCAACCGGCGCAGTTGATCGGCCGGGAAGACCTTGGTGTCCCCGCTCATCCCCGATCCCTCCCTTACTTGGTCAGCCCGTCGCGGATGGCCGCGGTGACCTGGTCCGCGCTGCGGATCAGGTACGCGCAATCACCGCCGACCTGCAGCCACTGGACCCCGCGCCGAGCCTGGGCACAGGCAAAGGCCGGGTCGACCCCCATCCCCGAGCCGACCAAGACCCCGGCCCGGCGGGCGCTGGCGATCACCTTCTCCATGGCCGCCACGACCTTGGGATGCTCCACCTGCCCGAGCACGCCGAGCGAGCCGGACAGGTCCCACGGCCCGAGGACCACCGAGTCGAGCCCCGGGATGGCGGTGATCTCGTCGATCGCTTCAACGGCATCGGCGGTCTCGATCATCACCGTGACGAAGATCAGCCGGTTGGCCCGTTCGACGTACTCCGACCAGTTAGCCCGGCCGTAGTTGGTCGGGATCCACGGTCCCACCCCGCGCTGGCCGACCGGAGGGTAGCGGCAGTCGGCCACGGTCTGCCGCACCTCCTCGACCGTGCGCACCTGGGGCACCACCACGCCCGGCGCACCCGCGTCGAGGACCGACTTGAGCAGGGCCGCACCGGTCCCCGGCACCCGCACCACGGCCATCACCCCGGCGGCCCGGGCCGCCAGCAGATGGCCGCGCAGCGCCTCGGGACTGATTGCGGTGTGCTCCTGATCGAGCCAGACAAAGTCGACCGAGCCAGCGAGGGCCTCGGTCACCAGCGGATCGGCCAGGGCGACCCCAGCACCGATCAGCACCTCGCCCTGACTCAGCCGCGCACGAAACCGTTCGAGGGTGTCGAACATGGACAATTTCCAGTGTGTTGAGTAATTTTACTCAGTATCATGAGCAAATCGAGAAATCGCCCTTACGTGCGGCAGTATGCCACCAAGCTCGCTGAGCGGCTGATCGAGCCACGGCGCTTCCTCCAGGTCGTGGCCGGGCCGCGCCAAGTCGGCAAGACGACTCTGGTCGAACAGGTGCTGGCCGGGAGCAACCTGCAGCACGTGTACGTGTCGGCTGACGAGCCGGCCTTACGGGACGGCTCTTGGCTGGCTGCCCAGTGGGAGCGCGGACGGCTGGCAGCGAGCACCAACAAGGGCGGTGCCGTCCTCGCCCTGGACGAGGTGCAGAAGATCCCGCGCTGGTCGGAGACGGTCAAGCGCTTGTGGGACGAGGACACCCACGCCCGTCGGTCACTGCGGGTCGTTCTGCTCGGATCGGCACCGTTGCTGGTGCGGCAGGGCTTGAGCGAGAGCCTGGCGGGCCGCTTCGAGGTACTGCACCTCCCTCATTGGTCCTTTGGCGAGATGCAGAAGGCCTTCGGCTTTACCCTGGAGGAGTACCTGTTCTACGGCGCGTACCCCGGGGCCGCACCCCTGGCCGACGATCCGGCGCGTTGGCGCCGATACCTGCTGGATTCCCTGATCGAAACGACCATCTCGCGCGACGTCCTGCTCACGGCGCGGGTAGACAAGCCGGCACTGCTTCGCCAGCTCTTCACGCTGGGATGCCAGTACTCGGGGCAGATCCTGTCCTACACCAAGATGCTCGGGCAACTCCACGACGCCGGGAACGCCACCACGCTGGCGCACTACCTCGAACTGCTGGCCGCCGCCGGAATGGTGGCTGGTCTGGCCAAGTTCGCCGGCCAGGCGGTGCGCCGACGCGGCTCCATCCCCAAGCTCCAGGTGCTGAACACGGCGCTCATGACCGCGCTGTCCGGGCTGTCACTCGGCGAGGCCCGCACCGATCGCGACTTTTGGGGAAGGCTGACCGAATCAGCCGTGGGGGCCCACCTGATCAACGCGGCGGCCCGAGGGGCTTGCGAACTCTACTACTGGCGGGAACGAGGCCGCGAAGTCGACTTCGTCGCTCGCGCTGGCAAACGGCTGGTGGCCATCGAGGTGAAGAGTGGCCGCGGGGCGACCGCCCTGCCAGGGCTGACCGACTTCACGATTGCGTTTCAGCCGAGCCGTACCCTGCTCGTGGGGGGCGACGGCATACCGGTGGCCGAATTCCTCGCACAACCGGCCGAATACTGGCTGGCCGACTAAAGGCGGAACACCACCCTGGGTGTCTCGGGAGGAGCGGAGGGCTGTCCCGCGATCATCCATGCAAATTCAGCAGCTTCCTCAGGACGGCCGCCAGGCGCGCCCGCTCGGTGGCGCGCATCAGATACCCCTGGATCCCCAGGCCCACCAGGACCAGCAGCATGCCGGCCCCGCCACCGGGGAGGAGGACAAAGACCGCCACGCGGTCGGTCGGGTGCTGCAGGAAGAGCAGGGTCGTGTACGCGGCCAGGGCCAGCCCGGTCACGGCCAACAGCACCGAGGCGGCCCGGGCCCACCCCAGCGGCAGCTCGCGGCCGGACGAGGCGCCGGTCAGGTACTGGTGGACCAGAGTCAGTTCCAGAGGATTCAGGTTGGACGGCATGGTCGACCTCCTTGGTGAATGGCTTGTACTATGTCTGTTGCCTACCAGTACATCCCTAATTACATTCGACACACCAAAAGACATTCAGCCAACCAAAGCTATATGTAACTAATTTTAAGACACATATTAACACCAACAAAAGATAGGCGACATATGGCCCGACAATACGAGCAGACACACCCTCACCTTTCCTTCCGGGTAGATCTCTCTGCGGCTCAACCGCAGCTCTGGATCGCGCTCGGCGAATGCCAGTCGAAATGCGAACACCTCGCGCGCGTTCCCTTGCGGCCGGACACGGCGCGGCGACTCAACATTGTCTACCTGGCCAAGGGTGCCCTTGGCACCACTGCCATCGAGGGAAACACCCTTTCCGAGGAGGAGGTGGTTCAGCACATCGACGGCAAGCTTGATCTGCCTCCATCCCGCCAATACCTCGCTGATGAGATCGACCGGATCATCGGTGGCTGCAACGCCATTCTCGAGAAGCTGACGCACCACCCCGCGGCCCCCCTATCCGTGGAGACGATCACCTGGCTCAACCGCCAGGTGCTTGAGGGCCTGGCGGTCGGTGAGGACGTAGTTCCAGGCAAGCTTCGGGAGCACTCCGTACTGGTCGGTCGATACCGCGGGGCCCCGGCCGAGGACTGCGAGTATCTGCTCGAACGACTCTGCAGGTGGCTGAACGGTCCCGACTTCACGGCGCCCAGCAGTGACCTGACGGTCGTGTACGCGCTGTTAAAGGCGATCATCGCCCATCTCTACGTTGCCTGGATCCATCCCTTTGGCGACGGCAACGGCAGAACGGCCCGCCTGCTGGAGTTTCTGATTCTGGTTGGCGCCGGCGTTCCGGCCGTCTCTACGCATCTGCTGAGCAATCACTACAACCTGACGAGATCAGCGTACTACCGGGAACTGGACAACGCCAGTCGGACGGGCGGGAACCTTCTGCCCTTCTTATGGTCCGCGGTTGAGGGCTTCCGCGACGGGCTCAGGGATCAGCTAAAGGCCATCTGGGCACAGCAGCACGACGTGATCTGGCGGAACTATGTCCATGAGTACTTCAGGGAGTATGAAGACACTGAGGCCGGCGTTCGGCGGCGAAGACTGGCGCTGGGTCTGTCCTTGCACCCAGAGCCAGTACCCCGAGCGAAGCTACCAGAAGTGAGTACGAGCATTGCCGCGGCGTACGCCAAGGTAGCGGACCGGACGATGGACAGAGATATCGAGTTCCTCCTGCAGCACAAGCTGGTTATCCGGACTAGTGAGGGGTACTCCGCCAACCGGGAGCTCATCCACGGGTTCATGACGCCTCGTGCCCCTCAGCGCAGCGATGGCTCCACGACATGATATGGCAGAATGGCCGTTACGTTGATAGGCTCCAAGGCTCAAGGAGTGGCTGGCCTTGCCGCGAACACCGGGGCTAAGACTGCCTAGGAACTCAGTTGCCGGCCAGAGGGGTGACACTGTCCACTTACCCGGCAAGTTGCCTTTTCCAAGGGTATTATCCCGTGGACAGGGTAAGGGACAGAACGGGGCTGGTTGCGGCCGGCTACCGCGTGGCGGGGTGCTGCTCCTGGGCCTTCACCCAGGCACACAGGGACTGGGCCAACCGCTCGCCGTCGGGCGAGAGCTGGTCGTCGCTTTCGACGAACTGGGTGTAGAGGAAGGCGAAGTCCTCGTAGAGTGCGGCTAAGGCATGACTGAGGGTCGCGCCGGTGCCGTACAGATGCAGATCGGGGTTCTCGCAGGTGACGGTATCGGCGGCGGCGTTGACCGTGACCTCCAAGGGCCGGGCCAGGCGGAAGACCCGCTCGCGGCTGGGCACGGACCAGAGGGACAGGACTTGGGGCGACGCGGACGGGGCGGCGCTGCTCACGGCAGGCCTCCTACGGCAAGGGAACGCCGGCGGGGCAGGCGACCGGACGGAGCCTCGCGTGGGTCGAGGCGTCCGTGCCGGGGTGGCGCTCGAGGATGAAGGTACCTCAGTCGAGTACCGGCGCAAGGGCAGGCAGAAGGCCTGAGAGCGTGCAGGAGCTCAGCCAGCCAGGTGCCGGGCGAAGAAGCCGAGAGCGATCCTGCTCACCTGCTCGAGCTCGAGCGCCCGTACGGCAGCACCGGGGTCACTGCTCCAGTGACCGGTTTCGCCGGGCAGGACCGTCAGCTCCGCGCCCTGGATCTGATCGGCGAAGTGCTGCGCATTGGCCGCCAGGGGGGTTACGGGGTCATCCCGGCCGGCGACGAGGCAGACCGGTGCGGTCACGGCGCTGAGCCCGGCGCCGGGGAAGCCGGCCCCCAAAGCCGGAGCCAGAGCAAAGGCGCACCGGATCCGATCGTCCTGGCAGGGACAGTCCGTGCGCTGCAGCGATTCCCGGACGGTGGGATTGGCCGCCTGCAGCCTCTGCCACTCGGTGATGGCTCGGCTGACGGCCGGACGCAGCGGCTCGGGCGGCTCGGAGCCGGCCTGCAGTTTCTGTAGATCGAGCCGGCCGCCGACCAGGGAGATCACGCTGGCGCCGCCGGCTGAGAACCCGGCAGCACCGAGACGCTGTCGGTCGATCCGCGGGCCGAGGAGCTCGTCGTCCAGGAGTCGATCGAGGACCACGCTCAGGTCTCGCGGCCGCTCCCACATATGCCAATCGGACAGGTAGAAAACCCCTGCCAGTTGCGGCTCGCAGTTATCGGGTCCCAGGTGGTCCACGGCGGCGGCCAGGTATCCGGCCGCGGCCAGGCGATATCCCAGCCACATCATGCTCTGGGCTGAGCCGTTCGCCCCGTGGGACAGCAGGACCAGAGGGTATCGCGACACTCGCCCCGACACCCCTGCGGCCGGGGTCAGCACGACAGGCGCCGCGAACTGGTCAGGCTCATCGCATAAACAGGTTGGGGCACCGGGCAGAGCCGGGTACCAGATCCGCGTGTTGAGCGGGCGCGGTTCCCTCCCGTCCCAGCGCTGCCGGGCAGGATCGACATACGAGCGGCTCATCACGCCGACGGGGAGCGGAGCGCAGGATCTGGGATTCGGTGGCATCATCCGGCGGGAACGCTACTCGAGATGCACGTCCAGGTTCACGCCCCAGATGCGGCATGGGGCACGGGCGGCCGCGTCCTGGGCGTCGATGGGTTGGTCGCCGCTGTCGGCCAGCGGCGCGCTGTAGACCAGCAGCAACCGGTCAGGGCCGATGCGGCAGAGCCGGGCGTTGCAATCGCTGCGCTCGAAGGTGGCGTACCCCGGTACCGTGTAGTGCGGCGTGGTCGGCAGGTGGCCTTCGCCCCACAGACCGTGCCAGGACCAGAGGCAGCGGCGGTCCGACCACCATCGACCGCCGTCGGCGCTGAAGGTGACCCACACCCCCGGACGGCCGTAGCTGAGGGCCAGGACGCCGTTGTCCAGCCGCACCGGGGTGGGCAGGATGCCGTCGACCCCGACCTTCTCCGGCGGGTGCCAGGTGCGTCCCTCGTTGCGCGAGCGTGAGACGCAGATCGGCTCATATTCGGCCGTGCGCATGAAGCACAGGAGCTCGCCGTTGCCCAGGCGCACCACGCCGGGCTCGTTGAAGCCGATCGGCCGCAGCGGCGAGCTGAGGTTGTGCTCGTAGGCCACCGTGGCCCAATAGTGGAAGGTCGCCGCCCGATCGAGCGAGCGATAGGCCACGACGCGGCTGCTGCGGTCACCCAGGAAGCGGGTGTGGCCGAAGAGGAGCAGCGAGCCGTCGTCCAGCTCCTCGATGCCGCCATACAGGGCTGCGCCCAGGTTGGGGTTGTCCCACCCGGTATCGGCGTGCCGCGGGCCGGTCACCGCGGCGGCGTGCGGGCCGGTCCAGGGGGAGCGGTGCTCCACCGGTGGGTACGACGTGATGCCTGATCGCGAGGACGCGCCTACCGCCCTCCAGTCTTCGTATATTGCTCGTGGCCTGTTCCGTCGGGCGCTGGGGCTCTTCCTTTGAGCCACGGCGCCAGCAGTCGCCCGCGATCACGGATGGCGGTCGAGCCCTCTTTCCGACCCGTTGGCCAGTGGCTGAGGGCAGACCGAGTTCCCTTGGCAACCCACAGGAGCCTTCCATGGCAGATGCCCTCGTGCTCAGGGGTGTGACCAAGACCTTCGGCGATACCGTCGCCGTGCGCGACCTCGACCTGACCGTTCCCGAGGGAGGGCTATACGGGGTCATCGGCCCCAACGGCGCCGGGAAGACGACGACGATCAGGATGATCTTGTCGATCCTCTTGCCGGACCGGGGCGAGCTGTCGATCCTGGGCAGACCCTCGGCGGCGGAGGCCAAGGACTACATTGGGTACTTGCCCGAGGAGCGCGGGCTCTACCGCAAGATGCGGGTGGGCGAGTTCTTGCTCTACATGGCTCGGCTCAAGGGGGTGAGGGGCTCGCAGGCACAGCAGTCGGTCCAGGCCTGGCTCGAGCGGGTCGAGTTGGGCGAGGTGGCGCCCAAGCGCTGCGAGGAGTTGTCGAAAGGCATGCAGCAGAAGGTGCAGTTCGTCGCCGCGGTCATCCACCAGCCAGAGCTACTGATCCTCGACGAGCCGTTCGCCGGGCTGGATCCGGTCAACCAGCACCTGATGCGCGACCTGGTGCTGGACGAACACCGGCGCGGAGCCACGGTGCTCTTCTCGACTCACATCATGGGTCAAGCCGAGCAGCTTTGCGATCACGTGGTGATGATCCACGAGGGGAGGAAGGTGCTCGACGCGACCATGGCAGGGATCCGGGCTCAGTTTGATCCCCGCAGCCTGCTCTTCGAGCCGCTGGATCCAGCGGCGCCGGTGGCCACCGCGGCGTCGGTGCCTGGGGTGCGGGCCATTCACCGCGAGGGCGCCCTGTGGGAGATCGCGCTTAGCGACGACGCCAGCCCGGCCCAGGTCATCGGCGACCTTGCCATCAGAATTACCCCCGCCCGCATCGAGGTGCGGCGGCCGACGCTCGAGGATGTATTCATCCAGATCGTCACCGACGGCCGGACGAAGGCGGGCGAGGACTTGGACCGGTTGCTTGCCGGTCTGCGGGATCCCGGCGCCACGACAGGAGCGAGGTGATGGACAGAGCCTTCCACGTAGCCGTACGGGAATTCCGGGTCACGGTGGCGACCAAGGGATTCATCATTGGCATCCTGTTCACGCCGCTCATCCTCGGGGTAGCGGTTCTGGTGCTTCCGCGGCTGATCAACGAGGCGCCCCCGAAGGTCCAGGGCGAGATCGCCGTGGCGGATCGCACCGGCCAGATCACCGCCGGCCTGCGGGAATACCTGCGTCCCGAGCGGATGGCAGAACGGCGGGAGCAGGGGCGCCAGCGCCTGGCCGAAGTCACCCCATTGGCCGCAGCCCCGGGGACGGGAGACAGGGAGCCCGGATCAGCCGCGGTGCAGCAGGCCCTCGACCGCGCGTTAGGCGAGGTGCCCCAACTGGAGGTCGTCGAGCTGGGCCCGACCGTCGACCTGGACCAGACCAAGGCACCGCTGCTGGCGGCCGCCCCGGAGCCGGGAAAGGGCACGGGCGGCCGGTTGGCCCTGGTAATCGTCCAGCCCGACGCGGTGGTGCGCCAGGCAGGCCGGGATCGTTTCGGCAGCTATGAGCTGTTCGTGCGCGACCGGCTTGACGACCGCCTCGCCGACGAGATCCAGAACGGCCTGCGCGAGGCCATCATCAACGCCCGGATCCGCGCCTCGGGGCTCGAGCGGGGGCAGGTCGAGGCTCTGGTGCAGGTAGACCGGGCCCGAGCACGGGTGGTGACGGCCCAGGGCGAGCGGGCCGCCAACCCGGTCTTCAACATGCTGGTGCCGGGCGGGTTCATGATGCTGCTGATGCTGTCGGTGATGACCAGCGGCCAGTACCTGCTGGCCAATACCATTGAAGAGAAGACGAGTCGGGTGGTCGAGGTGCTGCTCTCGGCGGTATCGGCGATGGAGCTCATGGCCGGCAAGATCCTCGGCCAGATGGCCGTCGGCCTGGTGGTGATGGGGCTCTACACCGGGCTGGGTGTCGCCGCCCTTTCCTCCTTTGCCCTGTTCGGGTTGCTCGACGTCAAGCTCATCTTCTACCTGGTCGTGTTCTTCCTGCTCGCCTACCTGACCGTCGGCTCGCTGATGGCGGCCATCGGCTCCGCGATCAACGATTTGCGCGAGGCCCAGTCGGCGATGATGCCGTTGATGATGGTCATCTTGCTGCCGATGATGCTGTGGATGCCGATCAGCCGGAACCCCAACTCGCTGCTGGCGGTGGTCCTGAGCTTCGTCCCGCCCCTGGGCAACTTCGTCATGCTGCTGCGGCTGAGTACCTCTTCGCCACCGCCGGTCTGGCAGACAATCCTGTCGATCCTGGCTAATGCCGCCGGCGTGTACCTGTCGCTCTTTCTGGCGTCCAAGGTGTTCCGTATCGGTCTGTTGATCTACGGCAAGCCACCGTCGCTGGCCACGCTGTGGCGATGGGTGCGGATGCCGCAATGAGGGTGAGGTCATAGCCTCACCCCGGATCGGGAGCGCCAACAGGAACCGATTGACGTCGCGGGCTCAGCCGTCGTACCCTCGCCGGCCGGAGAGCACCATGTGGTCTGGACCCGGAGACAGGTGTCAGCGAATCCTCAGGAGACGCACGCCGATGCCGTAGCTGCGATTGGCCGGCGCGCTGCTGCCGCGACACGCGGATCGCGAGGCCTGGGCGTCGACGCCGAAGCTGCCACCCCGGGTGGCGCGGGCGGAACTGCCGGGCGGCCCCGGGGGATCCACCGCCGCCGCCCTCCCGTAGGGCCCATGCCAGTCCTGCACCCACTCCCACACGTTCCCGTGCATGTCGAACAACCCCCACGGATTGGGCAACTTGTCGCCCGTGTCGCCCTGGGGCGACGACACCCCCAGCCAGGGCTCGATCTCCCGGACGGTCCAGACCAAGGTGCCCGCACCCGCGTGGCGCAACTCAAGCGGAGTCTCCTGCCGGACGCGGCCCACGCTGATCTGGGTCACTGAGGCCGTCAGGTCGGGCGTCCCCGTGCTCCCGCCAGCGATACCGCTCGCGGTCCTCAGGAGACGCGCGCCGACGGAGCTGCCGCGGGTGGTCGGCGTGACGTAGAGGCGATACGCCGACCGCGTGTACCGGGCACTGCTGCCGTAGCTGCCACCCCGGACGACGCGGTGGGAGCCGGTCGACGGCCCCGGGGGATCCACCGCCCACGCACTCCCGTAGCTCCCATACCAGTCCTGCATCCACTCCCCCACGTTCCCGTGCATGTCGTGCAGCCCCCACGGGTTCGCCAGCTTCAGCCCCCCTGGTTGCGCCCCGGTCAGCCCCGGGTCGAAGGCGTTGGCCCAATACCACGCATACTGGCCAAGCTGCGCCTCGTCGCTGCCGAAGGACCATGGCGTCGTCGTCCCCGCCCGGCAGGCATACTCCCATTCTGCCTCGGTCGGCAACCGGTAGAGCGAGTCCCCGGCGGCCTGGTTCAGTTGGCGCACAAAGTCCTGCACGTCGTCCCAGGAGATGTACGCTGCCGGGTTGGCGGCCGCCTCCTCCACCTGGCGCTGCCATCCCCATGGCCTTGTCCCCATCACCCCCTCCCACTGCCCTTGGGTCACCTCGTACTTGCCCAGCCAGAACCCCTGCGTCAGGGTCACCTGGTGCTGCGGTCTCTCGTCGCCAGGCTGCTCCAGCTCCAACCTCAGCGCCGACGATGGCGGGCCCATGGTGAAGGTCGCCGGCCCGATCCAGACGAACTCCATGGTCACGCCGTTGGGGAGGGTGAAAGTCCGTACCTCGCCGGTGGTACCCTGCGATACCGGCGCCGCCGTGGGCTCTACCGGGACCAGCACCTCCCCTCCTACCGTCAGGCCTTCCTCGGCCAGGATGACGGTCTGCGCCTCATCGCTGGCGATCACCTCACCGATGACAACGCGCACCCAGCGATAGAGCGACATCGCGGCGCGGCTGCCCAGTCCCGAGCGACCGACCGCTGTACCCTTCACCAGGTAGGGGATGGCTACCGGCCCGACACTGGCGGTGAGGGTCACGGCGCAGTTGGCGCTGATCCCGATGACCAGACCCAGCACTCCGCCGGCGTAGGTTCCTGTCAGCGCCGCCAGGTCCTCCCCGAGCGCTCCGGAGGAGAGGGGCAGGTCGAACCAGGCCGCGGCGATCTGGTCTGCCAGCTCCTGCGCCGACTTGCCCGCTGCCCGGGGCAGGTCAGCCGTCGGCAGTTGGGCCGCTACCTGGACCGCCAGCAGCACCAGGGCAGCGCGGGTGGGAGCGAAGTGGGCGTCCGCGCTGATGGCCGGCGGTGACTCAGGCAGCGCGCCGTCAGGATTGCTGACCAGGTACTGAGGAAGCCGCTCCCCGGATGGGCGCAACTGACCGCCAAGATGCGTTTGGTCATTGGCATTGTAAGCTGCCATGCGCTGTCGTACCAGCGCGCTAGCCCTGGCATTTACTGTCCTGACCTTGCCTTGTCCATGCTCGTCATTGTGCGTATCATTATGCACATGGACTGATGGACAGGAACCAGACGAATGAGTGCGGCACGCTTCGAGTGGGACAAGCGCAAGGACGTCCTGAGCCAGCACAAGCACGGCGTCTCCTTCCATCTGGCCCAGCACGCCTTTGCCGACCCTCATCGTGTGGTTGCCGAAGACTTGGAGCACAGCGACGTCGAAGCGCGGTACTACTGCTTCGGCGCCATTGGCGACGGCATCCTCACCGTCAGGTTCACCTACCGGGACGGGGTCATCCGCATCATCGGCGCCGGCTATTGGCGCAAGGGGAAGCGCATCTATGAGCAAGCGAACCGTTTATCGTGACGAGCCCCTGGGCGCGGTACGGGTGGTGGACGACTTCCTGCCGCCCCCCGAACAACTGGCCTTCAAGGAGGAAACGGTCCGGGTCACTATCGCCCTCAGCCGCACCAGCGTGGAGTTCTTCAAGCACCAAGCCCGTCGCCATGGCACGCCTTACCAGACCATGATCCGGCGCCTGCTGGATCTGTACGCCGCGCGCCATCAGTGACCTAACACCCCGTTCATCCACGCCGGTCGGCCAACCCCGCGATACGGCCATCACCGGGATCCTGCTCCGCTCGTGACCTTCGCCGAGGCTCCCGACACAACTCGCGCGCCTCAACCCCTTTATCATCTACTAATTTACGTCGAATTAGTAAATTTGTAGTAATAATCATAAGATGTTGATTAATTTGGTGCTTGAGACTACAAGCCAACCCTACTTGGCGGCCTTGGGCTTGTGATTACACACCAAATTACTAATTTGTCTTTCGTTAGTAATAGATTGACAAACGCTTGATTCCCGCTGAAAAGCGATCGCGGCTACCATGCAAATGCCGAAGACCCCACCCCGCCTTGAGGTGCTCTGGCAGGAGCTTGGGAGCGATCAAGAGAAGCTCCTGAGGCTCCTGAACGTCGACGCGCTGGCGCCGGGTGAACGCTATGTCCACTGGGATAAGCTCGTCCACCTGAACCCGCCCGCGGGTCTGACCCACCGGGAGTGGTGGCTGGCGCTGAAGCTGGCCCGGTCCAGGGCCGCCAGACGACTGCCCCTCTTTACCGACAAGGAAGGCGGATCGTTCAGCTACACCACCCCTGATCCCGTTCCCGAACTCCTGCACGAGATCGATCTCCGCGCCGGTGGACGCATCGAGATGCCTTCGCAGGTCACCAATCCGGAGACGAAGGATCAGTACTACGTGGAATCCCTCATCGAAGAGGCGATCACCTCCAGCCAACTCGAGGGTGCCACGACCACCAGACGCGTTGCGGAGAACATGATCCGGAGCGGTCGTCGCCCAAGCAGCAAGGGCGAGACGATGATCTACAACAACTACTTCACGATGAAACGTCTGGCCGAGTGGAAGAAGGAGGCCTTGACTCCTGATCTGGTGCTACAGATCCACGAGCAAGTGACCAGAGACACCCTGGATGACCCGCTGGCATGCGGACGACTCCGGACGCTAGATGAAGACGTCTTTGTCGGCGACCACGAAGGCAATGTGCTTCATCGGCCGCCAGGTGCTGACGAGCTCGGTGCACGCCTGGAGCGGATGTGCCAGTTCGCCAACGGTGGCCCGACCGATCCCTTCCTTCACCCTGTTCTGAGATCCATCATCCTGCACTTCTGGGTCGGCTATGACCATCCGTTCATCGATGGAAACGGTCGTTGCGCGAGGGCCCTGTTCTACTGGTCGATGCTTCACCACGGCTACTGGCTCTGTGAGTATATCTCGATATCGCAGATTCTCCTCAAGGCACCGGCGCAGTACGCCAGATCCTTTCTGCTCACCGAGACCGACGACAATGACCTCACCTATTTCGTCCTATATCACCTGGACGCCATCCGGCGCTCGATCGAGGCCCTCCACGAGTTTATCCAAAGGCGAGCCGCACAACTGAGGACGCTAGAATCGCGAGTCAGGAATCTCGATCTGCTCAACCACCGGCAGAGAGCCCTGCTGAGCCATGCCCTGCAGCATCCGGGCTGTCAGTACACCATCAGCACCCACCAGACCAGTCACAACGTCGTATACCAGACGGCCCGGACCGATCTGCTGGATCTGCACTCCCGTGGCTTGCTGCGGGGAACCAGGCGCGGCAGGAAGTGGACCTTCACCGCCCCGGACGATCTCGAAGCGCGGTTGTCGAACTGATCCGCCCCTGGCGTAGCCCCGCTAGCCATCCACGCCCCTGTCCCGCCCTCTCGCCCTCCATGTGACCGCGATCACGCTGCAGATCCAAGTAACGGACGATATTGCCTAGGCAGGCAGGGCCTGCCATCGATCCGCGGCACCCGCACCCAGGTCCTGGCTGCAGGTTTTGCTCGGGAGGGGGTTCCGGCCACTGGGGACCGCGTGGCAGACCTCGGGACGTCACCCCCTGATCAGCCTCTCCTCCTTCCGGCCCGCGCCCGGCCGGCAGGCCGGAGACCCCCTCCACGAGCCTCCTGCCCGATCGGTCCTTGGCCATCCCCTCGCGCCCGCCCTATCTTGTCCGCGCTCAATCGCTGCTGATCCGCGGTTCCCTGCTCCATGCGCGA
>JBAZUN010000007.1:0-20638 GCA_041661365.1 Candidatus Latescibacterota bacterium
GAGCGGCCGAGAGCACGGTCCAGGCAGCATCCGCTCTGGATCGATCGAGATGTCGAACGTGGACCTGGCCCAGGAGTTCACCGAGATGATCCTGGCCCAGCGCGGTTTTCAAGCCAGCGCCAGGGCGATCACCACCTCGGACGAGCTGCTCAGCGAGGTAGTGAACTTGAAGCGGTAGTGGTATATTAACGCTTGACCGGGCCTGCTGACCGCTGCATGACCGTACTCGGGTCGGCAGGATCCCTGGCCAAGGACGGGATAATGATAAAGGTAACCCGGCTCAACCACTCCGAGCTGGTGGTCAACGCCGAGATGATCGAGTTCATCGAGGCCGCGCCGGACACCATCATCAGCCTGGTCTCCGGCAAGAAGGTCATGGTGTCGGAGTCCGTGGACATGGTCATTGACCGGATTGTCCAATACAAGCGGAACTGCGGCCGGCCGCTGGTCGGCGGCGGCCAGTAGGGCCGAAGGCCGCGAGGCGGCGGTCTGGCTGGTTGAGTAGTCGGCCCGGAGGCCGACGCGGGGAAAGGACAGGTCATGGCAGATGAAGGCGAGCAGGACAGCGGCGGCGGTAGCGTCCTGAAGAAATACGGCCCCCTGGCCCTGATCGTGCTGATGGCCCAGGCGGTACTGGGTTGGGTGCTCTTAACCCAGATTTTGCACACGGACCGCCCCGGCACCCAGGAGCAGCAGTCCACGGAACAGCTCATCGACGACCGGCCGGCGCCATCGGGCCCGGAGGGTGGGGGACGCGGGACCGAGCACCAGGAGCTGCCCTTCATCTACGCGCCGACCAAACTGGCGGAGATGACCGCCAACCCGGCGGGCACCAATTCCCAGCGATTCGTCATGTTCAGCGTGCAGTTGGGGATCGTCGCCGAGAACACGGCCGAGACCGATCCCGAGAAGAGGAACCTCACCGAAAAGATGGCCGAGCATCCGGAGGTGACCGAGAAGCTCAACGAATACGTGGCCCTCATGAAGTCGATCATCGTCAGGATCGTGCGCCAGAAAACCATCCCCGAGCTGGAGGGAGAGAATCTGCAGGCGACCGCCGATGAGATCCGCGAGAGCATCAATGCCGAGGTGCTCGAGGAAGCCTTCAAGGTCGAGCCGGACAAGCCGGGATTCCTCGGGCTGTTCGGCGGTGAGAAGAAGAACAAGATCAAGGTTATCGTGCAAGACGTGATCTTCACCGACATCATCGTGCAGTGATCCTGCAGGCCGGGAGCTGAGGGCATGGCCGACATACTGACCCAGGAGGAGATCGACGCCCTGCTTTCGGCGACCGACGGGGACGAGGCCGGCGGTAGCGGCGGCGGTGGCGGTGGCGGGGACGGCGCCGAGTCGGGGGGGATGGACGAAGTCCAGGCTCAGCGGATCATCACGACCTACGACTTCAAGCATCCGGCCCGAGTCAACAAGGACCAGCTCCGGACCCTGGAGAACCTGCACGACAACTTCGCCCGGCTGCTCAGCTCGACCTTCTCCGGGGCCATGCGCGCGGTGGTCGACGTCGATACCGCCTTCGTCGACCAGACCACCTACGCCGAGTTCATCATGTCCCTGTCCAATCCCTCGTGCTCCTACCAGTTCACCCTGGGGCCGACCAGCGGCCAGGCGATCATCGACTTCGCCATGCCGGTGGTCTTCGCCTTCGTCGATCGGATCTTCGGCGGCAAGGGGTCCTCGACGGGGGTTGAGGCCCGGCAGTTGACGCCGATCGAGATCGGCGTCATCAACCGGATCGTCAAGCGGGTGATCGAGGACCTGGAGGCCACCTGGGAGCCGATCCTGCGGGTGGAGATCACCGACATCGAGCTGGAGACCAACCCCGAGTTCATGCAGATCACCGCGGCCAGCGAGATCGTCATCCTGCTCGCCTTCGAGGTCAACTCGACCAACGCCTCTGGACTGGTCAGCCTCTGCTACCCCTTCTTCACCCTGGAGTCGATCCTGCCGCGGCTGGGCCAGCAGAGCTACGTGCGCACCAACCGGATGAACCAGGAGGAGATGCGCTCGGCCAACCGGGCGCGGCTGGTCAAGACCAAGGTGCCGCTGCGGGTGGAGCTGGCCCGGGGCGATGCCACCTTCCGCGAGCTGCACGAGCTGCAGGTGGGCGACATCGTCAGGATGGAGAGCGAGATCCGCGAGCCGGCCGTGCTCTACGTCAATCAGCAGCCCAAGTTCATCGGCGTGCCCGGCCGCAAGGGACGCAGGAACGCCCTGCTGATCACCAAGTACATCGAGCCGGACGACGAGTACTGGTTCAAGAACCGCGGCCGAGCCGTGGTGGAGTGACCTCCCGCACCGCCAGATCAGGATGAGGGAAGATGGCAGAGGAAGAGGACCAGGACGGACTTCCGGACCAGGAGGAGATGGACGCCCTCGAGGAGGCGGTCAGCACCGAGGAGGAGACCCCGTCGGCAGATGGGGAAGGGGAGGGTGACCTCGACCCGCTGGCCGACGAGATGCTCAAGATGATGGAGGAGGAGGGGGACGAGGGGCAGGCATCCCAGGAGGACGTCGACCGGATGATGGAGGTCGAGATGCTCAAGGCCATGGAGGCCGAGGGCGGTGGTCTCGGGGGGGGCGCGGCCGTGGGAGGGGCCGCCCTGACCCGGGGGGCAGGCGCCGGCCTCCCGCCCAGCGTCTCGCGCCTGATGGACGTCAGCCTCAGCGTGACCATCGAGCTGGGCCGCACCGAGGCCACCCTCGAGGAGGTGATGTCCTTCGGCGAGCAGTCCCTGGTCGAGCTGGACAAGCAGGTGGGCGACCCGGTCGACATCCTGGTCAACGGGAAGCTCTTTGCCAAGGGTGAGGTGGTTACCGTCTCCGAGAACTTCGGGGTCCGCATCACCGAGCTGCTGACCGCCGTCACCGATCTGTAGGTACGGCCTGGCTGGAACCTGGTGGCCACCCGTATCCCGGCCGGGACCTGACCCGGTCTGACGGCAGGGGGATGGGTCGGCCTGCCCCGGCAGGACCTTCCTCCCCGGCGGCAGGCTTTTCCTCTCCTGTACGGTTTGTCCCCGGGTGCCCGCTTCAGGTAATCAGTCTGTTCTGCCCCTCCTTCCGCTCCGCAGTCCCCTGATGCTGCCCGGCCTGCCCTTCTCGGTCAGGCCGACCGTGGCATATACATTGCTCCCTGTCGTCCGTCCTTTCCCCCTGAAGACAGTGAGCACGATGCTATGAGCCTCCTTCGGCGGACTGTCCTCTCCCTCCTTCGCACGGCTATTGTTCTCCTGATAGCCCTCCGCGCCGGGACGCTCCTGGCCGTCGAGGAGCCGTCTCCCGTTCCGGCGGTGGCCCCTCCGGCAGTCGACACCCTGGTGACCTCGGAACCGGTGGTGCCGATGCCGCTGGTCCTGCCCGACGGGGACGTCGGCGAGGAGACCTACGCCAGCCTGATCGCCAAGCTGATCGGTGGTCTCACCCTGGTCGTGCTGCTGGCCTGGGGCGGGGTGTACCTGCTGCGGCGTCTGGGGCTGGCTCAGCCCGTGGGCGCGACCGGCGGACCGATCCGCCTGGGGCAGCGGGTCCATCTGGGGCCCAAGAAGCTGATCTGCCTGGTCGAGATCGGGGACCGGACCCTGGCCCTGGGGGTGACCGAACAGAGCATCTCCATCCTGGCCGAGTGGCGCGCCGGGGAGCTGCCCGTGCAGAGCCCCGGACAGGGGGAGCCACGGCCGGTCACCGGCTTCGCGGCCCAGTTGCGCGGTCTGCTGGGTCAGCGGCCGCCGGCGACGGGCCGACGGGATGGAGGTCAGGGATGACGAGTCAGGCCAAGGTCGGCAGACGCCGGTGGGGAGTGTTGCTGCTTGCCGCGGCGCTGGTGCTGGTGGTGGGCGCGGTCGCCGTCGGCGGCCAGGCCCTGCCGCGGATCAGCCTGCAGGTCGACGAGGCCCGGCGCGGCGGTGACGCCGCGGTGTCGCTGCAGATCATCTTCCTGCTCACGGTCCTCTCCCTGGCGCCGTCGATCCTCATCATGATGACCTGCTTCACGCGGATCGTGGTCGTGCTCTCCTTCCTGCGCACGGCGATCGGCACCCAGCAGATGCCGCCCAACCAGCTCATCGTCGGGCTGTCGCTCTTCCTCACCTTCTTCGTCATGGCCCCGGTCTGGGACCGGATCAACAACGAGGCGATCCAGCCCCTGATCGCCGACCGGATCCCCTACCGCGAGGCGATCGACCGGGGGATGGAGCCGCTCCGCGAGTTCATGCTCAAACAGACCCGGGAGAAGGACCTGGCCCTGTTCGTGCGGCTGGCCAAGATGCACCAGCCCCGCAACGTGCAGGAGGTGCCCAATTCGGTGGTCATCCCGGCCTTCATCATCAGCGAGCTGCGCACCGCCTTTCAGATCGGCTTCATCCTCTTCATTCCGTTTCTGGTCATCGACTTGGTGGTGTCGAGCATCCTGCTGTCGATGGGGATGATGATGCTGCCGCCGATCATGGTCTCCCTCCCCTTCAAGCTGCTGCTGTTCGTCCTGGTCGACGGCTGGAACCTGATCGTCCAGTCCCTGGTGAAGAGCTTCCACTGACCGAGGTGGCCGATGACCCCCGAGTACGTGATCAAGCTGAGCCATGACACCATCCTGGTGGTCCTCTTCGTCGCCGGTCCGTCGCTGCTGGTGGCCCTGGTCGTCGGCCTGGCGGTCTCCATCGTGCAGGCGGTCACCCAGATCCACGAGATGACCTTGACCTTCATCCCCAAGATCCTGGCCGTGGCCGTGGTGCTGGTGGTCATGCTTCCCTGGACCCTCCGCAAGATGGTCGACTTCACCGTCGGGCTGATCAGCAGCATCCCGACCCTGACCGGCTGAGATCGCGGGAATCCTGGTGGCCTACTGGCTCGACCAGTTCCACGTCTTCCTGCTGATCCTGCTGCGGGTGAGCGCCTTGCTGGTGGTGGCGCCGATCTTCGGCCACCGGCTGCTGCTGGCCCGGGCCAAGATCGGGCTGGCGGCGATGGTCTCGCTGGTCGTCTTCCCGCTGGTGGCCGACCGGGCCCCGGCGGTGCCGCCGGGGCTGCTGGTCTACGGAGTGATGATGGTGCGCGAGATCGCCATGGGCCTGGTCCTCGGGTTCGCCGTGCTCCTCCTCTTCATCGGCGTCCAGTTCGCCGGCCAGCTCGCCGGGCTGCAGATGGGGTTCGGGATCATCAACGTCATCGACCCCCAGTCCGAGAGCGAGGTGTCGGTGATCGGCCAGTTCCTCAACATCCTCGCCATCCTCACGGTGCTGGTCACCGACGGCCATCACCTGATCCTGCGGGGGCTGTTCGCCAGCTTCGACGTCGTGCCGCTGGGCGGGGCCTTTCTCAGACCGCCTCTCATGGAAAAGCTGATCGCCCTCTCGGCCCAGGTCTTCGTGATCGCGGTCAAGATCAGCGCGCCGATCCTGATCACCCTGCTGCTGATCTCGGTGGCGCTGGGGATCCTCTCCCGGACGGTCCCCCAGATGAACGTCTTCATGGTCGGCTTCCCGGTGCAGGTGGCGGCCGGGCTGCTGGTTCTGCTGGTGTCGATGCCGCTCTTCCAGGTCGTGCTGCGCAAGGCCTGGCACCTGCTGGAACGGGACTTCATGTCCCTGGTGGCACTCTTCGCCTGAGGAAGCGAGCGTGGCCGAGGAATCCTTCCAGGAGAAGACCGAACAGGCGACCCCTCGCCGCCGTGAGGAGGCCCGGCGCAAGGGGCAGGTGGCGCGCAGCAACGAGCTAAGCTCGGTGGCCATCCTCGCCGTCGGGCTCCTCGCGCTGTCGTGGCTCGGGGCGTCGATGCTCCGCCAGATGGCGGCCTTTACCGTCGACGTCCTCACCAACGGTCTGACCCAGCAGCTCGACCTGCTCAGCCTGCCGGCCCTGGCCGTCGATTGGGCCACCCGCGGCGCCCTGATCGCGGCGCCGATGGTGGTGCTGCTCTCGGTGGCGGCCCTCGGGGTCAACTACGCCCAGGTGGGGGTCCTCTTCGCCGGTGAGCCGCTAACGCCCAAGTTCAACCGCATCGATCCGCTTGCCGGCGCCCAACGGCTCCTCTCGAGCCGGGGACTGGTGGAGCTGGCCAAGAGCCTCTTCAAGGTCGGCGCGGTCACCTACCTGACCTGGCTGACGATCACCGCCGAGTTGGGGAACTTCGTCACCTTCGTCGACCTGGGCGTCGGCCAGATCCTCACCCTGTGCGGGGCCGCGACCCTGAAGCTGGGATACCGCATCACCCTGCTGCTGCTGGTGATGGCCGTGCTCGACTACGCCTTCCAGCGCTGGGACTACGAGCGTGGCCTGCGGATGACGCGGCAGGAGGTGCGCGAGGAGATGAAGCAGCAGGAAGGTGACCCGGTGATCCGGGCCCGCATCCGCTCGGTGCAACGGGAGATGTCGCGCCGGCGGATGATGGCCGACGTAAAGACCGCTGACGTGGTGGTCACCAACCCCACCCACCTGGCGGTGGCCCTTCGCTACGATCCCGAGGCCATGACGGCGCCCCGGGTGGTGGCCAAGGGGCAACGGTTGGTGGCCGAGCGGATCAAGGAACTGGCCCGGCAGGCCGGGGTGCCCCTGGTGGAGAACAAGCCGCTGGCGCAGGCCCTGTTCCGCGCCGTGCGGATCGGCGACGAGATCCCGGAGGCCCTGTTCAAGGCGGTCGCCGAGGTGCTCGCCTTCGTCTTTCGGCTGCGGCGCCGGGCCTGAAGCCGTCCACGCCCGGGGGGGGTTGCGGCCCCGGGACCGAGCGACCCTGAAGGAGTAAGCGCCCTTGCGCAGGTTTCTGCAGAATCTGGCCCGACACACCGACGTCCTGATCGCGGTCGGCGTCATCACCATCCTCGGGGTGATGATCGTGCCCCTGCCGACCTACCTGATGGACTTCTTCCTGGTGGTCAACATCAGCCTGGCCCTGCTGGTGCTGATGCTGACGATCTACATCACCGCCCCGCTCGAGCTGTCGGTCTTCCCGGGGCTGCTCCTGGTCTTGACCCTCTTCCGGCTGTCGCTCAACGTGGCCTCCACCCGCCTGATCCTGAGCGACGCCAACGCCGGGCGCGTGATCGCCGCCTTCGGCGAGGTGGTGGTCCGCGGCAACTACGTCCTCGGCTTCATCGTCTTTACCATCATCGTCATCATCCAGTTCGTCGTGATCACCAAGGGCGCCGGCCGGGTCGCCGAGGTGGCGGCCCGCTTCACCCTGGACGCCATGCCCGGCAAGCAGATGGCGATCGACGCCGACCTCAACGCCGGGCTGATCGACGAGCGCGAGGCACGGCGGAGGCGCGAGGATATCTCCCGCGAGGCCGACTTCTACGGGGCCATGGACGGCGCCAGCAAGTTCGTCCGCGGCGACGCGGTTGCCGGCATCCTCATCGCCCTGATCAACATCATCGGCGGGTTCGCCATCGGCGTGCTGCAGCACGGGATGGACTTGGCCCAGGCCCTCAAGACCTACACCCTGCTGACCGT
Source organism: Candidatus Latescibacterota bacterium (assembly GCA_041661365.1). GTDB lineage: Bacteria > Latescibacterota > UBA2968 > UBA8231 > UBA8231 > CAITNQ01. Next base: position 7,459 of record JBAZUN010000007.1, read on the forward strand.
GGGCGACGGCCTGGTCACCCAGATCCCGGCCCTGATCACCTCGACCGCCGCCGGCATCATCGTCACCCGCGCCACCACCGACGGGAACCTCGGCCGGGACATCAACCGGCAGCTCACCGGCCGGCCCCAGGCCACGGTCATCGCCGGGGTCATGCTGATCGCGCTCGGGCTGGTCCCCGGTCTGCCCACCTGGCCGTTCCTGCTCATCGGCTCCCTGTTGATCGGCTCGGCCCTGCTGGTGCGGCGCCGGCAGCAGGAGGAGGCGACCGCGGCCCGGCGCACCCAGGAGGTGGAGACCATACCCGAGGAACGGCCCGAGGACTACCTGCGGGTCGATCCCCTGGAGGTGCAGGTCGGGTATCAGTTGGTGCCCCTGGTCGACGCCAAGCAGGGCGGGGATCTGATCGAGCGGATCGTCCAGATCCGCAAGGTCGCCGCCATGGAGATGGGGTTCATCGCCCCGCCGGTGCGCGTCCGGGACAGCACCGAGCTGAAGCCGTCGGACTACCAGATCCGCGTCAAGGGGAACATCGTGGCTCGCGGGGAGCTGCAGCCGCGGAGCCTGCTGGCGATCAACCCCGGGTACGCCGAGGGCCAGATCGACGGCGCGGCCACCACCGATCCGGTCTTCGGGCTGCCGGCGCGCTGGATCACCACGGCCCAGCGGGAGAAGGCCGAGCTGCTGGGGTACAACGTGGTCGAGCCGGTGGCGGTGATCGCCACCCACCTGACCGAGGTGATCCACGGGCACGCCCGCGAGCTGCTCGGCCGGCAGGAGACCCAGCACCTGCTCGACGAGCTGAAGAAAACCTGTCCTAAGGTGGTCGAGGAGCTGGTGCCCGCCGTCGTCCCCCTGGGCCGGCTGCAGCGGATCCTCCAGAGCCTGCTGGCCGAGCGGGTGCCGATCCGCGATCTGCGGACCATCCTGGAAACCGCGGCCGACTACGCCGAGGTGAGCGATCCCGAGGTCATCGGCGAATACGTGCGCACCGCCCTTCGCCGCCAGATCTGCAACGTGCTCCTCAAGGAGTCCCAGGAGCGCGGGATCGCGGTCCTCACCCTCGACGGCGAGGCTGAGGAGCTGATCCGCGAAGCGGTGCAGACGACGCCGGGGGGGATCACCGTGGCCCTGGCCCCGGATCTGGCCGGCGATCTGTTCCGCCGCCTCACCGTCCTGGTCGACCGGATGATCGGCTCCGGCCAGCAGCCCGTGGTGCTCACCGCGCCGCACGTCCGCCTGGCCTTCCGCAAGCTGACGGCGGCCAACTTCCCCAGCCTCTACGTCCTGTCCTATAACGAGATAGCCCCGGACGTCGAGGTCTCCTCGGTCGGGAGCCTGACGCTGAGCCATGAAGATCAGGAAGTACGTAGCCCGGAGTATGCCGGAAGCCCTGCAACAGGTTCGTGACGACCTCGGCGAGCACGCGGTCATCCTGAACACCAGGCAGCTCCGGCGGAACAGCCGTTTCAACCCCCAGGACGAGGCGCGCGTGGAGATCACGGCCGCGCACGACGGGTCGGCCCCGGCCGTGGTCGCGACCGCCGCGGATCTCCCTGACCCCGGACCCGGACCGCAGACCCGTCCCGCTCCCTGGGCGGTCCGCCGCTACGGCGCTCCCGGGCCGGCCGCGGTTCCGCAATCCTCCGCGACGGCGGTGCCCCCGCGGGCTCAACCGCCTCCGGCGATCTCTCCGACGGCGGTTTCGGCGACGGCGGTATCCACCGTGCCCGCCGTGCCGGTCGAGCGGCGGCCCGTCGCGTCCGCGCCGGTCTCCGCTGTACCCGGGATCGAGCTGCAGCAGTTGGCGCGGAACCTCCGGCAGGTGCAGGAAGCGCTGGCCCGGCTCGAGCGGCGCACTGCCGGTGGGGTGACCCTGCCCGAGGCCCTGGCCCGCCTGACCGACCGCCTGCGCGGCCTCGGCCTGGCCGTTGACCTGGTCGACTCCGTGACGCAGCAGCTTCTGGTTGAGCTGAACGGCGAGGTTCTGGCCGACCGCGAGGCGGTGGCCGAGCGCGCCGCGGCCCTGCTGGCCGGGCAACTGCCGGCCTGCCGGGACATCCGCCTGGGCAGTCGCCGCCGCGTGGTGGGGTTCGTCGGCGCCGCCGGCGCCGGGAAGACCACGGCCGCGGTCAAGATCGCGGCCGGCTTCTCGAGGAAGCGCGGTGGCCGGGTGCTCCTGGTCACCGCCGACGATCGCGGGGTGGGAGCCCTGGATCAGGCCCGGGCCTACGGCCAGATCATCGGCGTGCCGCTGGAGACGGCGTACGACGAGGAGGAGATGACCGCGGTGCTGGCCCGGCACCCGCAGGTGCGTCTGGTGCTCGTCGACCTGGCCGGATGCGGGCCGCGCGACCAGCGGGAACGGGACCGGCAGCGCCGCCTGCTGGCGGCGGCCGGAGCCGACGAGGTGCAGGTGGTCCTCGACGGGACCGGCAGCCTGGAGCACATGCTCGACCAGCTCGAGGCCGCCGAGGCCTTCCCCGAGCGCCGGCTTCTGTTCACCAAGATGGACGAGACCCTGCGCCCCGGCCCGGCGGTCAGCGCCGCGGTCCGCAGCCAGGTGGCCACCTCGTATCTGGTCGTCGGGAGCGCGGTGCCGGGGGAGATCGAGGCGGGGAACTTGGCGGGGCTGGTGGCCCGGGCCATCGGGGTCCAGCCAGCCGACAGGAAGGGACGGTAAGTCATGGGGGTCAGGTACCTGGCCGTCACCAGCGGCAAGGGGGGGGTCGGCAAGAGCGTGGTGGCGCTCAATCTCGCCATCGCCCTGGGTCGGCTCGGGGAGCGGGTCCTGCTGGTCGACGCCGATCTCGGCCTGGGCGCGACCGCGGTGCTGCTGGGGATCAGCCCGCCGCACTCGTTGCAGGAGCTGCTGACCGGCCAGTGCCCGGTGGCCGAGGCGGCCGTTTCCGGTCCCGAGGGGATCACCCTGCTGGCCGCCGCGGCCGACGGCGAAGCGGACTTCTGGCTTCGTCCCGAGCTGCGGACCGACGTGGCCGAGGAGCTGCAGGCCTTCGAGTCCGGCTTTGACTTCGTCGTGGTCGATACCGGGGCCGGGATCCCGGCGGCCACGGTCGATTTCGTCGCCGCGGCAGGGGAGGCGGCGCTGATCGTGACCCCGGAGCCGACCGCCATCGCCGACGCCTACGCTTCCCTGAAGGTCTTCCTCGCCCTGGGAGCCGGGGTTCGGGCCCGGCTGCTGGTGAACATGGCCGAGTCACCGGCCGAGGCGGCCGACCTGTACCGGCGCTTCGCCGAGCTGGTGGAACGCTTCCTGGGGGCGGAGATTGACAACCTGGGGTATATTCCTTTAGATCGGTACGTGCGCGAAGCGGTGCGACGGCAGGTGCCCCTGGTGCAGGGCGTTCCCGTGCCGCCGGCCGCGGCCGCGATCAGCCGCATCGCCGGCCGTCTCGTCGCGGCCGCGGGGAGCGGCGTCGAAAGCGGCCTGTTCGCCCGTGCCCTGGCCCAGCGCCAACTGGCGTGGGGACCTTCCACCTGAGGGTACCGCCTTCGACGGCGGAAACCGAATGACCGGGGACAAGACGACAGTGAGGAAGGCGACCCAGCGGTACGGCCGGCACAAGGGCCAGACCGCGGCCGACGCCCAGCGCGAGAACCAGTTGGTCGACCATCTGCCGCTGGTGAAGTACATCGCCGGACGCCTGGCCATCGGCTTGCCGCGCTCGGTGGAGATGAACGACCTGGTCAACGCCGGGGTGGTCGGCCTGATCGAGGCCTACCACAACTTCGACGTCGCCAAGGGGGTGAAGTTCGAGACCTACGCCTCCCTGCGCATCCGCGGGGCGATCCTCGACGAGCTGCGTGGGATGGATTGGGTACCCCGGTCGACCCGGGCCCGCTCTCGTGAGATTGAGCGGGCCATCTCCCGTCTGGAAGGGGAGCTGGGCCGGAGCCCCACCGAGACCGAGCTGGCCACCGGCCTCGGGGTCGGGATGGACGAGTACTACCAGATGATCGACGACGTCAGCTCGGCGGCGCTGCTCTCGCTCGACGAGATGACCTACGGGGACGACGACGACAAGCCGGTTCCCCTGGTCGACACCCTGCGCTCGCGCGAGCAGCCCAGCGCCCTGGCCAACCTCGAGCGCGAGGAGATGCGCGACCTGCTGGCCGACTCCCTGGGCGAGCTGACCGAGCAGGAGCGGCTGGTGGTGGCACTCTACTACTACGAGGAGCTGACCCTCAAGGAGATCGGCGCGGTCCTCGAGCTGTCCGAGTCCCGGGTGTCGCAGTTGCACACCAAGGCCGTGCTGAGCCTCCGGGCCAAGCTCAGGAAGCGGTTCATGGCCTGACCGGCCGGCCAGGCCCGCCGGCCGGGCGCTGCCAGGGACGAGTATCATGGTCAGACCGATCGATCTGCAGGACAACCTGTCCAAGGCTCCCCTGGCCAGCCGGGCCCAGCAGGTGCAGCAGTCGGCCCCGGAGATGGCCGAGCGGCAGGCGGGTCAGACCACCGCGCAGCAGCAGGTGGTCGACCGCGGTCGATCTCTTCCGGCCGAGGCCGGTGACCGCGCCGAGCTGCACCGGGACGGGGGCTCTGGTCGTGGCACCGGCCGTCGCCGCCGGCGGCCGACTCCCGGGGAAGTCGAGGAGGCGCAGCCGGCCCGTCCGGCCGTGGCATCCGATCCCTCACACATCGACATCGTCGCCTGAGATGCTCCCGGCGGGGCAGACCCCACCTCCCCCCGGGTTGGCCGGGAGTTCGCCGGCCAGGTCTGCCGGAACGCCGGGTCCCGCCGTCGAGGTCACCTCGTTGGACGATCAGCGCCAGCAGCGGCTGAAGAAGATCACCCAGAGCATCATCGGCCTGCCGACGCTGCCCACGGTGATCACCCAGATGATCGGCCTGATCGACAACCCCAAAACCTCGGCCCGCGACGTGGCCCGCCTGATCGCCACCGATCAGGCCCTCACCGCCAAGATCCTCAAGCTGGCCAACTCGGCCTTCTACGGCTTCCCGCGCAAGATCGCCACGGTGAACCACGCGGTGGTGGTCCTGGGGTTCGAGACGGTCAAGAGCCTGGGGCTGAGCGTCTCGGTGCTGGAGCGGTTCGCCGGCGGCGGTCCCGAGACCTCCTTCGATCGCCAGCGGTTCTGGGAGCACTCGATCGCCTGCGGCGTGGCGGCCCAGTTGCTCGGCAGCCGCCTGCGCTACCGGGTCCAGGGCGAGGCCTTTGCCGCGGGGATCCTGCACGACCTCGGCAAGCTGATCCTCAGCCAGTATTTCCCCGAGGAGTTCGCCCGGGTGATGGCGATGGTCCGCGAGGAGAACCTCTACATCGGCAAGGCCGAGGAGGCGGTGCTAGGGGTCACCCATGCCGAGATCGGCTGTTGGCTGGCCGAGAAGTGGAACCTGCCCAAGCAGCTCGTCGATGCCATCGCCTTCCACCACGCCCCGGGCCGGATGGAGCGGGGCGCCCAGTTACCCTCTCTGGTCCACCTGGCCGACTTCCTGGCGCGCAAGGAGCGGATCGGGGACGGCGGGGGGACCCGCATGCCCCACCTCGATCCGGCGGCGTTGCGGGCCTTCGGCATCCACGAGGAGCCCCGCGCGGCCATCCGGCGCATCCTGGGATACGGCGAGCTGCTGCGCCAGGAGATGGGGAAGGCCGATGCCTTTACCAGCCTGGCCCGGGGCGAGGAGCCCGGCGGTGACCAGACCGGCGCCGGTCAGGTGGACGGACCGTCCGGCACCCCGGAGACGCCGTGAGCCGGTCCCATGCTGCCGCGACCTCTGACCCCCGATACCCCCGCGACCACCGGCCCCCGAGCCGGCAACGCTGACGCCGCGGGTCTGCCGATGGCGTCGCCTTCCTCCGGGAATCCTCTGGCCGTCGACGAGCTGCCGCTGACGCGGATCCGCGAGCTGCTGGAGCAGGCCCGGCCGCATCTGGCCGACGGAGCGGCGTGGGAGCTGGGGATCCACGTCGAAACCCTGGCCGAGGCGCTCAAGGAGAGCGCCGCCCGTCTGAGCGGCGTCGAGGCCGAGAACCGCCATCTCCAGGAGCGGCTGGGCCGCGAGCACCAGGAATACCTGGCCCTGCGCGCCTCGATGGACGAGCTGCTCAACCTCAGCGAGCTGGCCGAGACCATCAGCTCCAGCTTCGACGTCGGTGACATCATCGAGTCGCTGATGGACCTGTCGTCGCGCTTCGTCGCGTACGAGAGCTGCGGGGTCTTCCTGCTCGACGCCGAGGCTCAGGGACTGCAGACCGTGGGGCTGCGCGGCCAGGAGCGGTTGGTCGAGCAGGTCCGCGCCCAGTGGGACGACGGGATCATCGACTGGGTGCTGCGCGAGGGCCGGCCGGTGGTCATCGAGGACATGGAAACCCTGGACCAGCCCGGCGTGGCGGAGGCCAGCTTCGTCACCATCCCGCTGCGGGTGCGCGGCAAGCAGTTGGGGATCTACTCCCTGCGGTGTCGCCGGGCCAAGGACGACTTCACCGCCGGCGAGATCGACCTCCTCGGGGTGCTGGCCAACCAGACCGCGGTGGCCATCGAGAACTCCCGGCTCTACACCGATCTCGAGTCCGCCCACCACCAGCTCCAGGACTCCCAGCGGCAGATTCTGCTGGCCACCAAGCTGGCGGCCATCGGCGAGCTGGCCGGGGGGGTGGCCCACGAGGTGAACAACCCCCTGCAGATCATCCTCAGCCGGGTGCAGCTCCTGCTCCTGCAGCCGGCTGGTCCCGAGCGGGTGCGCGACGGACTGCGGCTCATCGAAAGCAACGTCAAGCGGATCTCGCGGATCATCCGGGCCCTGCTGGGCTTTGCCGGCCACAACGTGCGCGACGAGGACTGGGTGCCGTTCGACCTGGCCCAGTCCCTGCAGCAGGCCCACGCCCTGGTCGCCCACCAGCTCGAGCAGCGGCTGATCCGCACCCGCATCGAGTGCGAGGAGGGGCTCCCCCGGCTGGTGGGGAACCTCGGTGAGCTGGAGCAGGTCTTCATCAACCTCATCCTCAACGCCCTGAACGCCATGCCGCGGGGCGGCGACCTGCGGATCACCGCCCGACGGATCGGCGAAGGCGTCGAGATCCGCTTTGCCGATACCGGAGTCGGCATCGCCCGGGAGCACCTGGACCGCATCTTCGAGCCGTTCTTCACCACCCGCTCGGCCGAGGGCGGTACCGGTCTCGGCCTGGCCGTGAGCTACGGGATCGTCGAGGCCCACCAGGGGACGATCACCGTGGAGAGCGAGCCCGGGCAGGGGGCGGTCTTCATCATCCGCCTGCCGCTGGCGTCGCGTCGGATGTAAGGTTCGCGTGCGATGAGCGAGAATACGTGGGGCCTGATTCTGGTCGACGCGATCTTCCTGGCGCTGGCGGGAAGCGTCACCCTGTGGTTCCGCGCCTGGCTTCGGAGTCAGCGGGAGGACTTGGACCGCGTCCTGGGGGACCTGGCCGATCAACGCCAGGAGCTGACCAGGATCGCTTCTCGCATCGAGCGACTGTGCGCGCTGCAGGAGGCTCGCCTGGAGACCGCGGGCGAAGCACCGCCGGTCGCACCCGCGGCTCGGGCGTCGATCCCGTCCCCGGAGCGGCATCCGATCAGGGAGGCGGCGGTACCGACCGTGGCTCGACGGACCGGGACAGTGCCGGAGCCGCCGTCCGAGCCCGAGCCGGCTCGGGCCGCGGGAGAAGGACGGTACGACCGGGCCTGGGAGCTGCTGGCCCAGGGTCAGCAACCCGGAGAGGTGGCGCGGCGCCTTCGGTTGGGTGTGGCCGAGGTGGAGCTGATGGTCCGGATGCTGCGCTACCAGCAGCGGCGCTAGAAGTCGATCGGAGGATACGCTTCAGGGGCGGGGTCGAGGCGGGACCGCTGGCGCTCAGCCTGCCAGGATCTCCCTCATGGCGGCGATCAGGGTCGAGCACTGCTCGTCGGTGCCGACGGTGATTCGCAGGCAGTCCTGAAGCCGGGGCTGCTCGAAGTGGCGGACGAGGATCCGTCGTTCCTTCAGACGAGCATATAGTGTGGCCGCGGTCGGAGAACCCCGGCGGCAGAGCACGAAGTTGGCCTCCGAGTCCCAGACCTGGAACCCCAGTTCGCGCAGCTCGGCGGTCAACCGGGTCCGCGAACTCCTGATGCGGGCCGCCTGGGAGCGCATCACCTCGATCTCGTCCAGGGCCGCCTCGGCGGCCAGCAGGCTCAGCCGGTTGACGTTGTAGTGGTCCCTGACCTTGGCCATGCCGGCCATCAGCTCGGGCGCGGCAAAGGCGAAGCCGATCCGCATCCCGGCCAGGGAGAACGACTTGGACATGGTGCGCACGACGATGAGGTTGGGGTGCCCGGACAGCAGCGGGACGGCCCCGCCGTCGGAGAAGTCGACGTAGGCCTCGTCGACCACCAGCAGGCCGCGCACCCGCGAGGCCAGGGCCGCGATCCGGTCGAGGGGGACCAGGGTTCCCGAGGGGGCGTTGGGGTTGACCACCAGGGTCACCTTGGCGCCCTGGGCCGCCAGCTCTTCCAGCGGGAGGGCGTAGTCCTCCGGGTAGTCGACCTGGATCGACCGGCCGGCCTGGGTCTGCACGAGCTGCTGGTAGTAGCTGTAGGTCGGGTGGGGGTACGCCACCGGATCGCCCGGGTCGACGAAGCTGCGCATGATGATCCCCAGCAGCTCGTCGGAGCCGTTCCCGACCATGGTCTGCTCCGGCTGCACGCCGAAGACCTCGGCCAGCCGCCGCCGCAGGGAGCGGGCCTGGGGATCGGGGTAGAGCCGCAGCTCCTCCCCGCAGGCGGCCCGGACCCGCTCGACGAGTCTGGGCGCCGGTGGATAGGGGTTCTCGTTGGTGTTGAGCTTGAGGAAGCCGCCGCCCTCGGGCTGCTCGCCGGGGACGTAGGCCTGCATCTCGGCGATGGCGGGGCGGAAGAGGTGGACGGGTGGCCGATTCATCGGGGGTGGAAACATAGCCCCGAGTCCGATCCCTGTCAACGAATCCGCGACATCAGATAATGATCGTCCCGCTGACCCGCAGAGAGATCGAGTACCTCCTGGCCGGTCGTGGCCGGGCCTTCTGGCCCGACGAGGAGCGGGTGGTGCGCAAGCTGCGGGCCTCGCTGGAGGCGGGAGAGCCGCCGGCCCTCAGCCGCCTGCAGGTGCAGATGGTGCGGGACTGGGTGGAGGAGCAGTCGGCGGCCGGCTTCGGCGCCGCGGTGCGGACCCCCGAGGATCAGGCGATCGCCGAGAAGTTGCGGGCAGCTCTGACCACAGCCGGCGAGTCGGGAGTGGCCTGAGCCGGCGTCGCCGGGTCGCGCTCCCGCGGGCCATGGAGCCTCAGCCGGGAGGCGCCTCGCCGTCGACCGGTTCGGTGGCGCCGTTGTCGTCGATCCGCCGGACCTCGATGACCCCCTCGACCTGCGACACCCGCTGCAGGATCACCTCCATCTGGGTCACGTCCCGGACGTCGATCCAGAAGTTCTGTTCGGCCAGGCCGTCCACCGCCCGGGTCGCCGAGCGCCGGATGTTGGTGCCGGTGTCGCTGATCGCCTTGGAGATGTCGGACAGCAGGTACTTGCGGTCGCGGCTGCGGGATCGCAGATGCACGGTGAAGGCCCGCTCCTCGGGGATGTCCCACTGGACGGCCAGCAGCCGGTCGGGGTCGTCGCTCAGGTCGGCGAGGTTGGGGCAGTCGGTCCGGTGGACCGTGATCCCCCGGCCGCGGGTGATCAGCCCGAGGATCGGGTCTCCGGGGATCGGGTTGCAGCACCGGGCGAAGCTGATCATCAGGTCGGAGAGGCCCTGGATGCGGATGCCGCGGCGGTCGCGCATCGGCGCCGGGGTCCGCGGGCGTTGACGGTTGGGGAACAGCCGGGCCAGCACCCGACCGACCGACAGGTCACCGCTGCCCAGCGCGGCGTACAGCTCCTCCAACTCCTCGAAGTCGAACTCCCGGGCTGCCTCTTCGAGGGATTCGGCCTGAGCCGCGCCGCGGTACCGCCGCAGCTCCCGTTCGAGGATCTCCTGTCCCAGGTCGACGCTCTGGGCGTGACGCTCGTCCTTGAGCCAGCGCCGGATCCGCTGACGGGCCTTGGTGGTCTTCACCATCTCCAGCCAGGACTGGCTGGGCTTCTGGTGCGGGGAGGTGATGATCTGGACCGTGTCCCCGCTCTTGAGCGGGTGACTCAGCGGCACCACCTGGCCGTTGACCTTGGCGGTCAGGCAGTGCAGCCCCACGTCGGTGTGCACGGCAAAGGCGAAGTCGATCGCGTTGGCCCCCTTGGGGAGCTGGTGCAGATGCCCCTTGGGGGTGAAGACGAAGATCTCGTCCTGGAACAGCTCGATCTTGAGGTTCTCCATGAACTCGGCCGGATCGGTCGCCTCCTGCTGCCACTCCAGCACCTGGTGCAGCCAGGCGACGCGGGAGTCCAGGTCGGTCGGGCCGGACATCCCGAGCTTGTACCGCCAGTGGGCCGCGATCCCGATCTCGGCGGTGTGGTGCATGTCCCAGGTGCGGATCTGCACCTCCACCGGCTTCCCCTGAGGCCCTGCCACCGAGGTGTGGAGGGACTGATACATGTTGCTCTTCGGGGTGCCGATGTAGTCCTTGATCCGCTCGGGGATGGGGCGGTAGATGCTGTGTACCAGACCCAGGGTGTGGTAGCAATCGGGCACGCTCTGGGTGATGATGCGGATCGCCAGCAGGTCGAAGACCTCCTCGAACGGTTTTCCCCGGCTCTGCATCTTGTTGTAGATGCTGTAGAAGTTCTTCGGCCGGCCGGTGATCTCGGCCTCGATGCCGTTCTCGATCAGGGCCTGCTCGATCGGCCGCGTGAACTCCTCGATGTACTGCTCCCGCTGCTTTCGGGACATGGCCACCTTGTCCCGGACCTCGCGGTACGCCTCGGGATCGCGGAACTTGAGGCTGCGGTCCTCCAGCTCCCAGCGGATGCGGGCCAGCCCGAACCGATGGGCCAGGGGCGCGTAGACCTCCAGGGTCTCGCGCGCGATGCGCTGCTGCGACTCGGCGTCGACGAACTCCAGGGTGCGCATGTTGTGCAGCCGGTCGACCAGCTTGATGAGGATCACCCGGATGTCGCGGACCATGGAGAGGAGCATCTTCCGGTAGGTCTCGGCCTGACGGGCCTCCCGGCTTTCGAAGGTCAGCCGATCGATCTTGGTGACCCCGTCGATGAGGGAGGCGATCGTGGCGCCGAACCGCTGCTCGACCTCGGTCTGGGTGGTGGTGGTATCCTCGATGACGTCGTGCAGCAGACCGGCCGCCACCGTGGCGTCGTCCATGCGCATCTGGGCCAGCAGCCGGGCGACCTCGACGCAGTGGTGGAGGAAGGGGTGACCGGACTTGCGGACCTGACCCTCGTGCCGCTCGCGGGCGAAGTGGTAGGCCCTGACGATCAGTCCCAGGTCGGCCTGGTCGTCGCAGGCGGCCACCTCGATGAGCAGCATCTGCAGCTCAAGGTGGTCGCGGGCCCGCTCCAGCGCCCCATCCAGGTCCTGGTGGTGCGCCGTCGGCGAGGGGGGCGGAGCGATGGGTAGGGCGGTATCGGTCATCGGCTTGCGGCCCGTCGGCGGGAGCCCGTCGGGACGCACCGGTGCGTCCGCGCGGAGCAACGGCCGACGGGCTCAATATACCAAGAAGGGAGACCGACACAAAGCCGGCACCGAAGGACGGAGAACGGACGAGGGGCACCGCGACGCGACTACGGAGCCCCTATGAGCAGCCCGTTGAGAAAGCCGCTTTGCCTGGCGAGGCCGAGGGCTGACGGGGTCTGGCTAGGCGCGCGAGCGGTGCCGCATCGAGGGGAGATGCGGCAAGCGAACGCAACGACGCCAGGGCCCGTCAGCACCGGCCGTAGCCCAAATGGGCTTTCTCAACGGGCTGCAAAAATACGGTGATCTGCCAGCAGACTCAGACGGGGGACGGCTCGGCCGGCGCGACCGCGTCCTCGGGCGGGTCAGGCTCCTCCTCGCCGAGGAGCCCGACGTCGAAGGAAGGCTCGGGGATGGGAAGATCCCTCTCCTTCATCTGGGTCCGCAAGCGGCGGATGTCGACCCGGAGACGCTCGATGCCGTGGGTGAGGCTGGTCTGTTGATTCTTGAGCTCGAGGCCCTGCTCCTCGAGCCGCTCGCCCTCGCTGCGGGCCTCGCGCAGGGCGAGGCTCCTCACCGAGATCGCCTGCTTCATGTGCAGCAGCTTGCTCGAGCAGAGGTACTGGATCATCAGCGCCAGGCAGATGCAGATGACCGTGATCACCCACCAGTGCATGAGCCGCGCTACTCCCGGGCCGGGCCCCCGATGCCGGGTGCCCCAGCCGCTTACTTCGCCAGTCGGATGGCCTTCTGGTGCCGGCGGATGCTCTTCTGCCGGTCGATCTTCTTCTGCACGGAGGGCTTGGTGTAGAAGCGCCGCCGCTTGAGGTCCTGCAGGATGCCGTTCTTGCGCAGCTTGCTGGAGAACCGGCGAAGGGCCTTCTCGAACGGTTCACCGCTGCGCACCTCGACGCTGAAGTTGCTCATTCGGGTCTCTCTGGGTATGGAGGGAGGTAGACAGGGCCGGTCGGGCCGGCAATTCGGTCAACGTCCGGGCCTGAGGTCCCGGCAGGCGACGGGTAATCACCCGCCGCGACGGTCGACATCACCCCCCTCGTATACCACGGGCTAGTATCGCGTCCGAGAAATACCTTGGCATTCCCGGGCCGATCCATCCCGGCCAGCGTCGTTCCGCTCACTTCCTGTATCTCCCCTCGATACAGGGCGTTCGCGCGCCTAGCTGGCCGGGCGTCTCGGCCCGCTCGGTGACACAACGTATTTCTCGGACGCGATACGAAGAGCCCGAGCCAAATGCTGCCGACCGGAACCCGCGCTTCCTTGCCCGGCTCCAGCGGCATCGCTACCCTTGCATTCCCGGGGCCCCTGGACCGTCGGTCCGGTCGCTGAACGCACCCCGCCGGCCTACCCCTCTTGCGCGTGTAGGCCAAGGTGGAAGATAGTAGGGAGAATATCCGGCAATGTCAAGTAAGTTCCGCCCGTACTTCGAGATAGGGCAGCCCCCCGGCCGGGGTGGGGGCAGGCCGGGGTGAGTTTTAAGCAGAGCGGACCGCGCCGCCGCGTGACCGAGCAGTGGTCGCTGCTCACCCCGGCCGATCGCCTGCTGATCCTGCTGGTTGCAGGGGCCGCGGCGGTGTTGTTCTCGGTGCAGC
>JBAZUN010000007.1:20648-24822 GCA_041661365.1 Candidatus Latescibacterota bacterium
GGTGAGGGCACTGCCCCGACGACGGTGGTCGTCCAAGGCCAGGGCCGGACCGTGTATCCCGTGGGACCGGTCCGGACGGTCGAGGTGGCGGGTCCGCTGGGGATGACCCTCGTTCAGCTCGGGTCCACCGGTGCCCGGGTGGTGACCTCTCCCTGCGCCAACCAGTTGTGCGTTCGACAGGGATGGGTGCGCCGGGCCGGTGGCGTGGTGGCCTGCGTGCCCAACCGGGTGGTGGTCTCGGTTTCGGGGGATGAGGTTGCCGGCGCACCCGACGCGGTGAGCCGTTGAGCCCCCTGTCCGCTCGCGACACGGCCCGTCTGGGGCTGTTGGCCGGCACCGCGATCATCCTCTTCGTGTTCGAAGGACTGGCCCCCCGCCCGCTCCCCTGGATGCGGCTCGGGCTGGGGAATCTGCCGGTGCTCCTGGCCCTCCTGCTCTACGGTCCGTTCCCGGCCCTGGCGGTAAGCGGCGTCAAGCTGCTGATCGGTGGCCTGCTCAGCGGCGCCCTGGCCGGACCGGGGTTCGTCATCGGCGGTGGTGCGGCCCTGGCCAGTCTCGGGGCCATGGCTGCCGGCCGGCGGTTGGGCCGGGGAGCCTTCAGCCCGGTCGGCCTGAGCGTGCTCGGGGCCGTGGCCCACCAAGGGATGCAGCTCCTCCTGGCCTGGGTCTACATCGGCCGGGCCGAGTTGTGGTCCCTCCTCCCCCTGTCCCTGCTGATCGGCCTGGTCAGCGGGTTCCTGATCGGCCTCCTTGCCCGCTGGAGCCGCGACCGGCTCGACGCCGCCGATCCCCGGGAATGAGGCCGGGGACGGACCCCTTTTCGCGGCCTTGTCCCCCCTCCTGCCGTGGCCGTTATTCTCCCTCCCTACTCGGGCCGGGCCAGACACGGAAGCCGCGCATGGTGGACGCACAGGGAAGCGGGGGGGGCCGAGAGGCACACCCGGCGGTACCCGAAGCCGGTGGGTTCACCGTCAAGGCCTTCGGGTTGGGGGCCGTGTTGTCCCTGTGCATCGCCTTGGGTGACCCCTATGCCAACATGGTCATCCGCGGCTCTTACATGGGCATGGATTTCAGCACCGCCGGGGCCCTGTTCCTCTTCTTCCTGCTGGTCGGGGTGGCCAATACCCTGGCCGGATGGGTGGCGCCGCGGCTGGCCCTGCGTCGGCCGGAGTTGATCGTCGTCTACGTCATGATGATCGTCGCCGCGGCGATCCCGACCCTGGGCTTCTCCGAGTACCTGCTGACGATCATCACCGGTGCCCAGTACTACGCCACCCCCGAGAACGAGTGGACCGAGCTGATCCTGCCGTTCATCCCGCACTGGCTGGTGCCCCAGGATCCGGAGGCGATCAAGTGGTTCTACGAGGGGGCCCCACGGGGGGTGGGGATACCCTGGTCGGCCTGGGCCGGACCGCTGGCCTGCTGGCTGGTGCTGGCCACGGCCCTCTACCTGCTGATGATCTCCACCATGGTCATCCTGCGGCGTCAGTGGATGGAGCGGGAGCGGCTGATCTACCCGATCGTCCAGGTGCCGCTGGAGATGGTGCAGGAAGACGGCAGAGGGCCGGTGCGACCCTTCTTCCGTCGGCCGCTGATGTGGATCGGGTTCGCCCTGCCGATCCTCGTCAGCAGCACCAACGCCCTGCACGCCTACTACAACTTCGTCCCGGCCATCCAGATCGTCTCGTCGGTCCCGATCTTCCGCAACACCACCGGCCTGATCTTCCGGCTCAGCTTTCCCATGGTCGGCTTCTCCTACCTCATCAACCTCGACATCGCCTTCAGCCTCTGGTTCTTCAACGTGCTGGCCAAGCTGGTCAAGGGGGCCCTGGCCCTGCTCGGGGTGGGGGGCACGGAGAAGCTGGGGGTCTACGGCGCCTTTGCCGAGCCGGTCCTGGCGCACCAGGGCCAGGGGGCCATGATCGTCCTGGTCCTCTTCGGCCTGTGGGTCGGCCGCGCCCATCTGCGCGACGTCTGCCGCAAGGCCTTCCGCGGCGATCCGCGGGTCGACGATTCCGGGGAGATGATGTCCTACCGGGCCGCGGTCTTCGGGTGGCTGGCCGCGGTGCTGGTCCTGACCGGATGGCTGTGGGCCACCGGCCTGCCTCTTTGGGCGGCCGTCGTGACCCTGCTGCTGGCCATCCTGATCTTCGTGGGGCTGACCCGGATCGTGGTGGAGAGCGGGGTGGCCACGGCCGTCGGGCCGATGATCAGCTCCGAGGCGGTGGTCTCGGCCGTCGGCTCGTCCGTCCTGGGCACTCCCGGCATGGTCGGCATGGCGTATACCTACGTCTGGGCCGCCGACATCCGCACCTTCGTCATGGCCTCCTGCGCCCACGGCCTCAAGCTCAGCGAGCAGTTGGGGCGGAACCTGCGGCCCCTGTTCTGGGCCATGCTGCTGGCCATCGGGGTGAGCCTGGTCGGCTCGGTCTGGGTCATCCTGCAGTTGGCCTACGAGTACGGCGGGATCAACCTCAACGGCTGGTTCTTCGGCGGGGGGAACCAGGTTCCCTTCCAGTACATCGCCGCCAGGCTGACCACCCCGGCCCCGGTCTACTGGGACGGCTGGCTCCACACCCTGGTCGGCGGCGGGATCATGGCCCTGCTGATGCTGGCGCGGCACCACCTGCTCTGGTGGCCCCTGCATCCGATCGGGTACCCGATCGGCGCCGTGTGGCTGATGGACGAGCTCTGGTTCAGCATCTTCCTGGCCTGGCTGATCAAGCAGGTGGTGATGAAATACGGTGGGCCGGCCCTGTACCGGCAGACCCGTCCCCTCTTCCTGGGGCTGATCGTGGGGCAGTTCGTGGCCTCGGGGGTCTGGCTCTTCATCGACTATCTGACCGGCATGACCGACAATGTGGTTTTCTGGATCTGACGACCGCGGCCGCTGCCACGGCCGGCACCTGACCCGCCCGGCGACGGGCGGAGGGAGACGCACCATGCAGGGGGTCCGTTCCTTGACGCTGCTGGCTTGCCTGATGGCCGGCCTGGTGCAGGTCCCCGCCGGGGCCGAGGTCGACTTCGCGCGCCTGGCCGGGGCCGTGCCGGAAGAGCGGGTCGCGGCCACCCTGGCCTACTTCGGCGGCCTCGGCTCGCGGGTCACCGGGTACCCGGGGGCCGACAGCGCCGCGAGCTACATCGAGGCGGCCTTCCGCCGGACCGGTCTGGACCGCGTCACCGTCCACGAATACGACGTGACCGTGCCGGTCGACCGGGGCGGGTTCCTCGAGGTGCAGTCCCTGGGCACGCGCGTGCCCCTGTACGGCCTCTGGCCCAACCTGGTGCGGACCTCGACCCTGCCCGAGGGGGGAGTGACCACCCGGCTGATCGACGGCGGCAACGGCGACTACCCCGGGTTGGACGGCAAGGAGGTGCAGGGGGCTGCGGTCCTCCTCGACTTCAACTCGGGGGACGCCTGGCTCAACAGCGCCTACCTCGGCGCGGCGGCGGTGGTCTTCGTCGAACCGGACTCCACCGTCTATCTGGAGGGCGAGAAGAAGTTCCTCACCATGCCCCTCGACCTGCCGCGCTTCTGGGTGGGGAAGGCCGAGGCCGATTCGCTGCGTCGCCGACTCACCGACGGTGGGGGGAGCCTGCCGGTCCACCTCGAGTACCGCATGGACTGGGAGCGGCGGCCGGCGCGGAACATCCTCGGCGTGATCCCCGGGAGCGATCCGCTCCTGGCCCGCGACGCGATCGTCCTCGAGGCCTACTACGACGCCATGTCGGTAGTCCCGGCCCTGGCCCCCGGCGCCGAGCAGGCGGCCAGTATCACCGCCCTGCTGGAGCTGGCCCGCTACTTCCGCGAGCACCCGCCGACCCGGACCGTGGTCTTCCTGGCCACCTCGGCCCACCACCTGGGGCTGCGGGGCATCGACGACTTCATCCAGCGGTACCTCCGCAAGGAGGAGCCGTTCATCGAGCGGATGGTCGTCCGCCGGGTAGTCGAGGCGGCCCTGGACCGCGGCCTGATCGAGCGGGAGGGGATGGTCTACCGCGTCGGGCGCGAGGAATACACCGGCAAGGAGGCCCTGGTCCACGGCGTGGCCGAGGGCGACAGTTCGCTGGTGCCGCGGGTCCTCGAGGCGGCGATCGGCGAGGGGTTGGTGGCGGCCGACGGCGGGGGGCTGCGGTTGGCCGGCGAGCGGTTCGCCGACCGGCAGGCCCTGCA
>JBAZUN010000007.1:24832-36406 GCA_041661365.1 Candidatus Latescibacterota bacterium
TGCGCTCCAGCCGCGATCTGCGGTCCGAGCTCTACCGGGCCTGGGTCCGGGACAAGTCGGACTCGCTCGAGGTCAAGCTCTTCATCAGCCTCGACCTGTCGACCCAGACCGACGAGCTGGGGGTCTGGAACAGCAACACCAGCTTCTACTACAAGCGGTACTTCGCCCCCTTCGGCAAGAACTTCATGGCCTACGCCCGTCGGTTGAGCCGGGCCCTGGGGTACGACTTCCGCGACGTGCTGGTCAACGGGATCAGTCCCGAGGGGGGGATGAGCTGGGAGACCTACGTCCCCGGGCAGATCTCGGTCAACAGCGAGGTGGTCCTCGACACCGGCACCCCGGCCCTGGCCTTCGTCACGGTCAACGACGCCCGGTTCCTGGTCGACACCCCGCTCGACCAGGTGGCCAGGACCAACCGGGCCAACCTGACCAAGCAGATCCGGGTCCTGGCCGGGATGTTCCACATGGCCTTCGAGGATCCGGAGCTGTTCCCCGATTTCAAGATGCGGCTGCGCGACACCCTCCGCTCCCTGCGGGCCCGGACCATGGTCTTTCCGCGGCGGAGCATCATCCCCGATCTGCCGCGGACCGGGGCCGTCGGCGTGGTGCGCAACGGCCGCGCCAAGTCGTACAAGGGGGTGCGCGGCGAGTACTACGAGCTGGTCGACGAGCGCGGCGCCTTCTACCTGAACTCGATCCGCGTCAACCAGGTCCAGGTCGAGGGGTATTACCTCGACCCGGCCTCGGGGGCCATCACCTACGCACCCGACCGCGGGGTGCAGGGGGACAAGGTCTATCCGATGCGGATCGCCATGGACTGGCGGGACAAGCAGTGGATGGTGGTCCTCTTCCCCTGCGTCGCGTACAACTTCTACGACATCGTCGATCCGCGGTACCTGACCAAGCTGTCGCAGATCACCGTCTTCGACGAGACCAACAGCGCCCCGGTGGAGTTCGGGTACACCATCGGCGAGGGGCCCTCGGCCCGCGACGAACCGGTGGGGGTGCTCTTCGCCCGGCCCGAGGATCGGGTCAAGGTGGGGCTGGGGGCCGGCCTGCTGGGGTTCCGCTACCTCCTTCTCAACTCTACCGACGCCGGCAGCAAGGAGCTGGCCCTCGGCTCGGGGTTCGAGATCGGCAGCGGCACCACCTTCGTGCGCACGACCTACCTGGCGGCCCGGGACATGTGGACCCTCGACGAGGCCCGCATGCGCGAGCTGAAGGGGTTCGGGATCGAGAACCAGCGCCTGAGCGACCTCCACGGCCGGGCCAAGACCCAGCTCGAGGGAGCCGAGCAGGCCCTGACCGCGCGTCAGTGGTCCGACTTCGTCCGCCGCACCCGCTCGGCCATCGGCCTGGAGTCGCGCGCCTACCCGGACGTGAAGGCGACCCAGAACGACGTCATCCAGGGGATCATCTTCTTCATGGCCCTGGTGATCCCCTGCGCCTTTTTCGCCGAGCGGCTGCTGATCACCGCGGCCACCATCAAGAACCAGATCCTCGGCTTCTCGGGGATCTTCATGGTCATCTGGGTGATCCTCTGGCTGGTGCACCCGGCCTTCCAGCTCTCCAACCCGTTCGTCATCCTGCTGGCCTTCGTCATCCTGGTGCTGGCGGTGCTGGTGATGTCGATCATCTCCGGCCGCTTCAACGAGCAGATGAAGAAGCTGCGCACCGAGGTGGCGGTGATCCACGACACCGACGTCAGCCGCTCCGGAGCCTCGCTGGCCGCCTTCCAGTTGGGGATCTCCAACATGAAGCGCCGCAAGATGCGGACCGGTCTGACCTTCACCACCCTGCTCCTGCTCACCTTCACCGTCCTCTCCTTCACCTCGATCCAGACCACCCTCCGCTACAACCAGATCCGGCGGGACAACGAGGGGCTGTACGAGGGGATGATGATCCGCAGCAAGGCCTGGAACCCGCTGGAGGAGTCGGTCCTCGACTACGCCCGCAGCACCTTCCGCGAGGTCGCCGCGGTGGCGCCGCGGAGCTGGTACGACAACCGGGCCAAGGCCCACATCAAGATGAAGCGCGGCGACAAGACCCATAACGCCCTGGGGGTGCTGGGTCTCAGTCCCGAGGAGAGCGCGGTGACCGGGCTCGACCGGGCCCTGATCGCCGGTCGCTGGTTCGCCGCAGGGGACGAGAAGGTCTGCATCCTGCCCAGCGACATGATCGCCGCCGACAAGCTGGCCCTCGACCTGAGCGAGGTCGGCACGGCCCAGGTGCGGGTCTTCGGCGAGCTGTTCACCGTCGTCGGCGTGCTCGACTCGCGCCGGATGAAGGACCTGAAGGACCTGGACGACGAGATCATGACCCCGGCCGACTTTGCCGTGACCGGCGGCCAGGCCGTCCAGGAGATGGCCGAGGAGGAGCAGCGCGAGAAGCAGGGGCTCGAGGACACCAAGGTGGTGATCAAGCCGTTCGTCCACCTCGAGCCGGCCAACGTCCTGATCATCCCGTACGGCACCCTGCGCAACGTCGGCAGCGGCAACCCGCTGCAGTCGGTGGCGGTGCGGTTCCACGCCGGCGTCGACGAGCGCAAGCAGATCGAGGAGTTCCTCTCCCGCCTGGCGGTCACCCTCTTCGCCGGGATCAGGGAGCAGGGGGACGAGTACGTCAAGGTGTCGATCTACAGCTCCCTGGGGATGACCTCCTTCTCGGGGATCGGCAACCTGTTCATCCCGATCGTCATCGCCGCGCTGATCGTGCTCAATACCATGATGGGCTCGGTCTACGAGCGGTTCCGCGAGATCGGCATCTACTCCTCGGTCGGGCTCGCGCCCGGTCACATCGCCTGGCTGTTCATCGCCGAGTCGTGCGTCTACTCGGTGCTCGGGGTGGTCGCCGGGTACCTCACCGGGCAGATCATCGCCAAGGTGCTGATCGAGCTGAACCTGCTGGCCGGGTTCACCCTGAACTATTCCTCGCTCTCGGCGGTCTTCTCGAGCATGCTGGTGATGGCCGTGGTCATGCTCTCCACGGTCTACCCGGCGCGCAAGGCCTCGGAGATGGCCGTGCCCGACGTCACCCGCAAGTGGAAGCTGCCCCCGCCCGACGGGGACGAGTGGAACTTCGAGTTCCCCTTCACCGTGAGCGGTCACGAGGTGGTCGGCCTGTCGGTCTTCCTCATCGGCTACTTCGACTCCTACAGCGAGGAGTCGATCGGCACCTTCTACACCGACGGGGCCCGGCTGCGGCGCTTCCCGACCCCCCACGGCGAGGGGTACTCCATCGAGATGAACATCTGGCTGGCCCCGTTCGACCTGGGGGTCAGCCAGCACGTGGTGCTGCGGGCCAGTCCCGAGCCGGAGCACCACATCTACGCCATCGGGCTGCAGCTCCGGCGGCTGAGCGGCGAGGACGCCTCGTGGCGGCGGGTGAACCAGCGGTTCATGAACGTCATCCGCAAGCAGTTCCTGATCTGGCGCACGGTCGACGCCGAGGCCAAGGCGGGGTACCGCAAGCAGGGCGAAGAGATCCTGGCCGCCACGGCCAGCGAGGTCACCGCGTAGAGGGAGGGCACGTCCCGTGTTCGGACGGAAAAAGACGAACCCGAATCAGGAGATCGAGGAGTACCGGGATCTCCTGGAGACCCCCTCCCACTACGAGGAGGGGTTCACCGTCAAGACGGTCCTGGGGGTGCTCTTCGTCGCCTTCATCATGATCCCCGGGAACATGTACCTGGGGCTGATGATCGGCGGCTCCCTGGGGGCGGCGGCCGAGTGGGTGACGATCATCCTCTTCGCCGAGATCACCAAGCGGTCCTTCACCACGCTGAAGAAGCAGGAGACCTACGTCCTCTTCTACGTGGCCTCGGGACTGATCGCGGCCGAGACCGGGGCCTTCAACGGTCTGCTGTGGAACCAGTACCTGGTGCAGTCGCCGGCGGCCAAGCAGTTCGGCCTGACCAAGCTGATCCCGGCCTGGTTCGCCCCGCCGGCCGACTCCCCGGCCCTGATCCAGCGGACCTTCCTGCACCCGGACTGGATCGCCCCGATCATCCTGCTCGTCATCGGCATGGTGATCTCGCGGGTCTCCTGGTACACCATGGCCTACACCCTCTTCCGGCTGAACTCGGACTACGAGCGGCTGCCGTTCCCCTTCGCCCCGGTGGCGGCCCAGGGGGCCACCGCCCTGGCCGAGAGCACCGGAGGGGAGGAGACCTGGCGGTGGCGCGTCTTCTCGGCCGGGGCCATGATCGGCCTGGTCTTCGGCACGATCTACGTCGCCATCCCCGCCATCTCCGGGGCCCTGCTGACCGAGCCGATCCAGCTCATCCCGATCCCCTTCATCGACTTCACCCAGGTCACCGGCAACTTCATCCCGGCCACGCCCCTCGGCTTCACCGCGCACCTGGGGCCGATCTTCTCCGGGCTGCTGATGCCGTTCTGGGGGGTCATGGGGACCTTCCTGGGCGTCGTCATCGGCTCGGTGGCCAACCCGTTCCTGTACAAGTACGGGCTGCTGACCACCTGGCAACCCGGGATGGGGACGATCGAGACCTTCTTCGTCAACAGCGTCGACTTCTGGATGAGCTTCGGGATCGGCACCACGATCGCCATCGCGGTGATCGGGATCTACCAGGTCATCCACAGCCTGCGGCATAACCAGGTCGGCGTGGGTGGCCTGACCCAGGTGCGCACCTGGCAGCCGCCCCCGGGACGCGGCGACTTTCCCATCTGGGTGGCCCTGTCCCTGTACGCCCTGAGCACCCTGGCGATCATCGGGGTCTCGTGGTTCCTTCTCCCCGAGATCACCCGCTTCATCTGGTTCTTCCTCTTCTTCGGCTTCGTCTTCACCCGCTGCAGTCCTTCGTCAACGCGCGCCTGGTGGGGCTGGTCGGCCAGACCGTGGCCATCCCCTACGTGCGCGAGGCCACCATCATCCTCTCGGGGTACCAGGGGGTGGACATCTGGTTCATCCCCTTCCCCCTGGGGAACTACGGCGCCCAGACCCAGAAGTTCCGCGAGATCGAGCTGACCGGGACCCGCTTCTCGAGCATCGTCAAGGCCGAGTTCACCATGGTCCCGATCGTGCTGATCGCCTCCTTCCTCTACTCGTCCTACATCTGGAAGCTGGCCCCGGTACCGTCGGCCTCGTACCCCTATGCCCAGCTCGTCTGGCGGCTGAACGCGTACCAGACCTGTCTGTGGTTCACCGGGACCCTGCGCAGCGAGCTGAAGGTGGCCCCGGACCAGCGGGAGGCCGGCTGGGTTCCGGCCAACCTCAGCGAGCGGGAGTGGTGGTACTGGCGGGTGCGCGCGGTCGAGCCCGAGTGGCTGGCCAGCGGCGGGAAACGGGGGACGGCCGGCCCTTGGACCGCGCGCGGGTCCTTCTACACGCACTACGAGCCCGGCGAGCCGGAGCAGGTGCCGGAGCGGATGCCGGCCGTGGCGGACGACCCGTCAGAGGCCGTTGCCGGGCCGGCACTGCGGGTCCTCGAACCGGCCGAGGACGGGGCGATCATGCGGACCCCACGGCCGGTCCTGCGGGTGGAGAGCGAACGGCCCCTGCCGCCGGGGTGGGTCTACTACTTCGTCCTCGACACCGACCCCCACTTCACCAGCCCGTGGATCCAGCGCTCCACCGACGAGCCCTGGCTGTTCCGGGCGATCAAGGCCAAGGTCATCGTGGCCGGGGCCGTCTTCGGGATCGGCTCCTTCGCCCTGCTCTCCGTGCTCGGGCTGCCGATCCTGCTGGTCTTCGGCTTTGTCCGGGCCCTGACCAGCATCCCCCACTGGGTGGTCACCGAGGTCATCGGCGCCCTGCTGGCCCGGTATTACTTCTTCAAGCGGTACGGCACCAAGCAGTGGCGGCTCTACGCGCCGGTCCTGGCCGTCGGCTTCGCCTGCGGCATGGCCCTGATGGGGATGGCCTCGATCTCGATCGCCCTGATCCAGAAGTCCGTCTCGGTGCTGGTCTTCTGAATCCGGGATGGCACCTCCGCGCGCGGGATGGAGCGACTTCGGTTGGCAGGGGCTGCGGCTCAGGGTTCCCGACGACTGGAACCTGGGCCGGGTCGAGGGGGACCGGAGGAGCGGGTACGCCCGACTCGATGACCCGGAGATCGTGCGGGTCGAGCTCGAGTGGCGCACCGCGAACGAGCGGGTCCGCGAGCCGGTGGAGTCCCTGGTCGACCGGTACCTGGCCTCGCTGGAGAAGAAGGCGACCAAGTCAGGGGTGCGGTTCACGGCCCAGCGGCGGGCCAGGTTCCTTTCGGACCGGCGCTGGCTGGAGGGGAGCGAGCACGAGGTCTTCACCTGGGAAGCCGACTTCCGCGCCCACAACCTGGCCCTGCGGACGTCGGCCGGCCGGATCGTGCTCCTGCGGCTGCTGAGTCGGCGGGACGAGCGGCCGAGCCCGGCGGTGGAGACGGTCTGCCGGTCCCTGCAGGACCTGTCGGCCGAGGCGGAGTGGCCGTGGTCGGTCTACGGGATGACCTTCGCCGTGCCCGCGGAGCTGACCCTCGAATCGCACAAGCTCAGGTCCGGCCATATCCAGCTCTCCTTCGAGCGGGGGAAGGAGGTCTGCCGGGTCCAGCGGCTCAGCCTGGCCGGCATGCTCCTCAAGGGCGCGGCCCTGGTCGACTGGTACCCGGTCTTCTGCCGCCAGGACCTGAAGGATCTCGAGTTCGAGCTGTCGCCGGGCGAGGTTTCCGGTCACGCGGCCCTGCAGGTGACCGGGCGACCGCGCAGTCGCTGGCGGCAGTTGCTGCGGCCCCTGCCGTGGCTGAACCCCCGGCCGCGGCTGCGGCTCGACGGCCGGGTCTGGCACTGTCCGGCCAGCGACAAGATCTGCATCGTCGACCACCTGTTCCGGCGCGAAGAGGAGCAGGGGGACCTGGCCCAACGGATCGCGGATGGATATGTTTGCCACGAGCAGAAAGCCGAGGCTGAGCCGCGAGGCGATGCTCAACTCCCGGCCCACGCGGAATGAGGCCCTGGCCTGGGATAAGAGCGACGCGGGCGAGGTGCGGATCACGGTGACCCGGCAGGAAACCTGGCGGGTCCGGCTGCTCTCCAAGGTCTTCTACATCCCCAGGCAGCGGACGATCACCCTGGACGAGGTGGGGACCCAGGTCTGGGAGCAGTGCAACGGCCGGACCACCGTGGCCGAGCTGATCGAGCGCCTCAGCGAGCGGTATCAGCTCAACCGCAAGGAGGCCGAGGTGTCGCTCCTGGCCTATCTCAAGACCCTGGCGCAGAAACGGTTCATCGGCTTCGCCGTGGCCGACGCCAAGACCCGGAAGGCCGGCGCCGCCAGCGGCAAGAAGTGGGGATAAGAAAGGCTCCAGGAGCGGCGGGAGCCGCCCCTGGAGCCGGGTGATACGGGGTTGGTGCGGCGGTCTACTGGAGCAGGGCCAGGGCCGTCTGAGGCACGGCGTTGGCCTGGGCCAGCATCGCGGTGGCCGCCTGCGACAGGATCTGCGCCCGGGTGAACGAGGTGACCTCGGCCGCGACGTCCGCGTCGCTGATCGAGGCCTCCGAGTTCTGGATGTTCTCGATCGAGTTCTCGGTGTAGGCGACGGTGAAGGCCAGGCGGTTCATCCAGGCGCCCAGCTCGCCGCGCTGGTTGGAGACCTTGGTGATCGCCTGGTCGATCTGGGTGATGGCCGAGCGGGAGGAGCTGATGTCGGCGACCGAGGTGACGCTGACGTTGAGATTTACCCCGCTGGCCCGCATGTCGATGATCGAGATCTCCAACCGGTTGTTGATGCCGTCGTCGGGACCGACCTGGAACGAGCCGCCGGTACCCGCGGCCACGATGATCGTCTGGCCGTCGAGGTCGCCGTCGGCGTAGCTGCCGGTGGCGTTGGTGACGTTGTGGCCGGCCAGGGTGACCTGCATCCCGAGCCGGTCGAAGTTGGCCACCACCGTGGTGCCGGTGGCGACCGCGCCGTTGCTGTCCAGGATCTGACCGACGCTGATCGTCTGGGTGATGACCCCGTTCCCCAGGGTGATCTCGTTGTCGCCGGCGCCGTCGACGAAGGTGTAGGTGCCGGACGAAGCTCCGGAGATCTTGACGTCCGACACCCCGCTGGTGTTGCTGGCGGTCACGGCCGTCGAGACGCTGTCGACGTGGTTGCCGTACCCGGTCAGCAGAACCTGGTCGTTGTAGGTGGTCGAGTTCGAGATCCGGTCGATCTCCTGGATGATCTGGGTGTACTCGGCCTGGATCGACTCGCGGTTCAGGTCATTGACCGTGCTGGAGGCCGACTGCACCGCCAGCTCGCGCATGCGGATGAGCATGGCGTTGACCTCGTTCAGCGAGCCCTCGGCCACCTGCATCAGGTTGGTGCCCTGCTCGGCGTTTTGCACGTCCATCTTCAAGCCGCTGATCTCCGCCCGCATCCCCTCGCGCACGGAGAGCCCGGCGGCGTCGTCCGCGGCCCGGTTGACCCGCAGACCCGAGGAGAGGCGCTCCAGGCGGAGATTCAGATCCTTGTTGTTGGCGTTAAGCCGCCTTCTGGAGTTGATTGCGGCGATGTTGTTGTTGACGCGCAGTGGCATTAGAAACCTCCTTGTTTCTAACTGGTGTGGTGCTCATCCCTGACCATGATACAGCTCGATGGCCTTGATATCGCGTGGCGGTCCGTCGTTCCGGGCGGCCGTTGGTCACGCGACCGCAATGCGGACACGGACTTCTTTCTTCGACCCACCTCCTTTGCAGTCCTGGGAGATCCTCCCAGAAGCGGGAGGATCACACGGTTCAGGTCGTGTCCAGACAGACGGTCAAGGACGGTCGAACCTTTTCCGTGCGTTCCCCTGTTGAGGTTGACTCACTGTGTAGATCAAGAATTAACAAATACATATATTACCAAACGAACAGGTTGACCGGTTTGTGTAAATCAAATGGTATGGAAACTAACCAGATGGCCCATTGATAGACCAATAGGTATTATGTGGTATCTCTAAGATTTCTATCGACGGTTCCGCGTCTAGACTTGAGGAAATTCGTGGGGAGCCGACAGGTGGAAGGCGGTAGGGCCGGTGCTGAAGCCACGGGGGCGACCGGTGGATGACCTTCGACTGCGGCGCCTGGCGTCCGTGGTCTCGCACCTGCTCAACCCGGCCGGCCTGGCCCTCCTGGTCTTCGGGATGCTGACCTGGCGACTCCAGGAGGCCTGGGTAGCCGGTGCGGTCGGGGCCCTGGTCTATGCCGTGGTTCCCGGCGGTCTCCTGGTCTACCTGCACCGGGCCGGGTACATCACCGACCTTTACCCCGAGGAGCGCCACGAGCGGGCCGGGATGCTGCTGGTCGGCTCCCTCTGCTACTTCGGCGGGGTGGCCGTGCTCCACTACGTCGAGGCGCCGCTGCCGATGGTCCTGGCCGGATGCACCTTCGGCTGCAACGCCCTGCTGGTCTGGTTCATCAACCACCACTGGAAGATCAGCATCCACGCGGTCGGGGTGGGCGGCGGGGTGAGCGTCCTCCTCTTCTCAGGAGGGGCCAGCCTGTGGCCGTTCCTCCTCGCCCTGCCCCTGGTGGCCTGGGCCCGCCTGCACCTGCGGGCCCATACCCCAGCCCAGGTCACCGCGGGACTCCTCCTCGGCGGGGTCTCCACCGTGATCCTGTGCACCCTGTTCGACGGCGCCGGCCCTTAGTGTCGCGTCCGAGAAATACCTTGGCATTCGCGGGCCGATCCATCCCGGCCAGCGTCGTTGCGCTCACTTCCTGTATCTTGTTGTCGATACGGGGCGTTCGCGCGCCTAGCTGGCCGGGCGCCTCGGCTCGCTCGGTGACACAACTTATTTCTCGGACGCGACACTGATCTCGGACCGTCTGCCCCCACGCCCCGTCTCCGGCCGTTTCGACAGACAGCGATGATGGGCGAAACCCTTCGCGGCAGCATCGGTCGGATCACCTTCCGCAATCCCGAGAACGGGTATACCATCGCCCGTCTCGACCTGGATCAGGGGGGAGAGTCGGTCACCGTGGTCGGGGCCTTCCCCTCGCTGCAGGAGGGGGAGATGGTGGAGGTTGACGGCACCTGGACCACCCATCCCCGCTTCGGCCGTCAGTTCCGCGCCGATGATTTGCGGTCCGTGGCGCCGTCGACGGTCGAGGGGATCGAGCGGTACCTCGGCTCGGGGCTGATCCGCGGGATCGGACCGGCCTCGGCCCGCCGGATCGTCGAGCAGTTCGGGGAGCGGACCCTCGAGGTCATCGACGCCGATCCGCAGCGGCTCCACGAGGTGCCCAGGCTCGGCCGGCGCAAGGTCGAGCTGATCGCCCGGGCCTGGGAGGAGCAGCGGAAGATCAAGGACGTGATGGTCTTCCTCCAGTCCCACGGCGTCACCACCGGGTACGCGGTGCGGATCTTCCGGATCTACGGCCAGGAGGCCATCGCCCGGGTCCGCGAGAATCCGTACCGGCTGGAGCGCGAGGTGCCGGGGATCGGCTTCCGGACCGCGGACCGGATCGCCCGCCAGCTCGGCATCGCGGCCGACGCCCCGGCCCGGGTGATGGCCGGGGTGCGGTACCTCCTCTCTCAGGCCAGCGACGAGGGGCATGTTTTCCTGCCGGCCGTGACCCTGATCGAGCAGGCGCGCGAGGTTCTCGAGATCGACGCCGAGCTGATTCCCCCGGCCCTGGAGCGGCTGCGCCGCGAGGACGGCCTGGTTACCGAGGAGCTGCGCTACTACCTGCCACCGCTATACCACGCCGAGGTCGGCGTGGCCTCGTCCCTGGCTCGCCTGCTGCGCGGTCCGGGTCTCCCTGGCCGCCCGCCGGTCCGGCAAGCCGAAGCCGGCGACGGACCGGCCCTGGCCGCCCGACAGCAGCAGGCCGTGGAGCTGGTCGGCGAACATAAGGTCCTGGTCCTGACCGGCGGTCCGGGAACCGGCAAGACCACGGTGACCCGCCGCATCCTGGCCGCCTTCGAGGCGGCCGGACTGACCGTGGCCCTCTGCTCCCCGACCGGCCGCGCGGCCAAGCGGCTGGCCGAGGCCACCGGCCGCGAGGCGCGCACCATCCATCGCCTGCTCGAGTTCGAGCCGGTCACCCGCCGCTTCCAGCGCGACCAGGACGTGCCCCTGGAGGTCGGGGCCGCGATCGTCGACGAGGCCTCGATGATCGACGTGGTGCTGATGAATGCCCTCCTGCGGGCCCTGCCCGCCACCGCCCGCCTGGTCCTCGTCGGGGACGTGGACCAGCTCCCCTCGGTCGGACCGGGGAGCGTCCTGCGCGACGTCATCGACAGTGGGGTCGTGCCGGTGGTCCGCCTGACCGAGATCTTCCGGCAGGGGCCGGACAGCCGGATCGTGCTCAACGCCCACCGGATCAACCGGGGGGAGCTGCCCGAGCTGGACAACCGGAGCGCCTCGGACTTCTTCTTCCTGGAAGAGGAGGATCCGGAGAAGGTGGCCGGCCTGGTGGAGGACCTGTGCGCCCGGCGGCTGCCGGCCCACGGGGGGTACGACCCCTTCCGCGAGATCCAGGTGCTGACCCCGATGTACCGGGGCGAGACCGGCGCCGCCAGCCTGAACCAGCGGCTGCAGGCCCGGCTGAATCCCGAGGGACAGGCCGTCCTCGGCCGCACGGCCGAGTTCCGGGACGTCGACCGGG